>NZ_CP082945.1:4043750-4372500 GCF_019933235.1 Streptomyces angustmyceticus | reverse complement strand
AGTTCGCCGGGGCCCAGCTCGTAGGGGGCTCCGGAGACCACGAGGGCTTTGAGGACCTCCCACTCGGCATTGCTCAGTCCGAGGGTGGCGGTCTGCCGCCCGTAGGCGACGTTCATCCGTCGGTTGAGGCGCTGGAGAGCGGAGACGACCTGCTCCACCTGGGGGTCGAGGTCCTGGAATTCGCGCTGGTAGGCGGCGATCTGTTCCTCGAGGCTCGGCTCGGCCGCGCCGGCGGCCGCATCTGAGGGCTCAGGCATGCGGCGCAGTATGACATGGAAGTCATTGGCGTTGAAGTTCTTCGGCATGTACTCTTTAACTTCGAACTTTAGAGTTGAAGTCTTCAGGGTGAGACTGTCCGGTCCCGGACGGATCTTGCCCTGGTGTCTGTGCCGGCTCTCCCGGTTCGTCTCCGTATCCGCTAGATGACCTGACCTAGGTAGGTGAGTGTGACCACCGCGATGGGCGCCGCGTTGCGCCGGATCCAGCTCGGGAACGCGCTGAGTGCGTTCGGGAGCGGCTTCACCGTTCCGTATCTGTACGTCTATGTGGCGAAGGTGCGGGATCTCGGCGCGAGCACCGCGGGTGCGGTGCTCGCCATGCTGGCGGTGGCCGCGCTGGTCGTCCTGCCGCTCACCGGTCGTGCCATCGACCGGCGCGGGCCCCTTCCGGTGGCCGTCGTCGGTTCGGTCTCCGCCGCCATCGGGTCCCTGGGCATTGGGCTGTCGTCCACCGAGCCGCTGGTCATCGCGGCGGCCATCGCCCTGGGTGCCGGTATCGCGGTGATCCAGCCGGCCCTCGCGACGATGATCGTGTGGTGCTCGACGACGCTGACCAGGTCACGGGCGTTCGCCACCCAGTTCTTCCTGAACAACCTGGGGCTGGGCGTCGGCGGGCTGGTCGGCGGCCTGCTGGTCGACGAGTCGCACGCGTCGAGCTTTGTGCGGCTGTTCGGGATCGAGGCCGCGATGTTCCTGGTGCTCGGCGCGGCGGTGGCGACCGTACGGCTGCCGCGGGCGCCGAAGGTCGAGGACGCGGTGCCGACCGAGGAGCGGGCCAAGGGTGCCTGGCGGGCGATGTTCGCCGACCGGCGGATGGTGTGGCTGTGCGTCCTGGGGTTCGTGCTGTTCTTCGCCTGCTACGGGCAGTTCGAGTCCGGGCTGGCGGCCTACGCGACCGAGGTCACCCGGATACCGCCGGCCAGCCTGGGCATCGCGCTGGCGGCCAACACGGCGGCGATCGTGGCGGCGCAGTTCGTGGTGCTCAAGCTGGTCGAGCGCCGGCGGCGCAGCCGGGTGATGGCGCTGGTCGGGATGGTCTGGACGGTGGCGTGGATAGCCGCCGGGCTGTCCGGGCTGGTGCACGGCGCGCAGGTGGTGGCCACGACGCTGCTGATCTCGACGTACGCCCTGTTCGGTATCGGTGAGTCGATGCTGTCGCCGACGGTGGCTCCGCTGGTGGCCGATCTGGCGCCGGCTTCCCTGATCGGGCAGTACAACTCGGCGTTCGCCCTGGTCAAGCAGCTGGCACTGGCGGTCGGTCCGGCCGTGGGCGCGCTGATGGTGGGGCATGGGATGTACGTGGCGTACATCGGGATGCTCGTGGTGTGCGCGCTGGGGATCACGGCGTTGTCGCTGTGGCTGGGGCGGATGCTGCGTCCGGCGCAGGACAATCCGCACCGCGCGGTGGCGTCGCTGCCCGCGGCGCGAGTGCCGGCCGAGGCCGAAGCCGTGGCCTGCAGCGCCTGAGCCCCGCGCCCGGTCCGTGGAGAAGAGGACCACTCGCTCCGGTGTGCCGCCGGCCCCGTCCGATGGGACGGGCCGGCGGCACACCGCTATCCGCGGGGCAGCGCGAATTCGCACCAGACGGCCTTGCCGCCGCCCGGGGTGCGCCGCGACCCCCAGGAGGAGGCGATGGTGGCGATGATGGAGATGCCCCGGCCCGCCTCGTCGACGGGCTCGGCGCGGCGGCGGCGCGGGAGGTGGTCGTCGCCGTCGGTGACCTCGACGATCAGCCGGCGGTCCGTACGGCGCAAGCGCAGCCTCATGGGCGGGGTGCCGTGCTGGAGGGAGTTGGCGACCAGCTCGCTGGCGGCCAGCACGCCGAGGTCGTGCAGCTCGGTCGGGAAGCGCCAGGAGGCGAGGACCCCGGAGGCGAAGGCGCGGGCGCGCGGGGCCGCTTCGGTGCCGCCGTGGAGTTCGAGGGCGGCGTTGTGGAACAGCTCCGCGTCGTGGCCGGTCCGTTCGGGGTGCTGCAGGACCAGGATGGCGACGTCGTCGTCGTGGCTGGCGGTGATGCCCAGCGAGCGCAGCAGGCGGTCGCAGACGATGTCCGGTGCGCCGGCGGCACCGGCGAAGGCGCGCTCCAGCGCCTCGACGCCGTGGTCGATGTCCTTGTCGCGGCGCTCGACCAGGCCGTCGGTGTAGAGGACGGCGCTGCTGCCGGGGCCCAGGGGGACGGAGCCGGAGGTGTGCAGCCAGCCGCCGGTGCCCAGGGGCGGTCCGGTCGGCTCGGCGGCGCGGCGGACCGTGCCGTCCGCGTCGCGTACGAGAATGGGCAGATGGCCGGCCGAGGCGTAGACCAGCCGGCCCTCGTTCGGGTCGTGGACGGCGTAGACGCAGGTGGCGATCTGGCTGGCGTCGATCTCGGCGGCCAGGCCGTCCAGGAGCTGCAGGACCTCGTGGGGCGGGAGGTCGAGGCGGGCGTAGGCGCGGACCGCGGTGCGCAGCTGGCCCATGACGGCGGCGGCTCGCACCCCGCGGCCCATGACGTCGCCGATGACCAGGGCGGTACGGCCGGCGCCGAGGGTGATGACGTCGTACCAGTCGCCGCCGACCGCGGCGTCCGTGCCGCCGGGCTGGTAGGTGGCGGCGACGCGGAGGTCGTCGGGCTGCTCCAGTTCCTGGGGCAGCAGGGAGCGTTGGAGGGTGACCGCGGCCTCGCGCTGGCGGGACTCGCTGGCGCGCAGCCGCTCGGCGGACTCGATCTGGTCGGTGACCTCGGCGCCGAAGACCAGGACGCCCTTGTGCGGGGCGACGCAGGCGACCTCGGGGTCGGGGGCCGGGCCGCTGGCGGCGACCTCGATCGGGGTGCAGGTGAAGGTGTAGTAGCCGTCGCGGGAGCGGTCGCCGCCCGCACCGCCGGGCACCTTGCGGGACTTGACGGTCCGCGGTCTGCCGCTGCGCAGGACCTGGTCCATCAGGGGGAGCAGGCCGAGGGTGTCGAGCTCCGGAAGGGCCTCGCGGGCGGTGTGGCCGGCCGGGCGGGGGCCGAAGACGCCGGCGTAGGCGCCGTTGACGTAGGCGAGGCGGTGCTCGGGGCCGTAGACCACGGCGACGAGGGCGGGGATGGTGCCGAGGATGTCGTGGACGGAGAGGGCGTCGACCGTGGGCGGCAGGGCCGCGGGGGCGGTGTCCCGGGAGGGCGCCGGTTCCGCGTGTTCGGCGCGGGCCGCGGGGACCGAGCCCGTGGTCGCGCCGGACGGGGCGGCGGGGGTCCCGTCGGCCGTCGCGGGTACGGCGGACGGGGCCGGGGCCGCGGCGGACGGGGTGCCGGTCCCGGGGCGGGGTGCGGCGCGGTCGGACCGGGCGGCGGCTCGCCGTTGGGTGCCGGGGAACTTGGCGCTCCAGCGCGTGAAGATCACGGAGGGGTACCTCTTACTTCGCGTCGCGCGGGATCGGGCCGTCGGCATGGCGGAACCTCCCGGCCGGCGGCCGGGCAAGGGTCGGCTGGGGACGCTCTCGGCGCCCTCGTGCTGAATACAGCAAACGTCCAGAATCCTCGTGATTGTCACTCTTTGCAGATACGAGCCCACCCATGGTCACACGTCCAGTGTGACCGACCGGACGGACATCCGTCAGACGTCGGGGCGCCGGCGTGGAGTTCCGGCCTCCGGAAATTCCGGCGCTCCCGGGGCTGACGAAACGTCACCTCTTCGGGGTACGGCGCGTCAACTGGCCTCGTTGTGACGTCCGGTCCCCGCCGCGAGCTCGAACTCCGCGCGCGGGTTCTCCAGCGAGCCGAGCGAGACGATCTCGCGTTTGAACAGGCCGGCCAGCGTCCATTCGGCGAGCACCCGCGCCTTGCGGTTGAAGGTCGGGATCCGGCTGAGGTGGTAGGCGCGGTGCATGAACCACGCCGGGTAGCCCTTCAGCTTGCGCCCGTAGACGTGCGCGACGCCCTTGTGCAGGCCGAGCGAGGCGACCGAGCCGACGTACTTGTGCGCGTAGTCCCGGACCGGGCCGCCGCGCACCGCCGCCGCGATGTTCTCGGCGAGCACCTTGGACTGGCGGACGGCGTGCTGCGCGTTGGGGGCGCACAGGGCGCGTGGCTCGTCGGGCCCCGCGGGCGCCGGCGCCGTCAGGTCGGGGACCGCGGCCGCGTCACCGGCCGACCAGGCGTGGTCGACGCCGTCGACCTGGAGCGCGGGGGTGCACTGGAGGCGGCCGTGGGCGTTCAGCGGCAGTTTGGTCGCGGCCAGGATGGGGTGCGGTTTGACGCCCGCGGTCCACACCAGGGTCCGGGTCGGGAAGCGGGAGCCGTCGCTGAGCCGGGCGACCCGCTTCTCGCAGGACTCCAGCCGGGTCTCCATCCGTACGTCGATGTTGCGGGCCCGCAGCTCACGGACGGCGTAACGGCCCATGTCGGGGCCCACTTCGGGCAGGATGCGGCCGGTCGCCTCGACCAGGATCCACTTCATGTCCTCGGGCTGGATGTTGTGGTAGTAGCGGACCGCGTAACGGGCCATGTCCTCCAGTTCGGCCAGCGCCTCGACTCCCGCGTAGCCGCCGCCGACGAAGACGAAGGTGAGCGCGGCGTCGCGGACCGCCGGGTCGCGGGTGGAGGAGGCGATGTCGAGCTGGGCGAGGACGTGGTTGCGCAGGCCGATGGCCTCCTCGACCGTCTTGAAACCGATGCCTACGTCGGCCAGGCCCGGGACGGGCAGGGTGCGCGAGACCGAGCCGGGCGCCAGGACCAGTTCGTCGTACTCCACCTCGATGGCGCCGTTGCCGGTCTCCTCCGCGGCCAGGGTGGTGATGGTGGCCCGGCGGTCGCCGTGGTCGACGGCGGTGACCTCGCCGATGACGACCTTGCACCGCGGCAGCACCCGGCGCAGCGGTACGACGACATGGCGCGGGGAGATCGAACCGGCCGCGGCCTCGGGCAGGAAGGGCTGGTAGGTCATGTACGGCTCGGGGTCGACCACCATGATCTCGACGGTGCCCTGTTGCAGCTCCTGCTTCAGTTTCCGTTGCAGCCGCAGGGCGGTGTACATCCCCACGTAGCCGCCGCCGACAACGAGAATGCGCGTCACGTCGTTCGAAGACACAGTCTTCACAGAGGTTCTCCTCGCGGTGTCGACCAGGCCCCGGGCGGCACCGATCCGGAGGGCGGCCGGCGGCGCGGCCACCATCGGGAGCTGCACCCCCGGGAAAGCACAGCACTGTTCCATGACGCACCGCCGGAGCGCCTTTGTCCACAGGCCCGTCGAAATGTATGACCGGCCGCGACCTTGGGGACGGAACGGCGTGTTCCGCGCGCGGAGGCGCAGCTTCCCTGGTCAGAGGGGGGATGACGGCAAAAGCGCCGGGGTGCAATCCTGGTGGATCGGCCCCCTTGGTCCGATCGGGGGGCGCATTGCGCGGAACGCCCCCTTCATTCTTGACCCGGGCTCAACTATGTTCGTACCTCGTTGGGGTGCACCCTGTCATCGGTACGCCCTGACTGTCAGGGCGGGGAGTCTCCGGGGGGAGACGACATTACCGGGGGATCACTATGCATATTCAGGGCTCTCATTGGCCGACCACCGTCGCGATGGCACAGGCCTCCGACGGCGCCGGGAGCGACAAGGAGCACGGCAGAACCAACGGCGCCCACCACGGCAAGGGCAACGGCGCCGCGGTGAGCAACGGTGCCCGGACGGGGACGGGCGGCCGCAGCACGCCGCTGCGGGTGGACGCCCAGCGCAATCTGGAACATGTGCTGCGCGCCGCGCGCGAGGTGTTCGGCGAGCTGGGGTACGGCGCGCCCATGGAGGACGTGGCCCGGCGGGCCCGGGTCGGCGTCGGCACGGTCTACCGCCGGTTCCCGAGCAAGGACGTGCTGGTCCGCCGCATAGCCGAGGAGGAGACCTCACGGCTGACGGACCAGGCGCGTACGGCGCTGGGGCAGGAGGACGACGCCTGGTCGGCGCTGTCCCGCTTCCTGCGGACGTCGGTCGCCTCGGGTGCCGGACGGCTGCTGCCGCCGGGCATCCTGCGGGCGAGCGCGGACACCGACCGGTCCGCGGAGCAGGCGTCGGAGGGCGCGGACGGGCCCCGGGTGCCGGACGGGCTGAGCGAGGCGCGGGTGCCGCAGCAGCGGATGGCGCCCGGCACGGACGGGGTCCCGGTCGATCTCCGGCTGGTCGCCCCGCGCGAGACCCCGGAGGGCGAGCCGGCCGGGGCGGCGCAGGCCGACGAGGAGATGGCCGGTGCCGGCGCGCTGCTGGAGGTCGTCGGGCGGCTCGTGGAGCGCGCCAAGACGGCGGGTGAGCTGCGCGCCGATGTGACGGTCGCCGACATCCTGTTAGTGATCGCCACGGGCGCGCCGACGCTGCCCGATCCCGGCCACCAGCAGGCCGCCTCCGCGCGGCTGCTGGAAATCCTGCTGGAAGGGCTGCGGTCGCGGCCCGTCGGATGAGTTCCACGGCCGGCCCCGCCTCAGGGTGGACCCGATCGCGGGGTCTGCCCCTGGGGCGGGGCCGGCCGGCACGACGGTGTGGTCGGGGAGGCGCGGGCCTCGTGTGTCCTTCGGGGCGGGTACGGGGCCGTGGAGTCAGTGTCGCCCGTGTGGGGGTCGCTGAGGATGTGGCTCGTACGGGGCTGTGGAGGCCCCTGGCTCGTGCGGGGCTGCGGAGAGTGCTCGTCCGGGGTCGCTGAGGCCGTGGCTCGTGTGGGGCTGCGGAGCGTGTGGCGCGTTGGTCGCCGTCGGTCGGCGCCCGGGAGTGCCGCTGGCGACCCCTGCGGTGCGTACGGTCCGCTGAGACCGTGGCCCGTTTGCACGGGATGGCCCGGACGGGTGCATGCCCGTACGGGTGTCCGTGGAGGCACCCCGGATGAGTGGATGGCGGTCAGGACCCCCGGCCGCGGGGGCGTGGTGTGGCACGCTGGCGCGGTATTCCGGTGTGACGGCGGCTTCGGGGGCCTCGAAGATGGGTGTTGACGGGCGGGACGGGCGGCGCGACGGCGAGGCCGGAGTGGACGAGGCCGGGGCCGGAGGGACGCCGTCCGGACAGATTCCCGGTCAGGCCGGGCCGTTGAAGCCGGACACGGCCGGCGGGCCGGGCGAGCGGCACGACCGCGCCCGCCACCGGGCGGACGAGGGACCCAGCGTGCCGCCGCAGCGCGACCGTTCCCGCCGGGCGGGCCCGGCCGCCGCTCCCGCGGACGGCGGACTTCCGCCGTCCGATGCCCAGTTGCTCGCCGATCTGCGCGCCGGGGACGACGGCGCGTACGAGGAGCTGTACCGCCGGCACGCCGAGGCGGTCCGGCGCTACGCCCGGAACTGCTGCCGGGACGTGCACACCGCGGAGGATCTGACCGGTGAGGTCTTCGCGCGCACCCTGCAGGCGGTGCGCGGCGGCGCGGGCCCCGAGTCCGCGGTGCGCGCGTATCTGCTGACGACCGTGCGCCGGGTCGCCGCCTCCTGGGCGAAGACGGCGCGCCGGGAGCAACTGGTCGAGGACTTCGCGGTGTTCGCGGTGACCGCGACCGCCGCGCCGGGCGAGAAGGCGACCCTGGACCTGGGCGCGGAGGTGCGCGCCCTGCACGAGGCCGAGCAGTCGATGGCCGTGCAGGCGTTCCGCAGCCTGCCCGAGCGCTACCAGACGGTGCTGTGGCACACGACCGTCGAGGACGAGTCGCCCAGCGAGGTCGCGCCGCTGCTCGGGCTGACCGCGAACGCCACGGCCGTCCTGGCGCACCGGGCCCGGGAGGGCCTGCGGCAGGCGTACCTGCAGGCGCACGTCAGCCAGTCGCTGACGACCGGCGGCGACTGCGCGCGGTACGCGGACCGGCTCGGCGCCTACGCGCGCGGCGGCTTGCGGACGCGGGCCGAGCGGGGGCTGCGCAAGCATCTGGACGAATGCGCCCGGTGCCGGCTGGCCGCGCTGGAGGTCGAGGACGTCAATCAGCGGATCGGGGCGCTGCTGCCGGTCGCGGTCATCGGCTGGCTGGCCGCCGGGTACGCCGTCAAGGCGGCGGCCGCCGCGGTGGGTGTCGCGGGGGCGGGTGCGGCGGCCGGTGCCGGTGCGGCGACGGCCGCGGGCGCCGGTGGTCAGGGCGCGGCGGCGGCCGCGGGCGGTGCGGGTTCCGGTGCGGCGGGAGGTGCCGGTGGTGCCGGTGGTGCCGCTGTGGGCAAGGGGCTGGGCACGGCGGTGAAGGTCGGTCTCGGCGTGGGGACGACGGTGGTGGCGGGCGCGGCTTTGGCGCTGGCGCTGACCGGCTCCCCGAAGCCGTCGACGCAGCCGCGGGCCGGATCGGCGCAGCCGGCCCCGGCCGCGCCGCACCGGCCGGCGCCCTCGCGGCCGGCGCTGCCGCCGGCGGCGGGCGCGGCACCGGCCCCGGAGCGGAGCGCGCAGCGGAGTCCGCGCCCGAAGCCGAAGCCGGAACCTACGGCGCGTACGCAGGGGCCGGAGCCGACGGCCGCCCCGTCGCGCACGCCGCAGCGGCCCGCGCCCCGCCCGGCGCCGCCGTCGGCCCCGGCCCCCGAGCCCGCGCCGCCCCGGCCCTCGCCGAAGCCACCGAAGCCGAAGCCGCCGCTGCCCGCCACGACCGTGTACCGGCTCAACGCGCTCGACCGCGACTTCACCGGCGACGGCAGGGCACCGGAGGTGCGCACCGCCGCGAGCAGCTGGATGTGGCAGCGGCGGTCACCGAAGATCGCCGGCACCCGGTACCCGCACGGCGTGAGCGTGCACGCGCGGTCCTCGGTGACCATCGACCTCAACCGCCGGTGCACCGCGTTCGACGCCGTGGCGGGCATCGACGATCTCAGCCTGGGGCTGGGGGCGCTGCGTTTCTCCGTCTACGCGGACGGGGTGCGGCAGTGGCGGTCGGCGGTGGTGCACGGCGGGCATCCGGCGGTGCCGGTGCATGTACCGCTGGCGGGCCACCGGACGCTGCGGCTGGTGACGGAGTCGGCGTCGCCCTTCAACGTGGTGGCGCTGGGGGACTGGGCGCGGTCGACGATCAGCTGTCGCTGAGGGAGCGGGGCGGCTGGGGCTGGGGGCGTTGGGCGGGATGGCTCAGGGGTGCGGGGCCGGGCTGCCGACTTCGGGGGCGGACCGGCCGTCGGCTCCGGGGGAGGGGCGGCATCTCCGGCTTGGGGGCGTTGGGCCGGGCCGTCGGCTCCGGCTTCGGGGCATTGGGCCGGGCCGTCGGCCTCAAGGTGCCGGAGTCAGGAGGGCTAAGGCCGCGGCCGGGGTGAGGCGGGTGCCTTCGGCGTGCAGGGTCTCGTACCGGTGGCCTCGGGGTATGCCGCCCCGTTCTCCGGCGCGGCCGTCGGCATGCCCCCGGTCGTATGCGCCGGCGGGGCCGATGCCGTACGCGCGGCCCTGCCCGGCCCCGGATGCGTCGTCGCCAGTGCCGTCATGTCCGCCGTCGCCCCTGCCGTCGTGGTCACCCTCGTGTCGGTGGTCTTCGCCGCCCGCGCCCGCGTCGTCCAGCACGGCGCGCAGAGTGGCCGCCGTGTGCCGTACGTCCTCCTGCTCGGGGACGGTCCGGGGCAGGTCGCCGCGCCAGGCGTCGGCGGCGCCCAGCAGCCGGGCGGCGGCGTCGGGGCGGCCGGCGCGCCGCAGTGCCGGTGCCGCGGATTCCACGGCGGCGGCCAGCACCGGTGGGGTGCAGTTCAGCGTCAGCCCGAAGCTCAGCGCCTGATGGCACCGGCTCAGTGCTTCCGTCAGCTCGCCCGTCTCCGCCGCCAGCCGGCCCGCGAACGCGTCGAGCACCACCGCGAAATACGGCGGCGGAGTGCCCAGAGCGGCGGCCTGGCGCGCCGCCTCGCACGCCTCGCGCGCCGCTTCGGGCCTCCCGTGCCACAGCGCGATCCGGGCGCGCAGCAGGTGGTTGAAGGCCTGCGGGTCCTGTACGCCCCACTCGACGGCCTGTTCGTCCGCCCGTATCAGCGCCTTCTCGGCACCGTCCACATCACCGGCGGCGAAGTGGAGCTCGGCCAGCCGGGACAGCAGGAACGGCCCCTCCGAGTGCGCACCCAGCTCGCAGGTCAGCGCGAGCGCCTCCTCGTAGGCCGTACGCGCCTCGTCGTAGCGGCCGCGGAGCTGGCGTATCTGGCCCGTGGCGGAGGCGACCTGGGCGAGCATCCAGCGGTCGCCGACCCGCCGGGCCAGCGCGGCCAGCTCCGGCTCGTCCGCCTCTGCCGACTCCAGGCCGCCGGGCAGATCGAACGCGAGATGCGTACGGAACATCAGGGAGACGCCCAGCTCCCAACTGCCGCCCAGCGCGCGGGTGGTGGCGACGGCACCGTCCATGAGCGAGAGGATCTCGTCGTAGCTGCCGAGGAAGAACGCGGTGAACGGCCACAGCAGGCCGGGGAAACGGGCGCTGCGCGGATGCGGGTCGCGGTAGGCGGTCAGCAGCCGGTCGATCAGGGCGCGGTTCTGCGGGATGTCGGCGTGGCGGTCGAGGCGCTGGTCCTGGAGGAGGAAGAGGCGCAGCAGCCGGAGTTCCATCTGCGCCCAGAACACCGGGTCAGTGTCGGCGAGGTGCTCGGGGGCGGGGTGGAGGGCCGCGGTCCGGTCCACCCAGGAGGCGCCCTCCTCCCGGTAGTTGCGCAGCCACCAGAACCAGCCCATGGCCAGCACCACCCGCTGTGCGGTGTCCACGTCCCGGCCGGTGACCGCGCGGTGCAGCACGGCCCGTACGTTGTCCACCTCGGCCTCGGTACGCGCCAGCCACGGCAGCTGCTCGGCGGAGCGCAGCCGCGGCTCGGCGTCCGTGACGAAGTCCAGGAAGTGCCGGGTGTGCCGCGCGAGGGTGCGCTCGTGCTCCTCGGGGCGGCCGGCGGCCCGCTCCCTGGCGTAGGCGTGGATGGTCTCCAGCATCCGGTAGCGGGGCTCGGCGCCCCGGTGGTCGACGACCAGCAGCGACTTGTCCACCAGCGCCCCGAGCAGGCCGAGCACGTCCTCGGCCGGCTCGCCGCAGACCGCCTCGGCCGCCGGGAGGGTGCAGCCGCCGGCGAACACCGACAGCCGGCGCAGCAGTGCGCGCTCGGGCTCGTCGAGCAGTTCCCAGGACCAGTCGACGACCGCGCGCAGCGTCTGCTGGCGCGGCAGCGCGGTCCGGCTGCCGCTGGTCAGCAGCCGGAAACGGTCGTCGAGCCGGCCGGCGATCTGGCGCGGGGAGAGCAGCCGCAGGCGGGCCGCGGCCAGCTCGATGGCGAGCGGCAGGCCGTCCAGTCTGCGGCAGATCTCGTCGACCGCCGCGGGGTCGTCAGCGGCCCGGAATTCCGGCCGTACTGCCACCGCCCGCTCGGTGAACAGCTGGTGCGCGGGGGCCGGCGGCAGCGGCTCCAACGGGCGGACGGTCTCGCCGGGGACGCCCAGCGGCTCCCGGCTCGTGGCCACCACGGTCAGCCCCGGGCAGTGCCGCAGCAGCAGATCGGCGAGGGCGGCGGCGGCGCCCACGACGTGCTCGCAGTTGTCGAGGACGAGCAGCAGCCGGCGCGACGCGCAGTGGTCGATGATCCGGGCCGCCGGGTCGGCGTGTTCGGCGGCCCGGCGGGCCTCCATGGCGGGCGAGAAGACGGTGGTGTCCCGTCGCCCGAGTGCGGACAGTACGGCTCCCGGCACCGCCTCCGGGGAGTCCAGCGGCGCGAGTTCGGTGACCCAGACGCCGTCGGGGTGTTCCGCGGCGAGCGAGCCCGCCAGTTGCTCCGCGAGCCGGGTCTTGCCGGAGCCGCCCGCTCCGGTGAGCGTGACGAGCCGGGTCCGGCGGGAGCGCAGGACGTTCTGGAGGGAGGTGAGTTCGGCCTCGCGTCCGACGAAGGAGTTGAGCCGGGCCCGGAGATTGCCGTTGCGGAGCGTCGCGTCCGGGGGTGTCGCCCCTGAGGGGGCCACGTCCGGGGAGGCCGTCCCCGGGGGCGCGGTATACGGGGCCGCCGTCGGGCCGGGCGGCGCATTCGGAGCCGTCGTCGCTGCGGGCGTCACGTCCGGAGCCGCTGTCCCCGGGGCCGTCGCTCCCGGAGGCAACGCTCCCGGGGCCATTACCTCCGATGCCGCCGGCTCGCCTGCCGTCGTATCCGAGCCCGTCGCCTCCGGGCCCGTCGCCTCCGGGCCCGTCACATCCGGGCCCGTCACATCCGGCCCTGGACTCTGGGCCAGCAACTGGGCGTGCAGCGCGCGCAGTTCGGGACCGGGGTCGGCACCGAGCCGGTCCGCGAGCTGCTGCCGGGTCTGCTCGTACACGGCCAGCGCGGCGGCGCCCCGGCCCGCGCCGTGCAGCGCCCGCATCAACTGGGCGCGGAACGGCTCGTCCAGGGGATGGTCCGCGGTGAGCTGCCGCAGCTCGGGCAGCAGCTCCTCGGCGCGGCCGAGCGCCAGGTCCGCGTCGATCCGGCCGTGCAGCGCCGCCAGCCGTAACGCCTCGGGGCCATGGGCGGCCCCCGCCCCGCCGGGCAGGTCCCTCAGCACCGGCCCGCGCCACAGCGCGAGTCCCGTGCGCAAGGTCTCGGCCGCGGCGGCCGCGTCCCCCTCCTGCAAGCTGCACGTGCCGGCGTCGACCAGCCGCTCGAACCGCAGCAGATCGACCTCGTCCGGCTCCGTGACCAGCCGATACGCTCCGGGCAGCGACTCCACCGCGCCCTTGCCCAGCGTCCGCCGCAGCCGCCCCACCAGCGCCTGCAGCGCACCCGGCGCGTCCTGCGGCGGCGCGTCGGCCCACACCTCGTCGATCAGCGTCCGCACGGTCACCGGCCGCCCGCCCCGCAGGGCCAGCGCGGCCACCAGCGCCCGCACCCGCGCCCCGCCCAGCGGTACCGGCTGCCCCTGCGCGTCCAGGACCTCCGTCGCACCCAGAATCCGGAATCTCACCCGGCCATTGTCCCGACGCACACCGCTCCCCCGCTTTTTATCCACAGCCCGGCTCGACCCGGCTTTTCGTTGTCCACAGACCCGCGCGGGCCGGCCCTCAGTTGCCCACAGTCCAGCGCGAACCGGCCCTTCGCCGCCCACAGCCCCCGCTCGGACCGGGCCCTCGTTCCCCACAGCCCCCACGCACAAGCGGCTCCCGCGCGCCACTCCCCCGCTCCCCGCCCGCGCCGAGGCGACCGCCGCCCCACGGACGGCCACCTACCGGCACCCGCCCAGCGCCCGCACCTCAACGTCACATCAACGTCGCCCCACGACAGCGACGCCCCGCCCTCACGCCAGCCGCGCGCGGGGCACCACGCCGCCCGCGACCGCCTTCTGGCGCGGCGCGCCCGCCCCCGTCCAGCACGTTCCCCGCCGCGTCACCAGCCGCCGCAGCCACAGCTCCGTGGAGACCAGCTCGGCCAGCCCGTCCAACGGGAGCGCCGCGCCCTCCGCCGCCGACCGCAGTGCCTTGCGGACCACCCGCGCCTCCACCAGGCCGGCGTCGGCCAGCAGCGGCGCGTCGAAGAGCCCCACCAGCTCACCGACGGCGCCGCGCAGCCCGGCGCGCACCGCGGCCACGTGGGTGAGCTGCGAGGTGGCGCCCCAGCCGGGCGGCAGATCCCGTACGCCGGCCCCGGCCAGTACGGAGCGCAGCACGGCGGCCCGCGCCCCGGGCTGCACCCGCAGGGTGTCCGGCAGGGCGCGGCAGGCGAGCACCACCTGGTTGTCGAGGAACGGGGCGTGTAGCCGCTGGTTGCGGACCTCGGCCGCCTGCTCGAAGACGCGGTGGTCGGCGGCCTGGCGGGCGAGGGCGGCGCGGGCCCGCCGCTCCCCGGGGCGGCCGGCGGCGGGCGAGCGGTGGGCCGCGTCGCCGAGCCGAACCGATACTTCTGCCAGCGCCTCCCCCGTGAGCCAGCGCGCCGCGGGCCCCGGCCCGCACCAGGCGAGCGCGGCCAGCGAGGCGTCCACGGCCCCGCCCGCCACCGGCTCGTCGGCGAACCGCCGCTCCAGGAGGCGCCGCGCCGTTTCGGCGAGGCCGTCCGGGTACGGCGTACGGGCGAGCCTGCGGGCGGCCCGGTAGACGGTGAACGGGACGAGGACGGACTGGGCGAGGGGGCCGTCGGCCCTGGCCAGCGCGGTGACCGGGCGCAGCAGATGCCGCCGGCGGCGGTCCATGAGCAGGTCGGCGAGGCGGGCCGGGTGGGCGTCGAGGACCTGGCGCGCGCCGTGTCCGACGAAGTGGTCCGCGCTGCCGGCCAGCAGGCGCCGGCGGTGGCGGCCGGCGGTGGTGAGGGAGGGGCCCGGCTCGTCCGTGAGCGGGCCGGTGCCGAGGTCCGTATACGGGAGGGCCTCTTCGCCGGCCGCGACGACGACATGGTGCAGCCGCGGGTTGTCGGCCAGGGTGCGGGCGCGCTCCAACTCGGCGTCGCGGTAGGCCCGTCCGCCGCCCGTGGCGCGGTCGTTGAAGGTGACCGCCAGGAGGCGTTCGCCCTGGCCGCCCAGCCGTCCGGGCCGCCCGGGCAGTCCGGCGGCCAGCAGGGCGAGGGTCGCGGAGGCGCTGCCTCCGGAGAGGTCGGCGCCGATGCCGGGGGCCGGCGCCCCGCGCGCCGCGCGCCGTTCGGCGGGCCCCATGCCGGGCACCGGGCCGGGGTCGAGGCCGTCGTACCCGTCCGGATCGGGGGCGTGCCGGGGTACGGCCAGCCGGGCGCGGACCGCCTCGACCAGCGCGTCGCGGACACCGTCCACGGCTTGTTCCGGGGCGAGTTGGGGCGCGGCGACGGCGAGCGAGGCGGTCGGCTCGTAGGAGGTGATGTCGCTGGCGCCGCCGCGCAGCACCAGGGCGTGGCCGGGCGGGATCCGGCGGACGCCTTCGTAGGGCGTGCCGGCGCCGAGCGCCTCGGGGATGTCCGGGCAGGCCAGCAGCGCGGCCAGGTGGCCGATGTCGAGAGCGGCCTCGACGAGGTCGGCGAGCGGGAGGGCGGCGGTGGCGTAGGCGGTGCCGCCGGCCCAGGGGGTGTGGAAGACGGGGCGGGCGCCGGCCAGGTCGCCGGTGACGGTGATCCGCCGCCCCACCTGGACGACGGCGGTGTAGCTGCCGGGCCAGGCGGTCAGGTGGCGCAGCGCGCCCCCGCGCGCCGCGAACAGCCCTACTTTCAGCTGGTCGTTGGTGGCGCCGCAGACACCGAAGACGGCGAGCCGGGTCTCGGGGTCGGCCTGGACGACGCGGACCTCGTCCGGCCGCCAGTCGCCGACCGCCCAGAGGGGGTCCGGGTCGCCCCAGAGGAGCTGGGCGCCCACCGGGAGGACCGCGCGGGGGTCCTCACCGGCCACCGGCCCCGTGGCGGCACTGCTCCACCCCACCAACCAGCGCATGCCGCCTCCACCCGAGTTCCCCGTGCGCCGGGGCCAACGGCCGCCCCGTACAGCGGATGCCCGGCCGTCACCGGGCTGTTGTGGCGACCATGCTGCCATGACAGGGGCGCACAGGAGGCGCAGAAGCGGGCCCGTATACATGTCGTGCGCGGCGCGTACGCCCGCTCGGGGCCACCCGCGAGCCCGGGCGGGGGGCGTCGTGGTCCCCGGCGGGCGGGTCGCCGAGGTGCGGAGCGGACGAGGCGCGGAGCGTCGGCGGGACGGCCGGGCGGGCCGTCCCGCGGCGGGCCCCGCACCGGGCGCGGGCGCTCCGCCGCTTCGCCCCCGGGAGGCCCCCCGTGTGGCCCCCCGGGCGACCCCCGAGCGGGCGGCGGCGTGAAATCATCACCCGTCGATTTTCGGCCAAAGTCCTTTCCCCACAGCCCAGTTGACGTATGCGGGCATGGCGTCAACTGGTGCCACGGCCGGCCGGAGGCCGTGCGCGCGACGGTCCGGGAAGCGGGCTGCGCCCCCCGGACCGGACCGTCACCCGCGGGGAATGAAGGTGACGGTATCCCCCAGCCCACTGGATCCAGTACAGCGGGCCGACCCACGCAGAAGACATGGAAGCGCTCCCGATAACGGGCGGCCAGCGCGCACGGACGGGCGCACGGGCACACGTACCCGGAGCACATGCCAATTCCCGTACCCCTGTTTGAACACGAATCTCGCCATCCGGGATACCGGCCCTTAACGGTCGGGATCCGGCGAACTACTCTGGGTGGACGCATGCCCCGGGGTAGCGGGGCGGCCGTCGCTGTGTCGAGGGGTGCGCATGTCCAGGGATATACGCGGGCCGAACGAAAAGCTCGGCACCGTTCTCGCCCTCGCGGGTATCAGCAATGCCGGACTGGCACGCCGGGTCAACGACCTCGGTGCGCAGCGCGGACTGACGCTTCGCTATGACAAGACGTCGGTGGCGCGGTGGGTCTCCAAGGGCATGGTGCCGCAGGGCGCCGCGCCCCATCTGATCGCCTCCGCGATCGGCAGCAAGCTCGGCCGGCCGGTCCCGCTGCACGAGATCGGGCTGGCCGACGCGGACCCGGCGCCCGAGGTCGGCCTGGCGTTCCCCCGCGATGTGGGTGCCGCGGTGCGCTCCGCGACCGAGTTGTACCGCCTCGATCTGGCCGGACGGCGGGCGGGCGGCGGTGGCATCTGGCAGAGCCTGGCCGGATCCTTCGCCGTCACCGCGTACGCCACCCCCGCCTCCCGTTGGCTGATATCCCCGGCCGACAGCTCGGTGGCGCGCGAGGCCGCCGAGGCCCGCGACAAGGACGCCGCGGCGGCCGGCGACGGCGGCATTCCGCAGCACGTCGGGCACAGCGACGTCAGCAAGCTGCGCGAGGCGGCGGTGGACGCGCGCCGCTGGGACTCCAAGTACGGCGGCGGCGACTGGCGTTCGTCCATGGTGCCGGAGTGCCTCCGGGTGGACGCCGCCCCGTTGCTCCTCGCCTCCTACAGCGACGAGGTGGGCCGGGCGCTCTTCGGGGCGACCTCCGAACTCACCCGGCTCGCGGGGTGGATGGCCTTCGACACGGGCCAGCAGGAGGCGGCGCAGCGGTATTACATCCAGGCGCTGCGGCTCGCCCGGGCCGCCGCCGACGTCCCGTTGGGCGGCTATGTCCTCGCCTCGATGTCCCTCCAGGCGACCTACCGGGGCTTCGCCGACGAGGGCGTCGACCTCGCCCAGGCCGCCCTGGAGCGCAACCGCGGCCTGGCGACGGCCCGCACGATGAGCTTCTTCCGCCTGGTGGAGGCGCGGGCGCAGGCCAAGGCCGGGGAGGCGCGCGCCTGCGAGGTGGCGCTGAAGGCGTCCGAGGGCTGGCTGGAGCGCTCCCGCGGCGGCGACCCCGACCCCTCCTGGCTGGACTTCTACTCGTACGAGCGCTTCGCCGCCGACGCCGCCGAGTGCTACCGCGATCTGCGGCTGCCCCGCCAGGTCCGCCGCTTCACCGAGCAGGCGCTCTCCCGGCCCACCGAGGAGTTCGTCCGCTCGCACGGTCTGCGCCTCGTCGTCTCCGCGGTCGCCGAACTGGAGTCCGGCAATCTGGACGCGGCCTGCGCGGCGGGCACCCGCGCGGTCGAGGTGGCCGGCCGGATCTCCTCCGCCCGCACCACCGAGTACGTCCGTGACCTGCTGCACCGCCTGGAGCCGTACGGCGACGAACCCCGGGTGGTCGAGCTGCGGGAGCGGGCGAGACCGCTGCTGGCGGCGCCGGCTTAGAGGCGGGTGTGGGGGTGGGGCGTGCGGACGGGCCGTTCGGGCGGGCGGTACGGAGGCGCGGTACGGACGGGCGGTCTCGACGTGTCGCCTGCGGACGGGCCGGGTGGACGTGTCGCCTACGAGCGGGGCGCATACGGACGGGCGTACGGGCGGGTCGCATACGGGGCGGAGCGTCCGGGCAGACCGTGCGTGCGGGAGCGTCTCGGCGCACCGCCCGCCGGCGGGCCGCCCTGCGGGAGACCGCCGTGCCGGCCTCCCTGGCCTGTCCGATCGGCATTGTCAGTGCCGGCCGTCATGATGGGATACGTCGTCGGCGATGATGCGCGGGTCCGCGGCGACGGGCGGGCCTGCGGTCATGCGGTTGGGGAGGTGCAGTGGCGGCGTACGACTGCGATGTGCTGGTGATCGGTGCCGGCATCGTCGGACTGTCTACGGCTTACGCGATCACGCGTGCCGCGCCCGGCACGCGCGTCGTGGTCCTGGAGAAGGAGTCCGGTCCGGCCCGTCATCAGACCGGCCGCAACAGCGGTGTGATCCACAGCGGCATCTACTACCCACCCGGCTCGCTCAAGGCCCGCTTCGCCCTCCAGGGCTCGGCGGAGATGGTGAAATTCTGCACCGAGCACGATATTCCGCATGAGGTCACCGGCAAGCTGATCGTCGCCACGGACCGCAGCGAGCTGCCGCGGCTGCACGGCCTGATCCAGCGCGGCCGCGAACACGGCCTCCCGGTGCGCGAGCTGGGCCCCGCCCAGATAGCCGAGTACGAACCCGAGGTGCGCGGCCTGGCCGCCATCCACGTCGGCACGACCGGCGTCTGCGACTTCGGCGCCGTCGCCCGCCGCTTCGCCCGGCTCGCCGAGGACGCCGGCACCCGGATCGTCTACGGCACCGAGGTCACCACCATCGGCCGCCGCCCCGGCCGGGTGGCGGTCCGCAGCGCCGACGGCACGGTCCACCGCGCCCGCGCCCTGGTCAACTGCGCCGGCCTGCACTGCGACCGGATCGCCCGGCTGGCCGGCGACGCCCCGGGCATGCGGATCGTCCCGTTCCGCGGCGAGTACTTCACCCTCGCCCCGGAGCGCGCCGCACTCGTCCGCGGCCTGGTCTACCCCGTCCCCGACCCGGCCTTCCCCTTCCTCGGCGTACATCTGACCCGCGGCATCGACGGCGCCGTGCACATCGGCCCGAACGCCGTCCCCGCCCTGGCCCGCGAGGGCTACGACTGGCGCACGATCCGCCCCGCCGAGCTGGCCGGCACCCTCGCCTACCCCGGCTCCTGGCGGATAGCCCGCCGCCACTGGCGCTACGGCGCCGGCGAACTCCACCGCTCCCTGTCCCGGCACGCCTTCGCCGACGCGGTCCGCCGCCTGCTCCCGGCCGCCCGCGAGGAGGACCTGCTCCCGTCCCCGGCCGGCGTCCGCGCCCAGGCCGTCCTCCCCGACGGCACCCTCGTCGACGACTTCCTCTTCGCCCAGTCCCCCGGCATGATCCACGTCCTCAACGCCCCGTCCCCGGCCGCGACGGCTTCCCTGCCCATCGGGCGGGAGGTGGCACGACGCGTGCTGGGGCTGGTGGGGGACTGAGGGAGGGGAACCTAACCGGCGGGCTGGGTAGGGGGAGCCCGCCTGGTCGGTTGCTCGGGCGGGGTACAGCCGCTGGGGCCGGGAGGCCGACCGCGGGCCCGTCCCGCCCCGGCGCTGCCTGCCCGACCGGCTGGGCACGGAGAACCCGCCCGGTCCGCCGGGTGCAGCCACGGAAACCGGGAGGCCGCCCGCCGCTCCGTCCCGGCTCTTCCCGCGCCGGAGCCCGACCCCGGCTCCGTGCCCGCCCCCGGGGCGCTAACCGCTGCCCCCGGCGCTCAGCCGCCGCCCCGGCCCCTCCGCCGCCCGCCATCCGTAGAATCAACTCACTGTGTCCGAGAATCCCGCCACCCCCGCCACCGACGCCACCGACGCCACCGACGCGAACGCACCGGAAGCCGGCGCTCCGGAAGCCGGTACCCAGGGCTCACCTGCCCGGGAAGCCGCCTCCCAGGGAGCCGCGTCCCGCGCAGCCGACGAGCCGGCACCCCGCACCCTCGGGGCCACGGCCGTCTCGGCGGCCACCCCCCGCCGCGGCGAGCCCATGTTCCCCGACGGGACCGGCCCCGCCGCCGACCCCGCGGGCTCGCATCACGAGCGTCGGATCCGGTCGTTCCAGCCGCGCCGCAGCCGGGTCTCGCCCAGCCAGGCGGACGCCCTGCGCCGCCTGTGGCCCACCTGGGGGCTGGACATCGACGGGCTCTCCCGGATCGACCTCGACGCGTTCTTCGACGGGCTGCCGGTCGTGCTGGAGATCGGCTTCGGCATGGGCGAGGCGACGGCGCAGATGGCCGCCGCCGACCCGGGCACCGGCATCCTCGGCTGCGACGTCCACACCCCCGGGCAGGGCAACCTGCTCGGTCTCGCGGAGCGGAACGGCCTGTCCAACATCCGGGTGGCCAACGGCGACGCGATCATCCTGCTGCGCGAGATGCTGGCCCCCGCCTCCCTCGCCGGCCTGCGCGTCTACTTCCCCGACCCCTGGCCGAAGAAGCGCCACCACAAGCGCCGCCTCATCCAGCCGGAGTTCCTCGCGCTGGCGACCACCCGGCTCGCACCCGGGGCCCTCGTCCACTGCGCGACCGACTGGGAGCCGTACGCCGAGCAGATGCTCGAGGTCCTCTCCGCCGAGCCGACGCTGGAGAACCTCCACTCCGGCTATGCGCCGCGTCCGGACTTCCGCCCGCTCACCAAGTTCGAGGGACAGGGCCTGGACAAGGGGCATGTCGTGCACGACCTCCTCTTCCGCCGCCGCGACGCGTAGGGCGACCGCCGCTCGTTAGGGTCGACGGGTGTACCCGCCCCAGCCGCCGCGCCCGCCGTCCGCGCCCGTCCCGCCCCCGTACACATCCCACCCGCATGCGGAGGCGGCCGCACGCCGCCACCGCTGGGCGCCCTGGCACAGCACCACCCTCCGCGCCGTCGCCCTGGTCTCGATGTTCGCGCTCTCCGGCGTGATCATCGTCGGCATGGTCCGCCAGGAGACCGGCACCGAAGGCTTCCTGGTGGGCCTGGGCCTGGCCGTCTTCCCCGTACCGCTCCTGGTCGCGGCGTTCTGCTGGCTCGACCGCATCGCGCCCGAGCCCTGGCGCAACCTCGCGTTCGCCTTCGCCTGGGGCACCTGTGCCGCCACCTTGGTGGCGCTCCTCGCCAACGGCTTCGCGACCGACTGGCTGGCCGCCAACATCGCCTCGACGTCCGCCTCCGAGGCCGAGGCCTGGGGCGCCACGGTCATCGCCCCGGTCGTCGAGGAGGTGGTCAAGTCCGCCGCCGTCCTCCTCCTCTACCGCTTCCGCCGCAGCGACTTCGACGGCATCACGGACGGCATCGTCATCGCCGGGATCACCGCCACCGGCTTCGCCTTCACCGAGAACATCCTCTACCTGGGCAACGCCTTCGGCGAGGACCAGTCGATGGGCCACTCCGGCCTGGACTCCCTCACCGCCGGCACCTTCTTCCTCCGCATCATCGTCTCCCCCTTCGCCCACCCGCTCTTCACGATCCTCACGGGCCTCGCCTTCGGCATCGCCGCCACCCGCTACCCGCGCCGCCGCGGCGCCCGCATCGCGCTCGCCCTCCTCGGCCTGCTCACCTCGGTCCTCCTGCACGCCATCTGGAACGGTGCCTCCGCCCTCGGCGACCTCGGCTTCCTCACCGTCTACGGCCTCTTCATGGTCCCCGTCCTCCTCGCCCTCACCTGGCTGGCCATCTGGGCCCGCAACCAGGAACTGCTCTCCCTGCGCGGCTACCTCGCCCCCTACATCACCGCCGGCTGGCTCGCCCCCACCGAACCCGCCGCCCTCTCCTCCCTCAAAACCCGCGCCCTGGCCCGCGACCTGGCCCACGACACCCAGGGCCCCGCCGCCGCCCGCGCCGTCACCGAATACACCACCATCGCCACCACCCTCTCCTTCCACCGCCGCCGAGCCCACCTCCTGGGCCCCTCCCCCGACTTCTTCACCCGCGAACAGCACTTGCTGGAGCATCTGCGGTACTACCAGGGGTGCGGACGGACGGCGTTGCTGGACGCGTGGATCGCCCAGGGTCGGCCATGAGACCCGCCGACGACGCCGGGCACGGACCCTGCCTGCTCGAGGCGCTACCGGCCTGACGGGGGGCGCACTCGTGGGCTCAACTCGTCGCTGCGCTCCGCGAGTCCACCGCACCGTCGGCACCCGCGTCCGGCGTGCCGACGGTGCGGCGTAGGGTCGGAAAGAAGAGATGTGTCCTGTTCGTTCTCGGAAGGGCGCAGAAGTGCGGAGAAGGGTGAGTGTGATGGCGGGGATTCCCACGGCGGCGGTGGCCGCCACCGGCCTCCTAGGCGGCTACGCCACCGCCCGCTGGACCAAGAAGCGGCCGGTCGGTGGGGTGGTGCTGGCTGTGGCCGGGGTGGTGGCGGCCAGGGAGTGGCGGCGGAAGGCGGGGAACGCGACGGCGGGGGCGCTGGGTGGGGCGTATGTGGTGGCGTTTGCCGGGTCGCATCCGTTGGCCGGGAAGATCGGGGCGTGGCCCTCGGTGTGCGCGGTGGCGGGTGGGATGGCGCTCGCCTCGTGGGTGGCGGTGGATCGCCGGAAGTAGGGCGGGGGCGGAGAGCAGATACGAAGAGGGGAGGGGCGGGCCGGCGAGGCCACGCCCCTCACCTGTCTCGTGGTTCAGGCCGACGCCTCCGTGAGGATGGTCAGTTCGGCGTCGCTGAGGGTCAGGTCGGTCATGGCGAGGAGGGCCGGGAGCTGGGCCACGGTGCGGGCGCTGGCGATGGGGGCCGCGACGGTGGGCTGGGCGGCGAGCCAGGCGAGGGCGACGGTGGCGGGTTCGACCTGGTGGGTGGTGGCGACGGTGTCGAGGGCCTGCAGGACGCGGAGGCCGCGGTCGGTGGCCAGGTGCTTGGCGGCCGCGCCGGAGCGGGCGCTGTCGGTGGGCGTGTCCGGGCGGTACTTGCCGGTCAGGAAGCCGGAGGCGAGGGCGTAGTACGGGACGGCGGCGACGCCGTGGCGGGCGGCGACGTCGGCGAGTTCGCCCTCGTAGGTGTCGCGGGAGACCAGGTTGTAGTGCGGCTGGAGGGCGACATAGCGGGCCAGGCCCTCGCGGGCGGAGAAGTCCAGTGACTCCTCCAGGCGCTTCGCCGAGATGTTGGACGCCGCGATCTCGCGGACCTTGCCGGCCCGGACGAGGTCGTCGAGGGCGGTGAGGAACTCCCCGACCTCGACCGACTCGTCGTCGTAGTGGGTGTAGTAGAGGTCGATGTAGTCGGTGCGCAGACGGGCGAGGGAGAGGTCGACCGCGGACTTGATGGTGGCGGCGGACAGGCCCTTGAGGTCCGGGTGGGCGCCGACCTTCGTGGCGATGACGACCTCGGAGCGATTGCCGCGGGCGGCCATCCAGTTGCCGAGGACCGTCTCGGACTCGCCGCCCTTGTTGCCGGGGACCCAGGCCGAGTAGACGTCGGCGGTGTCGACGAAGTTGCCGCCGCCGGCCGTGTAGGCGTCGAGCACGGCGAAGGACTCGGCTTCGTCGGCCGTCCAGCCGAAGACGTTGCCGCCGAGGGACAGCGGGGAGACGGAGAGCGAGCCGAGGGCCCGGCGGCTGTGCGGAGTGTGTGTCGCGGTCATGCGTGGCGGCAGCGCCGGGGGCAGCGGATTTATTCCCTCCGCTCTCGCCCCCGGCGTCAACTCCCGTCAGGCGTTCACACGTTGATGCCGTGGTCGCGCAGCCAGGGCATGGGGTCGATCGGGTCGCCGGCGCCGGGGCGCACCTCCAGGTGGAGGTGCGGCCCGGTGACGTTGCCGGTGGCGCCGACGCGGCCGATGACATCGCCCGTGCCGACCTTGCCGGACGTCTTCACCATCGAGGACAGGTGGCAGAACCAGAGCTCGGTGCCGTCGTCGAGCGTGAGCACGATGCGGTAGCCGTACGAGCCGGCCCAGCCGGCCTGGGTGATGGTGCCGGAGTGCACGGCCTTGACGGGAGTGCCGGTCGGTGCGGCGAAGTCCTGTCCGGTGTGGTCCGCGGCCCAGCGGTCGCCGGCCTGGCCGAAGCTCGCGGTGAGGGTGAACGACGAGACGGGGGCCATGAAGTTCTTCGCCAGCTCGGCGAGGCGGGCGGCCTCCGCCTTCTTCCGGGCGGCTTCCTCGGCCTCGCGCTTGGCCTCCATCTCGGCCGCCTTCTTGGCTGCGGCGGCCTTCTCGGCCGACTTCTGGTGGGCGGCGGCGTCCTTCTCGGCGGCCTTGAGGGCGGCGTGTTCGGCGGACTCGCGGGCCTCCTGGTCGGCGGCGTCCTTCTGCGCGTCGGCCTGCTGGAGGATGCGGCTGCGCAGCGCCTCGCCGGCGTCCGCGCCGGAGCCCGTGCGGGCGGCCCGGGTGAGAGGCCCGGCGGCCGACGCGTCCGTGCCGGCGTCCCCGGCCGCCGCGGAGTCGGAGTCCGTGTCCGATATGAGGTCGCCGACGCCGGGGAGGGACGCGGCGTCCGGCAGTGTGCCGGCGAGGTCGTCGGCCATCCCGCCGACGTCGGGCATCGAGATCGGCACCGGCGGACGGCCCTCGGCCGACGCCATGCCGCCGGCCCCGACCGCGGCGATGACGCCGACGCCCAGGACCGTGCCGCCGCGGCTGAGTCCGCCGCCGCGCTGCTTGGCCACCCGGTGCTTGCCGCGGACCGGACGGACGGAATCCTCGGTGGGATTCCACTCCTCCCACGGCCCGTCGTTGCCGCCCTCCGCCCCGCCGGGGCCGGGGAAGGCACCCCGGTCGTCGAGCTCGTAGGCGGACGGACCCTCGGGGGCAGGACTGTTGGACGCCACGGAGGCGCTCTCCTTTCCTTCCTTCTCGCCTACCGGGTTAGCTGACGGGTTCGGAGCAGGAAGGTCTCCTACGGGCGCCCGCTGGCGGAGAGCGTCCGATTCACCCCAAGGAAGTGGTTCCCCGGTTCCCTGGTGCAGTTCGAGGTGCTGGAGGTGCGTGAAAAGCGCATGCGGGATTCGGCGTCGGCGCACGGTGCCGCCTCTGGCGACGGCTGGGACGACCGCGCTGCGTTATCGGACAGTAATAGAGATCGCAGCCGAATTCCAAGCCTTCCCACGATTCCTTAGCGGCCGCGCACGAGCCGTGGCATGGACTTTTTCGGCCGGGACGGCGGCAAACCGGGCGAGTCGACCGCGCGACGCTAAACGATCTCGCGTTGATTGTGCGTCAGTTGTTATGCGGAGGGGTGCCCCTCGGTTACGGAACGTGAGAGCAGTAACGTCGGATCATGGTCGTCAACGTCGGGAACACCGGGAACGTCGCGAGGGCTGCCGCCGGCACCTGGGGAGTGGCGGAGCGGTACCGGGAGTTCTCCTGGCGTCGGGCGCGCGGGCGGTCCGCGGCGCACGAGGAGCTGAGCGCCCGGATCGGCCAGGACCCCGAGCTCTGCGATCTGCTGTCGGGGTCGCTGCCGGCCGGTGCCGGCCAGCAGCCCGACCTCCTGCTCGCCGCCGTCCGCTACCTCGACGGCCCGCACGCCGAGCTGGGGCCGCGCGGCGACGTGGCGTACGGCCGCTGGCGCGAGTGGACGGTCCGGCACTGGGACGAGGTGCGCGCCGTGATCATGCAGCGCACCGCCCGGTCCGACGAGCCGGCCCGCTGCGCGACCCTGCTGCCGCTGCTCGCCCGCCTGCCGCAGCCGCTGGCCCTGCTGGAGGTCGGCGCGTCGGCGGGGCTGTGCCTGTATCCCGAGCGCTACCGCTACCGCTACGACGGCGACGTGGACGGCGGGAACCGGGGCGGCCCCCGGGAGGACGCTCCCCGAGGCGGCGCCCTCCTGGCCGAGGTGGGGCCGCCGGAGAGCCCGCTGGTGCTGGAGTGCCGTACGGGAGGGGCGGCCGACGCGCTGCCCGTGCCCGGCCGGCTGCCCCGGATCGCCTGGCGGGCCGGTATCGACCTCGACCCGCTCGACCCGGTCGCCGACGCCGACGATCTGCGCTGGCTGCAGGCGCTCGTCTGGCCGGGCGACGGGGCGCGGGCCGCCCGGCTGGCCGCGGCCGTCGAGGCGGTACGGCCGGTGCCGCGGCCGCGGATGGTGCGCGGCGACCTGCTCCACGAACTGCCGTCACTCGCCGCCGAGGCGCCGCCCGGGGCGACCCTGGTCGTCTTCCACAGCGAGGTGCTGTCCGGCCTGTCGCCCGCCCGCCGCGAGGAGTTCGCGCATCTCGTCCGGTCGCTGCTGCGCGGCCGGCCCGGCGGCGGCCACTGGATCTCCCAGGAGCACCACACCCTCACGCCCTGGCTCACCGCCCCGGCCCCTCGCGCACCGCACCCCCGGGACACCCCGCTGCTGACCCTCGCCCTCGACGAGCGCCCGGTCGCCCTCACCGGCCCGCACGGCGAACTCCTGCACCGGCTGCCGGCGTCGGCACCGGAGCCGGGGACGGAGCCGGGGACGGGGACGGAGCCGGGGACGGGGACGGGGACGGGGACGGGGACGGAGAGCGCGGCAGACGCCTGAGACCGCCCGTACGCCCCCCGCACGCCCTCTCCCGGACCTCGGACGCCCCGCCGCCCCTCCCCTACACCCCACACCCCATGGGCCCCACCTACACCCCCATGGGCCGCTGCACCGCCAGCAGCGCCATGTCGTCGGCCGGTGCGCCTCCCGTATGCCGTGCGACGTCCTCGACGAGGGTGTCCAGGAGGGCGTCCGGGCCCGGGAAGCGGCGGCCGCGCAGCCTGCTCGGCGGGTGGTAGAAGCGGCCCCGCAGGTCCCTGGCCTCGGTCACGCCGTCGGTGAAGCACAGCAGCTGGGCGCCGGCCGGGAAGAACGTCTCGTCCGAGCGGTCCGGCCAGCTCGCCACCTCGCCCATCCCCAGGGGCAGCGCCGGCGCCTGGGGCACCAGTTCGCGCAGCCCGCCGTCCGGGGTGAGCAGCAGCGGGGAGGGGTGCCCGCGGTTGAGGATCCGCAGCACGGACTGCCCGTTGGCGGGGATCTCGGCGAGCACGGCGGTGGTGAACCCCTCGAACTGGTCCAGCCCGGCCCGCCGCCCGCCCTCCCGTTGCAGCGCCCGCTCCAGCCGCCCCGCCACCGCCTCCAGCGTCGTCTCCTGCTCCGCCGCCTCGCGGAAGGCGCCGACGACGACCACCGCGGCCTCCACCGCCTCCAGGCCCTTGCCCCGGACATCGCCGACGATCAGCCGTACGCCGTGCGGGGTGTCCTGCACGGCGTAGAGGTCGCCGCCGATCCGGGCGTCGGCCCGTGCGCCCACGTAGCGGGCGGCGACGGCGAGCCCGGCGAGCTGCGGGGGCGGCAAGGGCAGGACGGCGCGCTGGGCGGCCTCGGAGATGTCCCGTGCGGACGCCAGGTGGGCGTCGCTCCGGCGGACCAGCCGGTTGATGCCGAGGGCCAGCAGGGCGACCACCACGACCATGGCGCTCTCCGCCAGCGACGCGCGCCCGCCCTCCAGGGCGCCGCGGTAGGTGACGGCCCAGATCTCGCCGAGCACGGCGGCCAGGGCCGCCAGTGCGGTGGCGCGCAGGGAGGAGAGCGCCGCGGCGGTCAGCGGGGCGGCGCAGAAGAAGGGGGCGGCGGTGTAGGCGGCCGGCGTGGCGATGCCGAAGGCGAGGCCGCCGGCGATCAGGAGGGCGGGCAGCAGGCGCACCAGCCGGCGGCCGGACGTGACCGTCCCGCCGTGGCGCGCCTGCCGCTCCCCGTCGTCCCTGGGGGGCGCTTCGTCCTGGAGCATCCGCACCGGCCTCTTCCCGCTCCCGCCCGTCCGTACGAGCACCGTGGTGGCGGCCGCGTCGACGTACCCAGGGTTTCCGCTGCGGCGCCGGGCGGCGAATCGCCGGGGGCCGGACGGGTCACGCGGCCGGCCGGCGCCACAAGATCGCTCCGGGCGGGGACACTTGGCGTCCGCCCGCCCGGAGACGGCCGGGGACACCGGGAAACGCCGGGGGCCCGGACCGTGTACGGTCCGGGCCCCCGGGGCGACGCTGTGCGGGCCGGACGGTTCTCCCGTCCGCTTCTGGTGGGCCATCAGGGGCTCGAACCCTGAACCAATGGATTAAAAGTCCACTGCTCTGCCAATTGAGCTAATGGCCCGCACCGAGCAGCATAGCCCGAGCGAGTGCCCCAGCCCGAAGGCATTAAGGATCAAGCTGCCCGGCGGGACCCCGAGGAGCCCTCCGGCGGGCCGGCCGCGGCACCCTTTCCACACCTCAACACGCAGGGCCCGTACGGCACTTGCGTGCGTACGGGCCCCGCGGTCAGCGGGTGCGATCAGCCGTTGCGCTTCCAGCGCGGCTTGTCGTCACGGCGGCCGAAGGAGCCGGTCGTGGCGCCGCGGTGGTCGTCCCGGCGGCCGTACGGACGGTCGCCGCCGGAGCGGTGGCCGCCGTGCGGGGGACGGCCGCCGGAGCGGTCGTCACGGTTGAACGGGCGGTCGCCGCCGCCGGAGCGGTAGCCACCGGAGGAACGGCCGCCGGAGCGGTCGTCACGGTTGAACGGGCGGTTCGGACGGTCGCCGCGGTCGCGGTTGAAGCCACCACCGGGGCGGTCGTCACGGCGGTCGCGGTTGAAGCCACCACCGGAACGGTCGTCACGGCGGTCACGGTTGAAACCGCCGCCCGAACGGTCGTCACGACGGTCGAAGGAACGACCACCACGGTCGTCACGACGGTCACGGTCGAACGACCGGCCACCGGAACGGTCGTCACGGCGGTCGCGGTTGAAGCCACCACCGGAACGGTCATCGCGGCGGTCACGGTTGAAACCGCCGCCCGAACGGTCGTCACGACGGTCGAAGGAACGACCACCACGGTCGTCACGACGGTCACGGTCGAACGACCGGCCACCGGAACGGTCGTCACGGCGGTCGCGGCGCTCGAAGTTGCCCCGGTCGTCGCGGCGCTCGTCGGCGGCCTGGGCCGGCGCGGCGGCCTCGGCGGCGGCCTCGGCCTCGGCGGTCTCGGCCGCGGCGGCCAGCGCCTCGGCCGGGTCCTCGCCGCGCTCACGGGCGGCGCGGGCGGTCAGCCGGTCGGCCTCCTCGCGCAGCTCGGTGGCGCGGCGCTGCAGACGCTCCAGCTCGCGGGTCAGCTCGGCCACCTCACGCTCGGCCTGCTTGGCGGAGTTGTTGGCGCCGTCGGCCTGGACCTCGGTGAGCGAGCGCGCACCGGTGATCCGGGCGACGTCCTCGTCGAAGGCACCGGAGCCGCCGACGATGTGGCGCGAGGCGTCCACGCCCGCGTCCTCCATCAGCCGGAAGATCTGCCGGCGCTGGTGCGGCAGCGACAGCGAGACGACGGTGCCGGACTGGCCGGCGCGGGCGGTGCGGCCCGAGCGGTGCAGGTAGTCCTTGTGGTCACCGGCGGGGTCGACGTTCAGGACCAGGTCGATGCCGTCGACGTGGATGCCGCGGGCGGCGACGTCGGTGGCGACCAGCGCGTTGACGTAGCCGTCCTTGAAGTCCGCGAGCACCCGGGTGCGCGCGCCCTGCGTCATGCCGCCGTGCAGCGCGTCGGCCTTCACGCCGGACTCGACGAGCTGCTCGGCGATGCGGTCGGCGCCCAGCTGGGTGCGGACGAAGATGATGGTGCGGCCCTTGCGGGCGGCGATGGCGGCGGTGACCGGCGCCTTGTCCTTCGGCTTCACGACCAGGACGTGGTGGGTCATGGTGGTGACGTTGCCCTGGGCGCTGTCGACCTCGTGGCTGACCGGGTTGGTCAGGTAACGCTTGACCAGCGTGCCGATCTCGTTCTCCATCGTGGCGGAGAACAGCATCCGCTGACCGCCGGACGGCACCTGGTCGAGCAGCTCGGTGACCTCGGGCAGGAAGCCCAGGTCGGACATCTGGTCGGCCTCGTCGAGGACCGCGACCTGGACGTCCTCCAGGGAGCAGGCGCCGCGGTTGATGATGTCGCGCAGGCGGCCGGGGGTGGCGACGAGGATGTCGACGCCGCGCTCCAGGGCGTAGATCTGGTTGCCCATGGACGTACCGCCGCAGACGACCTTCATCTTGAGGCCGAGCACGTCGCCGTAGGGCTGGAGGGCGTCCGCGACCTGCATCGCGAGCTCACGGGTCGGGGTGAGGATGACCGCGCGCGGCTTCTTCTTCTCGGTGCGGCCGTCGGCGAGGCGGGCCAGGGTCGGCAGACCGAAGGAGAGGGTCTTGCCGGAGCCGGTGCGGCCGCGGCCGAGGATGTCCTTGCCGGCCAGCGCGTCCGGGATGGTCGCGGCCTGGATCGGGAAGGGGGTGGTGACACCGTTCTGCGCGAGCTTGCGGACGACGCCCTCGGGCAGTCCGAGGTCGGCGAAGGTGACGGTGTCGGTCTCGGGCGCCTCGTCGGCCGCCGTCACCTCGGGGACCGTCTGCTCGTCGAGTGCGGGCATGACGGACTGCTCAGTGGAAATGGACATGCGAAATGCGAAACCTTCCGGAGTCTCGGCACGCGCCCAAACTCCGTGTGTTTCACACGACCGCCTCTATGCGGTCAGCCACGGCAAGGGAGAGAACGCGCCACGCGGCGCGCTTCTGTTCTGGCGCCGGGCAAATGGGATCAAACGATCTACCACCATACGCACTCCGCCCCCCGGATGGCAAATGACCTCCCGGCCCCCGCCATCCGCCCCCCTGACGCCCCCGTCCGCACCAGGCTACGCGCCCTGCCCGGCGCCCGTTTCGTCCTGCCGCTATGCCCCTGCCGCTCCCGCTATGCGCCGGTGCCGTACGGGTCCGACGGCGAGGACTGCGACGACTGTGATGTCTGCAACGGCGACACCGGCGCGACCGAGGACGGGCCGGAGGCCTGGGTGCTCGGCGGCGGGGGGCTGGCGGGCGGCGGGGTCGCCGGCGCGGTGGGCGTACTGGGCGGGGGCGTGGCCGGCGGGGTCACGGGGTGGTCGGGGCGGGTCGGCGAGGGCTTCGGGCGGCCGGGCCGGCCGCCGTGCCCCGCGGAGTCGCCGTGCGCCCCGCCGGCCCCCGGCTCGGGCCCCGACGGCTGCACGGGCTGGGACGGCTCGCCGGGCTCGGACGGCTCCGCCTCCTCCTTCCCCGCCTTCTTCCTGCCCTTGTCGTCGCCTTCGGCCGGGCGGCCGGCGCCGTGGTGGCCCATCCGCCGCGGCCCGCCGCCCTGGCCGTCCACGGTCACCCCGCCGGGGCCGGACAGCCCGCCCTTCCCGTCGTGCCGCGCGGCGGAGCCGGAGGGTCTCGGTTTCTCCTCCGGATCACTCACGCTCATACAGCCGGCCAGCGACGCGGCCAGCGCGGAGACGGCCACGGCCGCGGAAACGGCCCGGGAGTGCCTGCGGCGCGCCGTCGGACGTGACGGGGCGGCAGGGCCGGCCGACGACGAGGACGGTGTCGGCGTCGGGGGCGAAGGGTTACTGGGGCTCGGGCGCACGGCGGGACCTCCGGATCCGGAGCGCAGGGACGGCGGCACGGACGCCCTGCCCAACTCCCGCCGCCCGCCCGAGGACACGCACGGGCCCCGTCCTATCGCGCCGGTCACGCCTTCCGGCCGGGGCGCCCCCTAGCCGTAGCCGAGCGCGTGGAGCCGCTCGTCGTCGATCCCGAAGTGGTGGGCGATCTCATGAACGACCGTCACTTCGGTCTCCGCGACCACGTCCGCACGCGTGTCGCACATCCGCAGCGTCGGGCCCCGGTAGACGGTGATCCGGTCCGGCAGCACCCCCGCGTACCACTCCCCGCGGTCGGTCAGCGGCGTCCCCTCGTAGAGCCCGAGCAGCTCGGGGTCGCCGGCCGGGGGCTCGTCCTCGACGAAGACCGCCACGTTGTCCATCAGCCGGGTCAGCTCCGGCGGAATCCGGTCCAGCGCCTCGGCGACCAGTTCCTCGAACTCCTCGCGCGTCATTTCCAGCACACCACCATTCTCCGCCACCCGGACCCACCACCGATCGTCGCGCCCCGCCCGCCACTCCGCACCCCAACCGGAAGCCACCGCTCCTCGCTTAACGGCCCCCACGACCGGGCATACGGGACCAATGGCCCGCGCCGCGCGCTCCCGGACACCGCACCCCGACCCCCCGCGCCACCCGCTGCACCGGCTGCTTCGCACCTCGCTCGACGGCGTATCCGCGCTCCCCGCGGCCGTCCGCCGCGCCTACCGCTCCCGCCGTACGGCCCCCGCCGCCACCCGTGGCGGACCACCGCGCTCCACGGCCCGCACCGCGCCCGCCGCCCTGCCCGGCACCGCCCCGCGCCGCCCCCTGCGCTCCGCCCTCGGCCTGATGGCCGTCACGGTCCTCGGCGCCTGGCTGGGGCTGGTCCTGATCGGCGGCGTCCGGGCCCCCGTCGGCCCGATGGACACCAGCATGGCGCTGCGCCCCTCGCTGACCGGCGGCACCAGGATCGACGTGCCGCCCCTGGGCGACCTGGAGCTGCGCAGCCACTACGCACCCGTACGGCTCGACGTCGGTGTCGACCGGCTGGACCCGGTCCGCTCCCGGGCGCTGGTCGACCACCCCGAGCGGTTCGCCGGCCTGCAGGACGAGGTCACCCACGACGTCACCCGCGCCACCCTGGGGCTGGCGCTGCACTCCGGCGCCGCCGTGGCCGCCGGCGCGGCCGCCCTGGGGCTGGCCGTCTACCGCCGCCCGCGCCGCGCGCTGGCCGCCGGGGGACTGGCGCTCGCCCTGCTCGCCGCCTCGGCCGGCACCGCGTACGCCACCTGGAACCCCAAGTCCGTACTGGAGCCGAGGTTCTCCGGACTGCTCTCCTCGGCCCCGTCCGTGGTCGGCAACGCCCGCAACATCGTCAGCGAATTCAACGTCTACCAGAAGGAGTTGGCGCGCCTGGTCACCAATGTGACCAAGCTCTACGACGCCACCTCGACGCTGCCGGTGTACCAGCCGGACCCCACCACCATCCGGGTGCTGCACGTCTCCGACATCCACCTCAACCCCGGCAGCTGGCGGATCATCGCCTCCCTGGTGAAGCAGTACCGGATCAACGTGATCATCGACACCGGCGACACCATGGACCACGGCTCGGCCGCCGAGAACCACTTCCTGGACCCGGCCTCGGCCCTCGGCGCCCCGTACGTCTGGGTGCGCGGCAACCACGACTCGCACAGCACGCAGAAGTACCTGACCGGCCGCCCGCGCGTCACCGTCCTGGACCACGGCGGGGTCGCCCGGGTCGCCGGCCTGCGCCTCGCGGGCGTCGGCGACCCGCAGTTCACCCCGGACCGCTCCGTCGTGGCGGCCGGCGACCCGGCCGAGCGCACCGCCGGCGGCCGGCTCGCCGACTCGCTGCGCACCCAGCGGCTGGCCGGCACGCCCGTCGACATCGCGCTGGCACACAACCCCGCCGCGGCGACCGAGGCGGACGGCCTGGCCCCGCTGGCGCTGGCCGGCCACCTCCACCACCGCGAGAACACCACGCTCCCGCAGGGCACCCGGCTGATGGTCGAGGGCTCCACGGGCGGCGGCGGGCTGCGCGCGGTGCAGAACCGGAAGCCCGCGCCGGTCGAGGCGTCGGTGCTCTATCTGGACCGGACGACGAAACGGCTGCAGGCGTGGGACGAGATCACGCTCGGCGGCCTGGGCCTGTCACGGGCCGAGGTCAGCCGCCACCTCCCCCGCGAGAACCAACCCGGCGCCACCCCCTCGCCGTCCGGTTCCGCCCACCCGGCCGGAGGGCCGTCCGCCTCGCCGGACGGCCCGGTCCACCGCCCGGCCAGGGCCCCTTCCGGCGGCCCCCGGTAAACCGTTTTGGCGAACCGTCCTCCCATCCCATATGCTTCTCACGTCCCCGACGGCGCCGGTAACGACGCCAAGGTGGCCACCAGCCCTCATCGTCTAGTGGCCCAGGACGCCGCCCTTTCAAGGCGGTAGCACGGGTTCGAATCCCGTTGGGGGCACGCAACATCGTGTGTGAGAATGGCTTGCGCCGCTTTCGCACAATGCAAGGTCCTGTGGAGCAGTTTGGAGTGCTCGCCACCCTGTCAAGGTGGAGGCCGCGGGTTCAAATCCCGTCAGGACCGCTGCGGCTGGGTAGCTCAGTTGGTACGAGCGATCGCCTGAAAAGCGATAGGTCGCCGGTTCGACCCCGGCCCCAGCCACACCCATTGGGAGAAGGCCCCGATTCCAGGAATCGGGGCCTTTTTCATATCCGGTCGGTGCCGGGTTCCGTGTCGTGTTCCTCCTCCGGCTGCCAGAAGATCAGCCGGGCGCTGCCGCTGATCGCCCCCATCGCGCCCAGGCCCAGCGCCATCCGCGCCCATCGCGCCTCGCCGTCCCAGTCGTGCGGCGCGCCGAAGACCAGCCAGCCGGCGAGCGCGAAGCCCGCGACCAGCAGGGCGACACCCGCCATACGTCGTAATCCCTTGTCCATGCGGTCATCCTCGCGCAGGCGCGCCGGCGTCGTAACGCGGTTTTCCGCACGGTGGCGCGGCGGCGGGAGCGCCGGCTCAGGCGTCCGCGGCGAGCGCCGGTGCCGTCTCGCGGCCACCCGGGTGGCGGTGCCGCCAGACCCAGAAGACCGTGCACGAGAGCAGCGACCAGCCGGCCAGCACCAGGAAGGGGAAGGCGTGCTGGTGGCCGCCGAAGTAGACGGCGGTGTGCTGGGCGTTGACCGAGCCGCCCGGGGGCAGCCAGCGGCCGACGAGGCCCAGGGCGGACGGCAGCAGCGGCCAGGAGACCGCGCCGCCCGAGGAGGGGTTGCCCAGCAGCACCATCAGTCCCCAGGTGGGGATCATCGCCCAGCGCCCGATGAGGGCGTTGAACATCGTGAAGACCATGCCGGACGTGAACATCGTCAGCGCCAGGATCAGCCAGGACTCCGTGAACGGCAGCCGCAGCGCGCCCAGCCACCAGTCGACCACCGCGGCGATGGCGAAGCCGCCGAGCAGTGCGTAGGCCGCGGTGACGGCGATCCGTTCGGCCGGTTCCAGGGCGCGGGCGTGCACGCTGAGCTGGATCGCACCGACGAAGCCGATGATCACCGCGGCCAGCGAGATGTAGAACAGCGCCAGGCCGCGCGGATCGCCCTTCTGCAGCGGTTTGATGTCCCGGATCCGGACGTCGACGCCGGCCGCCCGGCCGACCTGGGCACCCGACTGGGCCAGCAGCTGGGCCACCGTGGCGCCCGAGGCGCCGGAGAGGTCCAGCTCCACGCCCCTGCCGCGGGCGCGCAGGATGGCGAACTCCTCCTGCTCGTCGACGGCCCGCCGGGCCCGGCCGTACGTGGGGTAGCCGGTCAGCCGGAGCGAGGCGTTCAGCGCCTTCTCCATCCCCTGGGTGAACGCCTTCACCGCCGGCGTACCGGGCGAGCCGACCACGGCGGTGGGGATGGACCGGGGCGTCGGATTGGCCATGGCGTACGTGTACGAGCCGGCGAACAGGCCGGCCGCCGCGGCGACGATGAGGGTCAGCACGACCGCGGGCAGGTAGGGCGACGCCTTGAAGGCCGCCCACCGCGCCGCCACGGCCTTGGGCCCGCCGTGCGCGCCGTGCGTCGCGGATCCGCCGGGCGCGCCGGAACCGCCGGGCACACCGGAGCCGCCGCGATGATCGGACATAGGGACACGCTAAGGCAGCCATACGGGATATACCCGGGCAGATGCCCCGGGTGCGGCGGCCCCGGTGCCCCGGATCCGGCCGTGCGGGCAAATGGTTCGCCCTTCGATTACGGGAGGTGAGATCCTGGGGGACGTATGTCCAGTCAGCCTGCCTCCGCCCTGCCCGACGGCGCTGCTCCTTACCCGCCCGGCACCCCCGCTCCCACGCTTCCCGCCCTGCTGGAGCGGCTGCCCGAGCTGATGCTGCGCGACCAGCAGCGGCTGGGCCGCCGGCTCGACGGCGCGCGCCGGATCCGCAAGCCCGAAGCCCGACAGGCCGTGCTCGCCGAGATCGCCGGCGGCATCGACGAGGCGGAGCTGCGGGTCGAGCAGCGGCGCGCCGCGGTGCCCGGCATCACGTATCCGGAAGAGCTGCCGGTCAGCCAGAAGAAGGACGAGATCCTCGCCGCGATCCGCGACCACCAGGTCGTGATCGTCGCCGGTGAGACCGGTTCCGGCAAGACCACCCAGATCCCCAAGATCTGCCTGGAGCTCGGGCGCGGCATCCGGGGCCTGATCGGGCACACCCAGCCCCGCCGGATCGCGGCCCGTACGGTCGCCGAGCGGGTGGCCGAGGAGCTGAGGACCCCGCTGGGCGAGGCGGTCGGCTGGAAGGTCCGCTTCACGGACCAGGTCGGCGGCGACACCCTCGTCAAGCTGATGACGGACGGCATCCTGCTCGCCGAGATCCAGACGGACCGCGAGCTGCGCCAGTACGACACGATCATCATCGACGAGGCGCACGAGCGCAGCCTCAACATCGACTTCATCCTCGGCTACCTGGCTCAGCTGCTGCCCCGGCGCCCGGACCTGAAGGTCGTGATCACCTCCGCGACCATCGACCCGGAGCGGTTCGCGCGGCACTTCGGCTCCTTCGCCGCCGTGGAGGCGGGGGACGGCCGGGGCGCCTCGGGGACGCCGGGCGGCTGCGGCGGCGACGGGGAGAAGCCGAGCGCCCCCATCGTGGAGGTCTCCGGCCGTACGTACCCGGTGGAGGTGCGCTACCGCCCGCTGCTGGAGGAGGGCGGCCAGGACGCCGACCGCGACCAGATCACCGCGATCTGCGACGCCGTGGACGAGCTGCAGGCCGAGGGCCCCGGCGACATCCTGGTGTTCCTCTCCGGCGAACGGGAGATCCGCGACACCGCGGACGCCCTCAACAAGAAGGCCCTGCCCTTCACCGAGGTCCTCCCCCTGTACGCGCGGCTGTCGCACGCCGAGCAGCACCGCGTCTTCCAGCGGCACACGGGCCGGCGGATCGTGCTGGCCACGAACGTCGCCGAGACCTCGCTGACCGTCCCGGGCATCCGGTACGTCATCGACCCCGGCATGGCCCGCATCTCCCGCTACAGCTACCGCACCAAGGTCCAGCGGCTGCCCATCGAGCCGGTCTCGCAGGCCAGCGCCAACCAGCGCAAGGGCCGCTGCGGCCGGACCAGTGACGGCATCTGCATCCGCCTCTACTCCGAGGACGACTTCCTCTCCCGGCCCGAGTTCACCGACGCCGAGATCCTCCGCACCAACCTCGCCTCCGTCATCCTGCAGATGACCGCGGCCGGCCTCGGCGACATCGAGAAGTTCCCCTTCATCGACCCGCCGGACCGCCGCAACATCAAGGACGGCGTCGACCTGCTGAGCGAGCTCGGGGCGCTCGACAGCAAGCAGAAGTCCTCCCAGTCGGGTCAGAAGGGGCAGCGGCTCACCCCGCTCGGCCGCAAGCTCTCCCAGCTGCCGGTCGACCCGCGGCTGGCGCGGATGGTGCTGGAGGCCGACCGCAACGGCTGCGTCCGCGAGGTCATGGTCATCGCGGCGGCGCTGTCCATCCAGGACCCGCGCGAGCGGCCCGCCGACAAGCAGCAGCAGGCCGACCAGCAGCACGCCCGCTTCAAGGACGAGACCTCCGACTTCCTCGCCTTCCTGAACCTCTGGCGCTACGTCCGCGAGCAGCAGAAGGAGCTGTCCTCCTCCGCCTTCCGCCGGATGTGCCGCAGCGAGTTCCTGAACTACCTGCGGATACGCGAGTGGCAGGACATCTACTCCCAGCTGCGGTCGGTCGCCAAGACCATGGGCATCCACCTCAGCGAGGAGGACGCGGCGCCCGACCACATCCACACATCCCTGCTCGCCGGTCTGCTCTCGCACCTCGGGCTGAAGGACACGGACGCCAAGAACGAGTATTTGGGCGCCCGCAGCGCCAAGTTCGCGGTGTTCCCCGGCTCCGCGCTCTTCAAGAAGCCGCCGCGCTGGGTGATGTCCGCCGAGCTGGTCGAGACGTCCCGCCTGTGGGGGCGGGTGAACGCGAAGATCGAGCCGGAGTGGATCGAACCGCTCGCCCAGCACCTGGTCAAGCGGACGTACAGCGAGCCGCACTGGGAACAGAAGATGGCCGCGGTGATGGCGTACGAGCGGGTGACGCTCTACGGCGTCCCGATCGTCGCCCAGCGCAAGATCGCCTACGGCCGTATCGACCCGGAGACCTCGCGGGACCTGTTCATCCGCAACGCCCTGGTCGAGGGCGACTGGCGCACCCACCACCGCTTCTTCCACGACAACCGCAAACTCCTCGGCGAGGTCGAGGAGTTGGAGCACCGCGCCCGCCGCCGCGACATCCTCGTGGACGACGAGACCCTCTTCGACTTCTACGACCAGCGCATTCCCGCCGACGTGGTCTCCGGTGCGCACTTCGACGCCTGGTGGAAGAAGAAGCACCGCGAAGAGCCGGAGCTGCTGGACTTCGAGCACTCCATGCTCATCAACGAGTCCGCCGAGGCCGTCACCAAGGACGACTATCCGGATTCCTGGCGGCAGGGAAAGCTGAAGTTCAAGGTCACCTACCAGTTCGAGCCCGGTGCGGACGCGGACGGCGTGACCGTCCACATCCCGCTCCAGGTGCTCAACCAGGTCACCTCCGAGGGCTTCGACTGGCAGATCCCGGGCCTGCGCGAGCAGCTGGTGACCGAGCTGATCCGGTCGCTCCCCAAGCCGATCCGCCGCAACTACGTCCCGGCGCCGAACTTCGCGGCCCGCTTCCTGGACACCACGGTCCCCCTCCAGGGCGCCCTGACGACGTCTCTGGCCGCCGGGCTGCAGCGGATGGTGGGCGTACCGGTCGAGGCCGCCGACTTCGACCCGGGGAAGCTCCCCGACCACCTCAAGATCACCTTCCGGGTGATCGACGAGCGGCGCCGCAAGCTCGCCGAGGACAAGGACCTGGAGGCACTGCGGCTCACGCTCAAGCCGAAGACCAGGGCGGCCATCTCCAAGGCCTTCGAGCAGGCCGCCGAGCGGCCCGCCGGGGACCGCGGGCAGGGCGGCGCGGGCGCCGGGCAGGCGCCGGCCGGCCCGGAGCAGCGGACCGGGCTGACGTCCTGGACGATCGGCACCCTGCCGCGCACCTTCGAGACCCGGCGCGGGGGCCAGCCGCTGAAGGCCTACCCGGCGCTGGTCGACGAGGGCAGCAGCGTCGCGGTACGCCTCTTCGACACCGAGGCCGAACAGCTCACCGCGATGTGGGCGGGCACCCGGCGGCTCATCCTGCTCAACATCCCGTCCAATCCGGCCAAGTTCGCGCAGGGCAAACTCAGCAACCAGCAGAAGCTGGCACTCTCCCGTAATCCGCACGGCTCCATCGCGGCGCTCTTCGAGGACTGTGTGACCGCCGCCACCGACCGGCTGATCGCGGCCCGGGGCGGCCCGGCGTGGGACGAGGAGTCCTTCCGCAAGCTGTTCGACGCCGTGCGCGCCGATCTGGTGGACGTCACGCTCCGGACCGTCCAGCAGGTCCAGGAGGTGCTGGCCGCCTGGCAGGCGTGCGAGCGCCGGCTGAAGGAGACGTCCTTCCCCTCCCTGCTGCCGTCGCTCACGGACGTCAGGGAGCAGCTGGCGGCGCTGATCAAGCCGGGCTTCGTGACGGCGCACGGCGCCAAGCGGCTGCCCGACCTGATGCGCTATCTGGTGGCCGCCGACCGCCGGCTGCAGCAGCTGCCCACCCACGCCGAGCGGGACCGCACCCGTATGGCGAAGGTGAAGGAGATGCAGGACGAATACGCCTGGCTGCTGGAGCAGTTCCCGCAGGGCCGCCCGGTGCCGGCCGCGGCCCTGGAGATCCGCTGGATGATCGAGGAGCTCCGGGTGAGCTACTTCGCGCACGCCCTGGGCACCGCGTACCCGGTCTCCGACAAGCGGATCGTGAAGGCGGTGGACGCCGCGGCGCCCTAGGAACGAGGGCCGCCGGTACCGAGTTCGACCGCACCCCCTGACCTGCTGTAGAGTCTTGCTTCGCAGCCCGCCGCAAGCGGAAAGCAAACGCAAGGTCCTGTGGAGCAGTTTGGAGTGCTCGCCACCCTGTCAAGGTGGAGGCCGCGGGTTCAAATCCCGTCAGGACCGCATTTCACGGCCCGCATCCCTCTCGGATGCGGGCCGTTCTGCTGTCCGGCCCGGCCCCGCCCCGCGACCATCCCGTCCCGGACACCACACGCCCCGTCAGCCCCCGCCCGTACGGCCCGCGTCGCGACCCGGCGCCCGCCCCACCCCGGCGCTCACCCCCTCCCGCGGACCGAGAGCATCCGCCGCCCCTTCCCCCCTCCTCCCCGACCGCTGAGCAGCACCACCGCGCGCCCCGGCCGGCCCCACCGGAAGGGCCCCGCACCCGTGTCCACACCCGCCCCGGACGAATGCGGTGCGTAGCCGGATTACTGCCCGCCGTATTGACTGCGGCACGTACCGCCGGTACTCACTGAGGAAGGGCATGGGGGCCGGGGAGGTATGCGCGATGACGACTGCGGTACGACACGAGACCAGGGCGCTGTTGCGGGCCCACCTGTCGGCGGCGACGGGCTATCGCCATCTGATGCGGCACTGCCCCATCTGCCACCAGCTGCTACGGCTCGCCATGGAGGCGCACACGGCCCGTTCGGGGGCGCCGGCACCGTCGCCCGCCCCCGCGCCGTCGCCGGCCGTCTGTGAGCCGCCGGCAGCCGAGGGCGAAAGTCCCGTGGCCGGATGACCAACGACGCATGCGTCACCGTCCGCGCGGTGACACGCTGTTGGGCGTGGCGGGGGAAGTTCTCTACCGCAGCGGACGTATCGTCTTCAAGCGCCGCGTAGTGTGACGGGTGTCACCGAACAAGTTTGACGCGATGCGGAACTTACACCTCGCCTACAACCGGTCAATTTAATATGTGCAATTGCACCACCTGTGAACGACTCAGTAACGAGTCCGCAGGGTCCGCGCACGAAGGCCCTCACGGGGCCCGTGAAGGCACCCTGACCGGCGTCCGGGGCGGTGTCGGCGCCGGGGCGACCCGAGCGCCCTGAGGGGCCCTGGAGCGGGCGCACACAAAAAAGATCGCGCTGGACCCGGCGGAGTCCAGCGCGATCGGTGACGTACCCAGATGGAGCGGGTGTGGGGCCTGTTGGGGCAGGCGCCGCGTCATATGGAGCTGTGTGGAGCGTGGTGAAGCAGGCAAAGCCAGGGGTGCAAAGCAGGCGCTTTCGGGTTGGGGGCCCCGAAAACGACCTGGTTATGCGGTTGTTCAGGCCTCGCTGCGCTGCTGCGGGATACCCGCGAGCAGTGCGCGGACCTCAGCCTCGCGGTAACGCCGATGCCCTCCGAGCGTGCGGATGGACGTGAGCTTGCCTGCCTTGGCCCAACGGGTCACCGTCTTCGGGTCCACGCGGAACATCGTGGCAACCTCGGCAGGGGTAAGCAGCGGCTCGGCGTCAGGGGTGCGAGCGGTCATGAGCGGCCTCCTCGGGAGAACCGAACCATCACGGTTCTTTCCTCTAAATTCTGCACCTTGACCCGCGTTGCCCGAAATGGCGGACGCGGGCCGAGTCGGTTATAGGACGAACGGCTTGTCCTCGGCACTACAACTACACCATCTGTCCAGCCACGTCGGCCAAACCGATGGAATTGCCCTCTCAGGTGTTCAACCTCGGCGGAAGCCGATGGACCGTGCCATAGCGGACAGTCACCCGTCCGTGACGATCAGTCACAGCATGATCAGTCGCCACGAGACCCCTCAAGGAGCGCAATACCGATCTATCCGCCCTTAGTTGGACGGAAGGAGCCCACGTCGGGCTCCTTGTCCTATTTTGGCACGAGGGTATGGCTTGGGAGCAAGACCCGAAGTCAGTGCTTTAGGTCACGCTTGAGGCAATCGCCCGGATAGGGACCTACGTCCTTTACCGCCCGGCCACCACGAAGCGAAGGAACCGATTCCGCATACCTACCATTGCACCGCACCGGCACTCAGCTGGAGAACTGGCGTTCCCGCACCGCCCGCCACCGCTGGGAAAGCTTCTCGTACGCGACCCCGGCCCGCTCGCCGTCCCCCTCGCGCAGCGCCGCGAGCCCCTCCGCCACCTCGGCGGCGGAGCGGTCCTCGGCGAGCTGTTCCTCGGGCACCGCGTGCACCAGCCCTCCGTAGTCCAGCTCCACGAGCGAGCGCGGATGGAATTCCTCGAGCCAGCGCCCCACATCTACCAGGCCGTCGATCAGCGGCCCCTCTTCCAGGGCGTCGCGCAGCGTGCGCAGCCCCCGGGCGACCCGTCGCCGCGCCTCGACCATGGGCGTGCGGTAACGCATCACGGGCGCCTGCTCACCCTTCGTGTACTCCCGCTCGTCGTCGTCGAACAGCACGAACCAGCGGACCGGGACGTGCCAGGCGGCGCCGCGGATCCAGGGCCTGGCGTCCGGGTTGCGCTCCCGCCACCGCTCGTAGTCGCCGGCCGCCTGCATCCGCACCACCGGCGGCAGCGCCGCGTCCAGCACCGACGCCGGGAGCAGCTCGTCCAGCGCCTCCAGGGCCTGCCAGCCGCGCAGCCGGGTGCGCCAGGGGCAGACGCAGGTCACCTCGTCCACCACGGCGACGAAGGCGTCGGCGCTCTCGTGCACCGGGACCGGCACCGGCGGGGTCGCCAGCAGGTCGGCCAGCGCCCGGCGCTGCTCGTCCTGGGCGGTGGGGGTGTCCTCCCGTTTGGCATAGCGCGCCCAATGGGAGCGCTCCGGTTCGGGGAACGCGGCCAGCGGCTCGTAGACCCGCAGATATGCCATGTACGGGACCTTCACCGACGACGCCAGGGCCACGCCCGCTCCTTCAAAGGGGAAGTCCACCGCCGGGAGATCCGGAGGGCCCCCGCCGGCCTGCGATACGACCAGATCGTCCCATGCCCGTCCCCCGGGAGAGGGTGATCCTGGGCACCCGACCGATCAACCGGCCCCGCAGGTCTTACGCTCTTTTCAACCGGCCCTCCCCACCCGAAGGAGGGCGTCCTTCGCGACTTATGGGAGTCACCACAGTGACTGACGTACGTCCGGCCCACGCCGGCACCGACGGCGGCGTTCTGCACACCCTGTTCCGATCGGAGCAGGGGGGCCACGAGCAGGTCGTTCTCTGCCAGGACCGTGCCAGCGGCCTGAAGGCCGTGATCGCCATCCACAGCACCGCCCTGGGCCCCGCCCTCGGCGGCACCCGCTTCCACGCCTACGCCTCCGAGGAGGAGGCCGTGCTGGACGCCCTGAACCTCTCGCGCGGCATGTCCTACAAGAACGCCCTCGCCGGGCTGGACCACGGCGGCGGCAAGGCCGTGATCATCGGTGACCCCGACCTGATCAAGACCGAGGAACTCCTGCTCGCCTACGGCCGGTTCGTGGCCTCGCTCGGCGGCCGCTACGTCACCGCCTGCGACGTCGGCACCTACGTCGCCGACATGGACGTCGTCTCCCGTACGAACAAGTGGACCACCGGCCGCTCCCCCCAGAACGGCGGCGCCGGCGACTCCTCCGTCCTGACCGCCTACGGCGTCTTCCAGGGCATGCGCGCCTCGGCCCAGCACGCCTGGGGCGACCCGACGCTGCGCGGCCGAAAGGTGGGCATCGCGGGCGTCGGCAAGGTCGGCCACCTCCTCGTCGAGCACCTCCTCCAGGACGGCGCCGAGGTCGTGATCACGGATGTCCGCGCCGACTCGGTGGCCCGGGTCCGCGCCAAGTACCCGCAGGTCACGGCGGTTGCGGACACCGAGGAACTGATCCGTACCGAGGGCCTGGACGTGTATGCGCCATGCGCGCTGGGCGGCGCGCTGAGCGACGAGTCGCTGCCGGTGCTGACCGCGAAGGTGGTCTGCGGCGCGGCCAACAACCAGCTCGCCCACCCCGGCGTCGAGAAGGACCTGTCCGACCGCGGCATCCTCTACGCCCCCGACTACGTCGTGAACGCCGGCGGCGTCATCCAGGTGGCCGACGAGCTGCACGGCTTCGACTTCGACCGCTGCAAGACCAAGGCGGCGAAGATCTTCGACACCACGCTGGCGATATTCGCCCGTGCGAAGGCCGACGGCATTCCGCCCGCCGCGGCCGCCGACCGTCTGGCCGAGCAGCGCATGGCGGAGGCGCGGCGGGTCTGACCCGGCCGGACGGCGGCCCGATCGGCCAAAAACACAGCCTTGCGCGGCCCGCCGCGGACGGTCGGGGGAGATATCCCTCACCACCCGTCGGCGGGTCGCCGTACAGGACAGGTTAAAATCGCAGTTGACCAGCGGGGACGGGGCACCTTGCCGGTCGTGCCGAGCGGCGGGTGATGCGGGCGACGTACCGTATGGCCGCGGAAGCAGGTACCGTTAAAGCCCTACGGGCCGGTCTCTCTGTCGAGAGCCCGCTCTGATCCATGAACGCGTGTCAAGACTCTGGGGCCATCGAGCCCCGTCATTGAGGGGGTCGACCCATGGGGCGCGGCCGGGCCAAGGCCAAGCAGACAAAGGTCGCCCGCCAGCTGAAGTACAGCAGCGGTGGGACGGATCTCTCACGACTGGCCGACGAGCTGGGTGCAACGCAGTCGAACCAGCAGCCTCCGAACGGAGAGCCGTTCGAGGATGACGAGGACGACGACCCGTACGCACGGTACGCAGAGCTGTACAACGACGACGAAGAGGACGAGGGCGACTCGTCGGACCAGCGTCGTCGCGCTTGAGTCTCTGCTCGCGGCACCCATAACAGCATCACGGACCCGGTCCTGGGCTTTGCCCGGACCGGGTTCTGTGCTGCCCGGATGACCCCGGGGACCGCGGCCGTAGCGACGGCTTCCCGGGAGGGTGGCCCCTCCCGCGGCCCGGAGGCCACGGGAGAGATCCGTCCGCTCAGCTCGCGTAGTCACCGGTCAGGGTCACTGCCTCGGCGCGGTCACCGCGGTCGGTGATCTCGCCGCTGACCCAGGCGTCCACACCCCGGTCGGCCAGCGTGGTCAAGGCGGCCTCCACCGAGCCCTGCGGCACGACGGCCATCATGCCGACGCCCATGTTCAGGGTCTTCTCCAGCTCCGGGCGGGCGACCGAGCCGGCCGCGCCGACCAGGTCGAAGACCGGGCCCGGCGTCCAGGTGGTGCGGTCGACGGTGGCGTGCAGGCCGTCCGGGATGACCCGGGCGAGGTTGTTGGCGAGGCCGCCACCGGTGATGTGCGAGAAGGCGTGCACCTCGGTCGTGCGGGTCAGCGCCAGACAGTCCAGCGAGTAGATCTTGGTGGGCTCCAGGAGCTCCTCGCCGAGCGTGCGGCCGAACTCCGGAACCTCCCGGTCCAGAGCCATTCCGGCCCGGTCGAACAGCACATGGCGGACCAGCGAGTACCCGTTCGAGTGAAGCCCGGAGGACGCCATGGCGATCACCGCGTCGCCCGTACGGATACGATCCGCGCCCAGCACCCGGTCCGCCTCGACGACGCCCGTACCGGCGCCGGCGACGTCGAACTCGTCCGCGCCCAGCAGCCCCGGGTGCTCCGCGGTCTCGCCGCCGACCAGCGCGCAGCCGGCCAGCACACAGCCCTCGGCGATGCCCTTGACGATCGCGGCGACCCGCTCCGGGTAGACCTTGCCGACGCAGATGTAGTCGGTCATGAACAGCGGTTCGGCGCCGCAGACGACCAGGTCGTCGACGACCATGCCGACGAGGTCGTGGCCGATGCTGTCGTAGACGCCCATCTTGCGGGCGATGTCGACCTTGGTGCCGACGCCGTCGGTCGCGGAGGCGAGCAGCGGGCGCTCGTACCGCTTGAGGGCGGAGGCGTCGAAGAGGCCGGCGAAGCCGCCCAGGCCGCCGACGACCTCGGGGCGGGTGGCCTTCTTCACCCACTCCTTCATGAGGTCCACGGCGCGGTCGCCGGCTTCGATGTCGACGCCCGCGGCGGCGTAGCTGGCACCGGAGGATTCAGCGGACATGGCTGAGCACTTTCCTGTCGTGTGTGAACGAGCTCTACGGGCGACGCAGCGCGTCGGCGCCGCCGACCCCGGCGGTGAGCGTCTGGACGCCGTCCACATCGGACTTCGTCCGGCTCGCGGTCTCCGACTCCAGGAGGTGCTTGCCCAGCAGGTCCGGGTCGGGCAGGTCCATCGGGTACTCGCCGTCGAAGCAGGCGCGGCAGAGGTTCGGCTTCGCGATGGTGGTCGCCTCGATCATGCCGTCGATGGAGATGTACGCGAGCGAATCGGCGCCCAGCGACTTGCCGATCTCCTCCACGCTCAGCCCGTTGGCGATCAGCTCCGCGCGGGTGGCGAAGTCGATGCCGAAGAAGCACGGCCATTTGATCGGCGGGGACGAGATCCGGATGTGGACCTCGGCCGCACCGGCCTCGCGCAGCATCCGCACCAGGGCGCGCTGGGTGTTGCCGCGGACGATCGAGTCGTCGACGACCACCAGGCGCTTGCCGCGGATGACTTCCTTGAGCGGGTTGAGCTTGAGACGGATACCGAGCTGGCGGATGGTCTGCGAGGGCTGGATGAAGGTCCGGCCGACGTAGGAGTTCTTGACCAGGCCGGAGCCGTAGGGGATGCCGCTGGCCTCGGCGTATCCGACGGCGGCGGGCGTGCCGGACTCCGGCGTCGCTATCACCAGGTCGGCGTCGGCCGGGGCCTCGGCGGCCAGCTTGCGGCCCATCTCCACGCGGGAGAGGTACACATTGCGGCCGGCGATGTCGGTGTCCGGGCGGGCGAGGTAGACGTACTCGAAGACACAGCCCTTGGGGCGGGCCTCGGCGAAGCGGCTGCTGCGCAGGCCGTTCTCGTCGATGGCGACCATCTCGCCGGGCTCGATCTCCCGGATGAAGCTGGCGCCGCAGATGTCGAGGGCGGCGGTCTCGGAGGCCACCACCCAGCCGCGCTCCAGGCGGCCGAGGACCAGCGGGCGGATGCCCTGCGGGTCGCGGGCGGCGTAGAGCGTGTGCTCGTCCATGAAGCAGAGCGAGAAGGCGCCCTGGACCTTCGGCAGGACGCGCGGGGCGGCCTCCTCGACGGTCAGCGGCTTGCCGTCCTCGTCGACCTGGCCGGCCAGCAGCGCCGTGACCAGGTCGGTGTCGTTGGTGGCCGCGACCTGGGTCGCCCGGCCGCCCTCACGGGGCAGCGCGGAGACCAGATCCGCCAGCTCGGCGGTGTTCACCAGGTTGCCGTTGTGGCCGAGCGCGATCGAGCCGTGCGCGGTCGCACGGAACGTCGGCTGGGCGTTCTCCCACACCGAGGCACCGGTGGTGGAGTAGCGGGCATGGCCCACGGCGATATGGCCCTGGAGAGAGCCGAGGGAAGTCTCGTCGAAGACCTGGGACACCAGGCCCATGTCCTTGAAGACGAGGATCTGGGAGCCGTTGCTCACCGCGATGCCCGCGGACTCCTGTCCACGGTGCTGCAGCGCATACAGCCCGAAATAGGTGAGTTTGGCGACCTCTTCACCCGGAGCCCAGACACCGAAGACGCCGCAAGCGTCCTGGGGGCCCTTCTCGCCGGGGAGCAGGTCGTGGTTGAGTCGTCCGTCACCACGTGGCACGGCACCGAGTCTAGGGCAGGTCGCGCATTCATCCGAACCGGGGATGGCCCCGGACCTGGATGAGTGCATGAATCACACGGGTGGGATTTGACGTGGCCACGGCGTCCAAGGGGCGCGTGCCGGCTGCGCCGCACGCCCCGGATCCCTTGGCCCACCTGGTGCGCCGCGGGGTGCGGGGCGCGCGACGCGGCCGGTGTGGATCTTGCGGTGCGGGGGCGGGTTCCGCTTCGTGTGAGATGCGCGACGCCCCCTCGGCCGCGGCCGGCGCGGGCCGGGCGCCCGGCCGTTCGCCGCCGGCGGTGCGGGGCGCCCGGCCCGTGGCCGTCAGCTCAGCAGCGGCAGGAGGCCGCCGAGGCCGGAGCGTTCGCCGCTGGCGCTGATGGTGGCGGCTCCCAGCTCCTCGGCCCAGGACGTCCGGCCGGCGGCCAGCCGGATCCAGGTCAGCGGGTCGGTCTCGACGACGTTCGGCGGGGTGCCGCGGGTGTGCCGGGGGCCCGCCACGCACTGCACCACGGCGAACGGCGGAATGCGCAGCTCCACCGATCCGCCGGGCGCCCGGTCCGCCAGGGTGTCGGCCAGCAGGCGGGTGGTGGCAGCCAGTGCCTGGCGGTCGAAGGGGATCACCGTGCCGGTCGCGGCCGCGAGGTCGTCGGAGTGCACGACGAGTTCGACGCAGCGGGTGACGAGGACCTCGGCCAGCGGCATCGCGCCGGGGCGGACCGGCAGCAGCCGGTCGTCCGGCACCGTCGCGACCGTCTCGGCGAACTCCGCCGCGGTGCGCTCCAGCAGCGCCACGGGGTCGTGCGCGGCGGCCAGGGCGCGGGTGCGCTCGTCGATGTCGACGGCGCGCGGCGCGGTCGCCGACGACCACTCCAGCAGGGTGGCCTCCGCCCGCTCCGGAACCGGCCCCTCCAGACTGCGCGCCACGCTCCCCACGGCCATGGACAGATGCGCCACCAGCTCGCGCACCGTCCAGTCGCCGAGCCGGGTCGGCAGCGCCAACTGGCCGGGTGCGAGGGCGCGTACGGCCTGCTGGACGTGAGCGAGCTGGGCCGTGACGGCGCTGCGGGTCTTCTTCGGGTCGTACCGGCGCGGGCGCGGCTTCCGGGCGGCGGGAGGCATGTACGCCAGCCTACGAGGCGGCACCGACAGGCGCCGCCGGATTCGGGGGACGGGGGACCGGCCGGGGCCGGCAGCGGCCGGCAGCGGCCGGCCCCGGCGCCTCCTCGCGGGCACCGGGACCGGCGGTCAACTCCGCTCCCCCGTAGGACGGTTGGGCGGACAGCAGGCACACGGGAGCGGCCGAGGGACCTGCCGGCCGGTCAGCCCGCCGGTGTCGTCCGTGTCGTCCCGGCCTCGAACGCCTCGCCGTTGCGCGGGACACCGATGCCCTGCCAGGTGAACGGGATGCCCTGGGCGGTGACCGGGTCGGCGGCGTCCATGAGCTGGAAGTGGACGTGCGGCTCGCTGCTGTTGCCGGAGTCGCCGCACTGGCCGAGGGTGTCCCCGGCCCGCACCCGGTCGCCCGTACGGACGGTGAGCGAACCGCGGCGCACATGGGCGTAGAGCGCGTGGACGCCGTTGCCCAGGTCGAGGATCACGTGGTTGCCGAGCATCGGGCGGGTGCCGCCGAGCGCGCGGGCCGGGCCCTCCAGGGCGAGCAGATAGACGACCGCGGGCCAGGACGTGCGGCTGAGGTGGTCGCGGCTGCCGTCCTCGGCGTGGACGACGGTGGCGTCGGCGACGGCGAACAGGGGCGCGCCGAAGGCGGGGAAGTCCTCGTTGCGCCGGACCAGGGGCCACCAGCCGAAGGCGGGCCTGGAACCCGGCTCCGGTTCCGCCACGATGTCGATCGCGTACGTCTGCCCGTAGGCCCGGGTGCCATGGCTGGGGACCTTGTCGGCGGGGCTGTTGAGGGCCTTCCAGCGGCCGGTGACCGGGGCGGCGACGGCCACCGGTGCCACGGCCGGGCCCGTCGGACCGTCCCCCTCGGCGCGGGCCGCCCGGCGGTTCGCGCCGAGCGTGATCAGTATCCACAGGCCCAGGGGGATCCAGCCCCACCCGTAGGGAATGTCGACGAAGAAGCGCGCGACGACGATCGCGAGAAAGATCAGCAGGCAGGCGCGTGCGGCGTTCCTGGCGAGCTTGCGCTCGGTTGCGGGCGTCATTCCGTCTCCCCCGTGAGGTCGGTGTGGCCGGGCTTCAGCACCCGGCGGCGGTGAGCATCACCAGCAGCGGTACGACGCGGCCGGCCGGCACCTCGTAGCGGCCGCGGCCGGCCGTCTGGAGCCAGCCGGCCGCGGTCAGCTGCCGCAGGTGGTGGTAGATCTGGCCGGTCGTGCCCGTGCCGTCGAGCTCGGTGAGTTCGGCGGCGGTGCAGCGGCCGCCGAGGATCTCGCGCAGCAGCCGCAGCCGTACGGGCTGGCCCAGCGCGGCGAACGACTCGGCGGCGGCCGCCCAGTCGTCGTCCAGCAGGGTGTCGGTGGCCAGGCCGTACTGCCACTCGTAGCGCAGTCCGGCCGGGGTGCGCACGGCGCCGGTGAAGAGCACTCCGCCGTTGTCGGCGCCGAGTTCGGCCCACTGCTCCTTGAGGCCCCGCAGCGCCCACAGCTCCTCGTCCCCGCCCCGCTCGGGCGGGGTGACGGGGCGGGCGGCGGACTGTTCCAGCGCGGCCAGCCGGCGTTCCAGGTCGGCCACCCGCTGCTCAAGATCCATGGTGAGAGATTACGTAATTACGTAATCTCTGGCAATGGGTGAGGCGATTCCCGGCCATGGCTGCCGGTGCCGGAAAACGGCGACGGCCCGCCCCCGTAGTGGGGACGGACCGTCGGACCGTCAGGGGCGCGGCGCCGCGCCCGGGCTCCGGATCAGGCCAGCAGGCCCGGGATCGTCGCCTCGTGCGCGTCCTTCAGCTCGCTCAGCGGGATGCTGAACTGCCCCTGGACGTCGATCTCCGCGCCGTCGACCACACCGATCCGGGTGGCCGGCAGGCCCCGCGCACCGCACATGTCGGTGAAGCGGAGCTCCTCGCTGCGCGGCACGGACACGACGGCCCGGCCCGCCGACTCGGAGAAGAGCAGCACGAAGGGGTCGAGCCCGTCGGGAACGACGAGGCGGGCGCCCTTGCCGCCGCGCAGGCACGACTCCACCACGGCCTGGACCAGACCGCCGTCGGAGAGGTCGTGCGCGGCGTCGATCATGCCGTCGCGGGAGGCGGAGATCAGCACCTCGGCCAGCAGCCGCTCGCGCTCCAGGTCGACCTGCGGCGGCAGGCCGCCGAGGTGGTCGTGCACGACCTGGGACCAGGCCGAACCGCCCAGCTCCTCGCGGGTGTCGCCGAGGAGGTAGAGCAGCTGGCCCTCCTCCGCGAACGCGATCGGGGTGCGGCGGTTCACATCGTCGATGACGCCGAGCACCGCGACGACCGGGGTCGGGTGGATCGCCACCTCGCCGGTCTGGTTGTACAGCGACACATTGCCGCCGGTGACGGGCGTACCGAGGGTCTGGCAGGCGTCGGCGAGACCACGGGTGGCCTCGGCGAACTGCCACATCACGGCCGGGTCCTCGGGCGAGCCGAAGTTCAGGCAGTCGGAGACCGCCAGCGGCTTGGCACCGGACGCGGCGACATTGCGGTACGACTCGGCCAGCGCCAGCTGCGCGCCCGCGTACGGGTCGAGCTTGGCGTAGCGCCCGTTGCCGTCGGTGGCGAGCGCGACGCCGAGGTTGCTGTTCTCGTCGATGCGGACCATGCCGGCGTCCTCCGGCTGCGCGAGGACGGTGTTGCCCTGCACGAACCGGTCGTACTGGTCGGTGATCCACGCCTTGGACGCCTGGTTCGGCGAGGCCACCAGCTGCAGGACCTGCGCCCGCAGCTCGTCCGCGTTCGCCGGGCGGGCCAGCTTGGCCGCGTCGTCGGCCTGGAGGGCGTCCTGCCAGTCGGGGCGCGCGTAGGGGCGCTGGTAGACCGGGCCCTCGTGGGCGACGGTGCGCGGCGGGACGTCCACGATCTGCTCGCCGTGCCAGAAGATCTCCAGCTGCGAGCCGTCCGTCACCTCACCGATGACGGTCGCGATGACGTCCCACTTCTCGCAGATCTCCAGGAAGCGGTCGACCTTGCCGGGCTCGACGATCGCGCACATCCGCTCCTGCGACTCGCTCATGAGGATCTCCTCGGGCGAGAGGGAGGAGTCGCGCAGCGGCACGGTGTCCAGCTCGACGCGCATCCCGCCGGAGCCGGCCGAGGCCAGCTCGCTGGTGGCACAGGACAGCCCGGCGCCGCCGAGGTCCTGGATGCCGGCGACCAGGTCCTCCTTGAAGATCTCCAGGGTGCACTCGATGAGCAGCTTCTCCTGGAAGGGGTCGCCGACCTGGACGGCGGGGCGCTTGGCGGGCTTGGTGTCGTCGAAGGTCTCGGACGCCAGGACCGAGACGCCGCCGATGCCGTCGCCGCCGGTGCGGGCGCCGTACAGGATGACCTTGTTGCCCGTGCCGGACGCCTTGGCGAGGTGGATGTCCTCGTGCTTCATCACGCCGATGCAGCCGGCGTTGACCAGCGGGTTGCCCTGGTAGCAGGCGTCGAAGACGACCTCGCCGCCGATGTTGGGCAGGCCCAGGCAGTTGCCGTAGCCGCCGATCCCGGCCACCACGCCCGGCAGGACGCGCTTGGTGTCGGGGTGGTCGGCGGCGCCGAACCGCAGCGGGTCGACGACGGCGACGGGGCGGGCGCCCATGGCGAGGATGTCGCGGACGATGCCGCCGACGCCGGTGGCCGCGCCCTGGTAGGGCTCGATGTACGAGGGGTGGTTGTGGGACTCCACCTTGAACGTGACGGCGTAGCCCTGGCCGACGTCGACGACACCGGCGTTCTCACCGATGCCGACGAGCAGCGCGTCGTTCTCGGGGGCCTTCTCGCCGAACTGCTTCAGGTGGACCTTGCTGCTCTTGTAGGAGCAGTGCTCGGACCACATGACCGAATACATGGCGAGTTCGGCGCCGGTGGGACGGCGGCCGAGAATCTCGCGGATGCGCTGGTACTCGTCCTGCTTGAGGCCGAGCTCGGCCCACGGCTGGTCGGTGTCCGGCGTCTCGGCTGCGTGCTTGACGGTGTCGAGAGTCATGCCCCGCACCTTTCACTCGCTTCTCCGCCCGTGCGGCGCAGAGGTGCGGCATTCGTCGTCGGCTGCGGCCCGGCGGCCACACGTGCGTCGCTCATGCGTTGACCAGCTTCTTCAGGATCGAGGTGAAGAATCCCAGGCCGTCGGTACGGCCCGTACCGATCAGCGGCTCCACGGCGTGCTCGGGGTGCGGCATGAGGCCGACGACATTGCCCGCCTCATTGGTGATGCCGGCGATGTCACGGAGCGAGCCGTTGGGGTTGCCGTCCAGGTAGCGGAAGGCGACCCGGCCCTCGGCCTCGAGCATGTCGAGCGTGCGCTCGTCGGCGACGTACCGGCCGTCGATGTTCTTCAGCGGGACGCTGATCTCCTGGCCGGCCGCGTAGTCCGACGTCCAGGAGGTCTCCGCGTTCTCCACCCGCAGCTTCTGGTCGCGGCAGATGAAGTGCAGATGGTTGTTGCGCAGCATGGCGCCGGGCAGCAGGTGGGTCTCGGTGAGCACCTGGAAGCCGTTGCAGATACCGAGGACCGGCATACCGGCCCTGGCCTGCTCGATCACGGTCTCCATCACCGGCGAGAACCGGGAAATGGCCCCGGCCCGCAGATAGTCGCCGTAGGAGAAACCGCCGGGCAGCACCACGGCGTCGACCTGCTTGAGGTCCTTGTCGCGGTGCCACAGCGGCACCGCCTCGGCGCCGGCCACCCGGACCGCGCGCTGCGTGTCGCGGTCGTCGAGCGTGCCGGGGAAGGTGATGACTCCGATGCGCGAGGTCATGAGTCGACCCGCACGGTGAAGTCTTCGATGACGGTGTTGGCGAGGAAGGTCTCGGCCATCTCGTGGATGCGAGCGAGGGCGGCTTCGTCGACCGGACCCTCCACCTCGAGTTCGAAACGCTTGCCCTGACGGACGTCGGCGATCCCCTCGAATCCCAGGCGTGGCAGTGCGCGCTGCACCGCCTGCCCCTGCGGGTCGAGGATCTCCGGCTTGAGCATGACGTCGACTACGACGCGTGCCACTGGCACTCCCGGTGGTGTGGTGCGTAAGGCGGTGTCCTCACAGTACCGTGTTCGAAAATCTACGCGCATAGATATGCAGCGGGCCCGATCACGGCCCGGTATCGGAGGGAGTGCGGCCCAGGAAAAATTCTCGAAAAGATCCGGGGTCCGGATTGCGGGAAGACACGCTGACGAAATTAACTGGGCTTCACAATGCAATGCCCATCGCTGTACAAATGAAAAAGCATTGATCCCAATCAGCCGGATCCGGAGCATCACCCCATGTCAACAAGGGGTCGCTCCCCGAAAGGACCGATATCCGTGGCGCAGCGCGTAGTAGTAACGCTCTCCGATGACATCGACGGAGGAGAAGCCGCAGAGACGGTCGCCTTCGGATTGGACGGGAAGTCGTACGAGATCGACCTCAATCCCGCCAATGCGAAGAAACTGCGCGGCGCCCTCGCACCGTTCGTCGAGGCCGGCCGCAAGCGGGCCAAGTCCGGCAAGGCCTACCACCGGACCGCGGTGAACCCCGACCCCGCGGCCGTCCGCGCCTGGGCCCGCTCCCACCAGATGGACGTCCCCCCGCGCGGCCGGATCCCCAAGAAGGTCTACGAGGCCTTCAACGCCGCCAACCACTAACCGACTTCAGCGCGTCCCGCGGCCCGGGCGCAGCCGACTTGCACAGCACCCCTACTGATCAGCTAGAGTCTGGAGCACGCCGAGGGGCGAGGCCGAAAGGCCGGACCTCACGGAGTCACGCGGGTGTAGCTCAGTAGTAGAGCGCCCTCTTTCCAAGAGGGAGGCGCAGTGTGCAATCCCTGTCACCCGCTCTGACAGCTCGACCGGTCAAACGATCAGGTACAGTAGCTGTCGCGCCGCTCGGTGAAAGCCGAGTGGATGCCTGCGGACGTAGCTCAGTTGGTAGAGCGCAACCTTGCCAAGGTTGAGGTCGCGAGTTCGAGCCTCGTCGTCCGCTCAGAATGAAGAAGGCCCCGGTCAATGCGACCGGGGCCTTCTTCTTTTGTCCGCGATCGGCGCGGTCAGATCGCGCCCCGGCTCCCCTTCCTTCTCACCGTCCCCTCTGTTCTCTTCCCTCTCTCCCCCTCTCCCCTCTCCTCCCTCTCCCCGCCCTCGCTTCTCTTGCCTCTCCGGCTTACCTCTCTTGCTTGCCTCGCCTGCCGGGCTCCGGCGGGGGCAACTGACATTTGTCATCGGCTGCGATGACAGCTCGCACTGCCCGGAAGCCTGATCCGGCGAAACGCTGGAGTCATGAACATCGGGGAGAAAACCATCGCGGAGGCCGGCCGCGGCGGCGCCGGGGGCGCCGGTTCCGGCATCGGTGTGATCGAAGTCACCGGACTGCGCAGGCGCTACGGCCCGGCCGGGCGGCGCGCGAAGGGGGAGCAGAGCAAAAAAGGGCGGGGCCGGTCCGGCGCCCGGGAGAGTTACGAGGCCGTGAGCGGTATCGACTTCAGCGTCGACCGGGGCGAGCTGTTCGCGCTGCTGGGCACCAATGGCGCGGGCAAGACCTCCACCCTCGAACTGCTGGAGGGCCTGGCCGCGCCCACCGCCGGACGGGTCCGGGTCCTCGGTCATGATCCGTTCCGTGAGCGCGGCAGGGTGCGGCCGCACATCGGCGTGATGCTGCAGGAGGGCGGCTTCCCCGCCGAGCTGACGCCCGAGGAAACCCTGCGGATGTGGGCGGGGTGCACCACCGGGGCGCGCCCGGTCGAGGAGGCGCTCGGTTCCGTGGGGCTGGACCGGCGCCGGGATGTGCGGGTCAAGCAGCTGTCCGGCGGTGAGCGCCGGCGGCTGGATCTCGCGCTGGCGCTGTTGGGGCGGCCCGAGGTGCTGTTCCTCGACGAGCCGACGACGGGGCTGGACACCGAAGCGCGGCATGTCACCTGGGAACTGATCCGCGAGCTGCGGGACGCCGGGACCACGATCGTGCTGACCACGCACTATCTCGAAGAGGCCGAGGAGCTGGCGGACCGGCTGGCGATTTTGCACGAGGGACGGATAGCGACGGCGGGACATGTGGCGGACGTGGTCGCCGCCCATCCCTCGCATCTCTCCTTCGAGCTGCCCGAGGGATTCCATCTCGGCGATCTCCCGCCGCTGGCGGAACTCGGCGTCCTCTCCCATGAGACGAACGGGCGCTCGGTCCGGCTGCGGACGGAGGAGCTGCAGCGGGCCGCGACCGGAGTGCTGGTCTGGGCGCAGGACAAGGGGATAACGCTGCGCGGGCTGGACGTCAGATCCGCATCCCTGGAAGAGGCATTTCTGCACATCGCAAAGGGGCTGGAGAACTCATGAGTGCCAGTACGAGCCAGGCGATCGGCTATGCGGCGGAGAAAAGTCCCGCGGAAACCCGTTCCACGGGCCGTCTACTCTCCCTGGCACGGGCCGAGTTGACACTTCTCGGCCGCAACAAGTCCGCGCTGTACACCTCGCTCTTCCTCCCGATTGCCATGGCGTTCGCCATCAAACAGGCGGTCGGTTCGATGAACCTCGCCGGCACGGGGCTCTCGGTCGGCACGGTGATGCTGCCCGGCACCCTCGGCTGCGTTCTGCTCTTCGCCGTCTACTCCAACGTCACCGGCGCCTATGTCGCCCGGCGCGAGGAACTGGTGCTCAAGCGCCTGCGCACCGGGGAACTGCGGGATCAGGAAATACTCGCCGGCACCGCGCTCCCATCGGTGCTGACAGGGCTGGCGCAGTGCGCGCTCCTCGCCGTCCTCGGCAGCCTGGCGCTGGACACCGACCTGCCCACCGCGCCGCACCTCCTGACCGCCGGGGTGCTGCTGGGCATGGTCACGGTCGTCGGGCTCGCGGCGGCGACCTCGGCCTTCGCGAGGTCGAGCGAGGCCGCGCAGCTCACCGTGCTGCCCTTCATGCTGCTGTCGATGGCCGGCTCCGGGGTGATGGCTCCCCTGGACCTCTTTCCGGAGAAGGTCGCCACGGTCCTCGGGTTCCTGCCGCTGTCCCCGGCGATGGAGCTGATACGGGAGGGCTGGACCGGCGGCGGGGACGTCAAGGAGACGCTGGGGCAGCTGCTCACCGGCTTGGCCTGGGCCGGACTCGCGCTGTTTGCTGTGCAGCGGTGGTTCCGGTGGGAGCCGCGGCGCTGACGACGCAGGCGATCGGACGACGGGGGCGGGCAGCACATGATCGGGCGGCTACGGGCGATGTGGCGACGACGGAGCCAAGTGGGCATGGTCGAGGCGTACTTCCGCTGGACTCTGTACGCCATACCGTGGCTTCCCGTCTTCGGCGGGGTGCTGCCCGTCATGGGCACCACCGGCGGCCGCCCGGTGCCGGTCGCCCTGGCCGTCGTCGCCGGCGGGCTGAACGTGGTCCACGGAGTGCTGGCCGTTCCGCTGCTGAACAGGTCCTTGAACCGCTATCTGAAGCTGGGGGCGACGCCGCGCGGCCTGCTGCTCGCCTCGGGTGTGCTGACGCTCGCGTCCGAAGTCGCGCTGATCGCGCTGATCGCGGTCCGGGGCCTCGGTCACCGCGACGATGTGGCCACGGTGCTCATCGCGATCGGCGCCAGCCTCACCACGTACTTCATGGCGCAGTGCCTGGTGGTGTCCAAGCGAAGGTTCCTGGCGGGGGTGGCCGCCGCCACGGCGGGGATGATCCTGCTGTTCGGGTTGTTCACGGGCTCCTGGCCGGGATCGGTGGCGATGGCGTGTCTGCTGCTCTTCGCCGGCATGTGGAGCCTGGTGATAGCGCGGCCCACGGGCTGGCTGCTCGGCGTGGTCCGGAAGCTGGACGCGGCGCGCAGTACGGAGGCGCGGCTCGCGGTCGCCGAGGAACGGCTGCGGTTCGGCCGGGACCTGCACGACGTCATGGGCCGGAATCTGGCGGTGATCGCCCTGAAGAGCGAGCTGGCGGTCCAGCTGGCCCGGCGGGAGCGGCCGGAGGCCGTGGAGCAGATGGTGGAGGTGCAGCGGATCGCCCAGGAGTCCCAGCGGGAGGTACGGGAGGTGGTGCGCGGCTACCGGAAGGCCGATCTGCAGGCGGAGTTGGCCGGGGCCCGCTCCATCCTCCGGGCGGCCGGGGTGGACTGCCGTATCGACGGCGAGGACGAGGCGCAGCTGCCGCCGGAGGTGGAGTCGGCACTCGGCTGGGTCGTACGGGAAGGCACCACCAACATCCTGCGGCACGCCGCCGAGGTGCGGCACTGTGCGCTGCGGACCCTGATCGATCGGCACCGCTCGGTCCTCGTGATGACCATGGAGAACGACGGTGTCGCCCTCCAGCCGGACACCGCCCGGGCCGGCTCGCTGCCCGGCAGCGGCCTCAAGGGACTGCGCGAACGCCTGCACCCCTTGGGCGGCACCCTGACGTCGGGCCCGGTGCTGCAGAGCTCCTACCGCCTGACGGTCGAGCTGCCGCTCGGGGCTGCGGGGCAGGGGCGAGGGAGCGGGGTGGGCGGGGGCCCGGTGAGTGAGGAGGCGTCATGGGTGAGAGGCAGGGTGGCGGGTGAGTGACGGGGTGCGTGGCGAGGTGATCCGGGTGCTGCTCGCGGATGACGAGCATCTGATCCGGGGCGCGCTGGCGGCGCTGTTGTCGATGGAGAACGATCTGCAAGTGGTGGCCGAGGCGGCGTCGGGGCCGGAGGCGCGGGCGATGGCCCGGGCGCACGAGCCGGATGTGGCGGTGCTGGATCTGCAGATGCCGGGCGCGGACGGTGTGGCGGTGGCCACATCCTTGCGGGCGGAGGTGCCGGGGTGCCGGTCCATGATCGTGACCAGTCATGGGCGGCCGGGACATCTGAAGCGGGCGCTGGAAGCCGGGGTGCGGGGGTTCGTGCCGAAGACGGTGTCGGCGCAGCGGCTGGCGGAGATCATACGCACGGTCCACGCCGGAAACCGTTATGTGGACCCGGAGTTGGCGGCGGACGCGATCAGCGCCGGGGAGTCACCGTTGTCGGTCCGGGAGGCGGAAGTGCTGGAGTGCGCCGAGGACGGGGCGCCGGTCGCGGAGATCGCGGAGCGGGCGTCGCTGTCGCCGGGGACGGTGCGGAACTACCTCTCCTCGGCGACCGCGAAGCTGGGCGCGGAGAACCGCCATGCCGCGGCGCGTCTCGCCCGCGAGCGAGGTTGGCTATAGTGGTGCCCGCACCGCGCGCCGGCGACTGGTTTCAGGAGCCTTGCACGGAGCATGCGGACGTAGCTCAGTTGGTAGAGCGCAACCTTGCCAAGGTTGAGGTCGCGAGTTCGAGCCTCGTCGTCCGCTCAGAAGGAGAAGGCCCCGGCCGGCAGTGATGCCGGACGGGGCCTTTTCGTATGTGTGCGGGACCGGACCGTCTCACCCGGTGCCCCTGCCCGGCACGATCCCAGCCCGTCACGGTCCCGGCCCGGGGCGGACCCGGGCCGGGGGCGGGTCATGACCAGCTGAGGCCCGTGAGGCGCTCGTAGGCCTCGACGTACTTGGCGCGGGTGCTCTCGACGATCTCGTGCGGGAGGGCGGGCGGCGGCAGCGTGCCCGTGCGGTCCCAGGCCGCGGCGGGGGAGGTCAGCCAGTCGCGGACGAACTGCTTGTCGAAGGACGGCTGGGCGCGGCCCGGCTCCCAGAGGTCGGCGGGCCAGAAGCGCGAGGAGTCGGGCGTCAGGACCTCGTCGGCCAGCGTCAGCTGCTCGCCGTCGAAGCCGAACTCGAACTTCGTGTCCGCCAGGATGACGCCGCGCTCGCGGGCGATGTCGCGGGCCCGGCTGTAGACGGCGAGGGTCGTCTGCCGGAGCTGGGCGGCCACCTCGGCGCCGATCTGGTGGACGACCTCCTCGTAGGAGACGTTCTCGTCGTGGTCGCCGACGGCGGCCTTGGTGGCCGGGGTGAAGATCGGCGCGGGGAGTTCGGAGCCGTCGACGAGGCCCTCGGGGAGGGCGAGCCCGCAGACCGTGCGGGTCTGGCGGTATTCGGCGAGGCCGGAGCCGGTGAGGTAGCCGCGGGCCACGCACTCGACGGGCACCATCCGCAGCGACTTGCAGACCAGGGTGCGGCCCGCCCAGTCGGCGGGGGCGCCGGCCGGGACGTCGGTGGAGAGGACGTGGTGGGGGGCCAGGTCGGCAAGCTGCTCGAACCACCACAGGGACAGCTGGGTGAGGATGCGGCCCTTTTCGGGGATCTCGGTGGGCAGCACCCAGTCGTAGACGGAGGTGCGGTCGCTGGCGACCATGATCAGGTCGCCGGCGGCGTTCTGGTAGAGGTCGCGCACCTTGCCGGTGTGAAGGTGGGTGAGCCCGGGAACCTCCACCGGCTCAGGCTTTTCTACAAAACCGGGCACGCTTCCTCCGCGTAGGTTGATCCAGGAGTCATATCGATTCTCCCCTACGCGGGCCGGTGGTGACGGACGGGGGCTGGGGTACGCGAACGGGGCGGGCGCCGGGCCGCGGGCGAGGCGCCCCAGCGAGCGATCGACGCGCGGGCGGCCGACGGGCGGCAGCAGCCGGGGCCAGTGCCCCGAGCGGCACCGTGGCCGGGGCCGAACGGGCCGGTGTCCCGGCGCGGCGGTCGTGGCGGCGCGGGAGTGGAGCCCGACGCCCCGGGGCCGGCGGCATGTGGGCCGGGGCGGGCGTCGTGGGGTCAGTCGCGTTTGCAGATGCGGTCGAGGAGGTTGGCGGTGGCGCGTTGGATGCGTTCGTCGACGTGGCCGGGGCGGTCGAGGGCGGGGGACCAGGCGAAGGTGCCGGAGGCGAAGACCCAGGCGCCGCTGGGGGCGCGGTAGAGGGAGGTCTCCTGGTGGCGGCGGGCGCCTTCGCTGTCGTGGTACGGGGAATGGGCGAGGAGGGTGCGGCTGGTGTGCTCGGGGAGGCTGGTGCGCGGGAAGTAGCGGTCGGCCTCGCCGGCGACCAGGCCGGGGAGTTCGTCGCCCTCATGGGCGCCGGTGGCGTCCCACAGCCAGTGTTCGCCGTTGCGGACGACCAGGGGGGCCGGTTCGGGGACCCGGCCGGCGTACTGGATGCCCATCAGCCGCTGTTCGGGGTCGCCCAGCTCCCGCCAGAGCGCGGGACGTCCGGGGCCCTGGCGCTTGCGGCAGTGGAGCAGGGCCTCCGGGCCCGACGGCGAGGGGGAGAGTTCGACCTGCCAGTACATGGTGTTGGCGGAGAGGAAGACGAGGGAGGTACCGGTGTCGCGGGCGCGCTCGACCGTGCGGCGCATGGGCACCGACCAGTACTCGTCGTGGCCGGGGAAGACCAGGCCACGGTAGCGGGACGGGTCGACGCGGCCGGCGTGCAGGTCGCGGGCGTCGGCGTAGGCGAGGTCGTAGCCGTAGCGCTCGGCCCAGCGGATGAAGTCGTAGGCGTGGCCGACGTGCAGGGGCAGTCCGGCGCCGGCGTAGGGGCGGTCGAAGGAGACGGTGGTGGCGGCGTCGCCCTCGCCGAGCAGCGCGCCCTCCTCGTCCCACGCGTGGTAGAGGCTGGCGCCGGTCCGGCCGTCCTCGGGGTAGAGGTTGTAGGCCTGCCAGGTGATGTCGGGCAGGAGCAGGAGGAGGTCGGCGGGCTGGTTGTCGCGGACCGTGAAGGGGATGTGGGAGCGGTAACGGCCGTCGGCGGTGGTGAGCACCGCGACATAGGCGCCGAGCTGCCAGAACGTGGGGACCTGGAGGCGCCAGGAGAGCCACCAGTGGTGGCAGGAGGCCGTGCGGTCGGCGGTCAGCGGGGGCGGCTGGACGATGCCGGCCAGGCGGGGGCTGTTGGTGATCTTGGAGGCGCCGGCGCCCGCGTAGTGGCCGATGCGGTAGATGTCGATGTTGAACGGCTGGGGCGGGTCCACCGAGACGCGGAAGTCGATGGCCTCGCCGGGGGCCACCGCGCCGGGGCCGGCGAAGCCCTTGATCTGGCGGTGGACGTCGTCGGCGGTGCGGGGGCCGTTGTGCTTGCTGGGGGCGGGCACCGCCAGGTCGCCCTGGGCGACGGCGGGGTCGACGTACCAGGGGATGATGCGGCCGGAGTCGAAGTAGTTCTCGCTGCCGCGCAGCCAGGGCAGCGGGCCCTGGCCGAACGGGTCCGTGACCGCGTGGGCGAGCGCACCCGACTCCCAGCGCCTGATCTGATCCGTCGCCACCTTCCACTCCCCTCCCGCGTCCCCGGTCGGCCTCGGCCGATCGGGCCGGTGCTGCGTCCGGCCCGGCGAACCCGGCCGGCCATCCCCCAGCACATCACATTACGCACTCACTTCGTCACCCTTCGTCGTGAATTTAGAGGGCAGCGCCCCCGAAATGCGAACTGGAAGGGAACATTCAGCCGGTGGTGCGGGAGGTCAGGAGCGAGGCGCCCGGCCCCCGCCCGGCGGATAAGTGCGGCTTTCCGGTCATACCAACCTGACCGGTTTCTCGGGGCGCACCCCGACCGTCGTCAGCCAGCCGCGGAGCGGCTCCGCGTCGCCGTCGTCGACCAGGCTGAGCACCGGGCGGCCGAGGTCGGCGCGGCGGGCGCCGTCGACCAGCAGCGCCGGGCCGTCGAGCCAGTCCAGGCCGGGGGCGGCGCCCGCGGTGTCGACGGCGGCGCAGCAGACCATGGCGGTGACGTGGTCGGCGAGGAGTTCACGGCCCGTACGGGGCGGCTGCAGCGGGAACAGCGGCAGACCGCCCTCGGACACCAGGCCGTCGCCCCAGGCCACCCCGATGCCGGCGTCCTGCGCCGGGCCGCCGCGGGCGGCCTGGCGGGCCGCCTCCTCGCGTTCCTCGCGCTCGACCTCCGCGCCCAGCCGGGCGGCGACCAGATCGCCCGCCCGCTCGTCCTGCGCGAGCCGGTCGATGACCCGGGCCAGGGTCGGGCCCGGGGGCGGTGCGGCCGGCGGGGCGTCGTGACGGCCGGCGGGCGGCGGGCCGCCGGCCGGGCGGTCCGGAGGGTGGCCGGGGGCGGAGCGGGCGTACGAGAGGTGCGGGGCGCAGGTGTCCGAGGGCGCCGGCGCGGGCGGGGCCGCCGGGAGCGCGGTCGCCGGGAGGGTGTCCAGAACGCGGTGGAGACGGGCGGCCTCCAGGCGCCATTTCCGGTCCACGACCTCTTCCGGGTACTGGCTCCAGCCGACCGGCGACCAGTCGGGTCCGGGCTCGGCCGGGCCGCCGTGGAAGAGGCGGGCCGCCAGCAGGGAGGCGGCGCGGTCGATGGCGCCCGGCTCCTCCAGGAGGTCGCAGGCGGGGCGCTCGCCGAGGCGGGAGGCGAAGCCGTTGGCGAGGCGGTCGCGGCGGGAGAGTTCGGTGAGCGCGGAGACCACCCCGGCGTCCAGCCGGGACGGCCAGCGGCCCATCCGCCAGGCGGGCAGCGCGACCCGGGTCAGCAGCCGGTCCCAGCCCGCGTAGGCGAGGCCGACCTGTTCCTGGGCGACGATCCGCAGGCCGTAGTCGACGCCCTGGGCCCGCTCGGACGCGGCGGCCGCGACGGCGCGTTCCATGATCGTGGCGTGTTCGCGGCCCGCCCGCAGGAGCAGCCGCGCCACCCGGCCGACGAAGCGCAGCGGGAGCGCGCGCAGCGGGCCCCGGGCGCGGGCCGATACGGCGACGGCGGCGTCCAGGCCGCGGATGAAGCGGCGGGCGGCGGCTATGTCGGGGTGGGCGGACGGGCCGGTGCCGGCGACGACGGGGGCGAGCAGGGCGCGCAGCTCGGCGACCCGCATCCACCACAGGAACGGTGAGCCGATGACCAGGACGGGCGCCTCGGGTGTCCGGCGCCCCTCACCGGCCGCCGCTCCCCCGCGGCGCGGCGGGCCGTGGGCGCGGTGAGTGCGGTCCTCGAGCCAGCTGTCGCAGTCCGGGGTGAGCGCTATGGCCGAGGGTGCGGGGACGTCGAGGCGGTCGGCGAGGTCGCGGACCAGGCGGTAGAGATCGGGGGCCGACTCCTCGGCGATCGGCACGGACGGGCTGAGCGCGGGTCTGGCGCGGGCGACGACGAGGGTGACGAGCGTGGCCAGGAGCAGGCTGAGCACCGCGAGGCCGCCCGTGATCCAGCCGGCGAGCTCCCAGCCGGGGCCCGTGCCGAGGCGGCCGGTGACCCGGCCGGCGAACAGCACCACGGCCACGGCCGCCGGCAGCAGCGCGACGGCCAGCGCCGTGCTGCGGATCCGCAGCACGGCGAGGGCGCGGGCACGCGCCGCCAGGACGCCTGTTTCCGGACTTGCCACGAGCCTGTACACCCCCTGCTGTCCTGCTGGAGCCGGACGGAGAGAACACGGGACGGACGTACGAGAAAATGCGCGGTGGGTCGAGCGCGGGCACTCCACCACCACTGTGGCACCGGCCACTGACATCGCAATGCCGGTGAGCCACTTGCCGGACGCCGCCGCGGCAACCGCGCCGGAATCCGGCCCGGCGACCACAGGACGCTTGCGCGGCACCCTAGTTGGGGGTGCGGGCCCCGTCAGCCGTATACCTGGTGCGGTCACTCGATGGAATGGCTTTGGGGAAAGCCGGGAACCGGCGCCGGGCAGGTGTGGGCGATGGACACGTCGGCCCGGTCGGCACACGCAGGACTGGGGCATATGTCACCGTATGTGGCATATGCCCCAGGAGAGATGCCACCGACCGCAGCGTCCGCGACGGGTGCCGGATGCGCGACGGGCGCGGCCGCGCGCACCGCGCGGGCCGTGTCCCGCGCGGTGCGCGCGGGGCACGGCCCGGGAGGTCGTGGCGGTCCTAGGCGCCCGGCGCCTGTGCCGCGTCGGCCGCGACCTTGGCGGCGATGTCCGTGCGGTGCTGGGAGCCGTCCAGGGAGATCCGGCCGACGGCGTCGTAGGCACGCCGCCGGGCGGTGGTGAGGTCGGAGCCGGTGGCCGTGACGGACAGCACCCGGCCGCCCGCGCTGAGCACCGCGCCGGAGTCGTCGCGCTTGGTGCCGGCGTGCAGGACGTACGCCTCCGGGCCGTCCTGCGCCGCGACGTCGGCGAGGCCGTCGATCGGGTCGCCGGTGCGCGGGGTGTCCGGGTAGTTGTGCGAGGCGATGACGACGGTGACCGCGGCGCCGTCGCTCCAGCGCAGCGGCGGGAACGTGGCGAGGGTGCCGGTGGCCGCGGCGTGCAGCAGGCCGGCGAGCGGGGTCTTGAGGCGGGCGAGGACGACCTGGGTCTCCGGGTCGCCGAAGCGCGCGTTGAACTCGATCACGCGCACCCCGCGGGAGGTGATCGCCAGGCCCGCGTAGAGCAGCCCGGAGAACGGGGTGCCGCGGCGGCGCAGCTCGTCGACGGTGGGCTGCAGGACGGTGGCCAGGACCTCGTCGACCAGCTTGGGGTCGGCCCAGGGCAGCGGGCTGTACGCGCCCATGCCGCCGGTGTTGGGGCCCTCGTCGCCGTCGTAGGCGCGCTTGAAGTCCTGGGCGGGCTGCAGCGGGACGACGCTCTCGCCGTCGGTGACCGCGAAGAGGGACACCTCGGGGCCGTCGAGGAACTCCTCGATGACCACGCGGTCGCAGGCCAGGGCGTGCGCACGGGCCGCCGCGACGTCGTCGGTGACCACGACGCCCTTGCCGGCCGCCAGGCCGTCGTCCTTGACGACGTACGGCGCGCCGAAGGCGTCGAGGGCCGCGTCGACCTCGGCGGGCGTGGTGCAGACGTAGCTGCGGGCGGTCGGGACGGCCGCGGCGGCCATCACGTCCTTGGCGAAGGCCTTGGAGCCCTCCAGTTCGGCGGCCTGGGCCGAGGGGCCGAAGACCGGGATGCCGCGGTCGCGCACGGCGTCCGCGACGCCCGCCACCAGCGGGGCCTCGGGGCCGACGACGACCAGGTCGGCCTGCAGGCCGACGGCGAGTTCGGCGACGGCCGCGCCGTCGAGGGCGTTGACCCCGTGCAATTCGGCCACCTCGGCGATGCCGGCGTTGCCGGGAGCGCAGTGCAGCGCGGTGACGTCGGGGTCGAGGGACAGAGAGCGGCACAGGGCGTGTTCGCGGGCGCCGCCGCCGATGACGAGGACCTTCACGGTGGCAGCCTAGACGAGAGCGCGCGCCGCCCCGACGTCGGCCGGGCCGGGGCCGGCGCACGGGTCCGGGGCGGCCGGAAACCGCGCGTCGCCGCGGTGGCAACTCTTTCGGGTGAGGCGGTCGGCCGCCTTATATCCGATCACGCGCCCCTTCCGGGCGGAAAGAGCGTGATCGTGGGGCCGACGCCAGCCGTTCGGCGGTAGGAAGGGGCTGGGTGTGACGGCCTCCTCGTTCGTTTCGTCATGTGCGTCTCGGATGTACTCGGATGCATGGGTGTGCGCGGATGTGCACGGATATATGCGTCTGCGGCATGCAGACAGGGGACGGAGCGTCTCGTCCGCGGCACGTGGGCCGCGGGGTCGTGGAGACAGAGAGGGAGTGCACGGGTGAGTCATCCGGAGATGCAGCCCGAGGGGCCCCCTCGGGAGGGCGGCGGTCCCGCCGGGGAGAGCGGCGGCCGGGGCAGCGCCCGGAGGGATCTTGCGGGGCGGGTCTTCCCGCTCGGCGACTGGGGGGAGCCCGCCGAGCGCCTCGACGCGCTCTACCTCTGGTGCGAGGAGGGCGCGCTGCGCAGCGCCGACTGGTACCTGCGGGGCCGGCTGGCCAAGCGCCGCGGCGCGCGGGCGCTGCGGCTGGGGGCCGCCGCCGGGGCGACGGCGGGCGGGGTGCTCCCGCTGCTGGACCTCGCCGGGTTCTGGGCGGGCGGGGCGCCCTGGGGCGCGCTGTCGCTGCTGCTGGCGGCCGTGTGCGTGGGCTGCGACCGGTACTTCGGGATGACCACCGGCTGGATGCGGGACCTGGCGACCGCCCAGGCGATCCACCGGCGGCTGGAGGCGCTGCAGTTCGACTGGGCGGTGGAGAGCGTGCGCGAGGTGCTCGGGCCGACCGAGGGCACCGCGGGCGAGGCGGCGGAGCGGTGCCTGGGCGTGCTGCGGCGGTTCACCGAGGACGTCGGGGAGCTGGTGCGGGCCGAGACCGCCGACTGGATGGCGCAGTTCCGGGCCGATGCGCTGCGGTGTGCCGCGGCGCGCGGGGGCGGCTTTGCCGCCGTGGGGGCGCGGCAGGAGGAGCCGGGGGTGGCCGGGCGGTTCGTGGTGCCGCCATTGCCTCGGGCGAATATGCCGCGGCAGCGGCCGCCGGAGGCGCCGCGCTGAGCGCTTGGCTTGCCGCGTTTTCGGCTGTCCCGCCGTGGGGGCTTGTCGCCGTTGCTCCCCCACTGCCTAAAGGGCGTGGGAGGTACCCCCAGCGGCGGGCGGGGTCCGCTGCGCGGGGCTGTACGTGCCGGTGCCGGGCCGGAGGGGCAGGGGTGTGGGACTGCTTCGCTTTACGTCCCACACCCCTGCCCCTCCGGCCCGTCCCCTCCCGTGGGTGGGTGGGTGAGGTCGTGGGTGGGCACCGTGGGTGGGTGGGTGAGGTCGTGGGTGGGCACCGTGGGTGGGTGGGGCCAGGTGGTCGATGGGGACCTGAAGGGTGAGGGTCAGCTGAAGACGATCATGGAGCCTTGGCTGAGGCTTCGGGTGGCGGCGGCGTGGAGGCCGAGCCAGACGTGGCGTTCGCGGGCGAAGGGGCTGTCGTCCAGGGGGGTGGCGGCGGAGCGCTCCTCCAGGGAGGTGGGGCCTGCGGGGGGTGCGGGGGCGGCGGGCGGATTGGCCGGATCGATACCGAGGGATGGCGCAACCAGTTCCAGGTCGCGCAGGAGGCCGTGGGAGGAGCCCAGCGGGCCGCCGCCCTCCAGGAGTTCGTCGTTGGCGAGCGGGTGCGGGAAGTCGACCGGGACGTAGGCGCCGGCGTGGTCGTAGTGCCACACCAGGTGGGACTGCTGCGCGGTGGCCTCGAACATCTCCAGCAACTGCTCGTAGTCGCCGCCCAGTTCGTCGACCGGAGTCACCTCCAGGCCGCACAGGCGCAGCAGGTAGGCGCGGCGCAGGAAGTGCAGGGCGTCGTAGTCGAAGCCGGCGACCGGGGCGACGTCGCCCGACAGGCCGGGCATGTAGCTGAAGACCGGGACCGGTGGCAGGCCCGCTTCCGTCAGGGCCTTGTCGTAGGCGGCGATCTCTTCGGAGAACGGGTTGTCGGGGCTGTGGCACAGCACATCGACGAGGGGTACCAGCCACAGGTCACATGCCACGAGTGTGGGCTCGCTTCCGGTCGGGGACGGGGACACCGGCGCACGTACAGCTACGGGTACGGCCCATTACGGCCGATGGTCGGGACAGCGTAGTGCTAGCCGCGCGTTCCGACGAGAGCGAGGGAGTGCTCGTTGTACTCGGCGATCAGCCGCTGGGCGGTGGCCAGGTCGTGCTGGAGCAGAGAGTCGGCCAGGGCGCTGTGGCCGTGCCAGAGCAGCCCCTTGAGGTCGGGTTCGCGGCGCAGCAGCGGGACCGCGAACATCCAGGTCTGGACGCGGATCCGGTCGAGGAAATCGCTGATGTAGGCGTTGTTCACGATGCTGCTCAGCTCGCGCCAGAACCGCAGGTCGTAGCCGATCAGGACGTCCAGGTCGCCGCCCCGCGCGGCCCGTTCGGCCTCGTCGGCGCGGCGGCGGATGGAGATCAGGACCCCGGCGGGGGTGTCCCGCAGCGCCCGGTCGGCGCCGCTGCGGAAGATGCCCTCGATGATCAGGGTGCGGGCCTCGACCATGGCGCGGAAGTCGTCGGCGGTGAAGGCGTGCACCTTGAAGCCGCGGTGCTGTTCGACGTCGAGCAGGCCCTGGGCACAGAGGTCGAGGAGCGCCTCGCGCACGGGGGTGGCGGAGACGCCGTACTGTTCGGCGATCTCCTTGACGGTGAAGGGGTGGCCGGACGGCAGCCGGCCGGCCAGGACCTCGTCGCGCAGCGCGTCGGCGATCTGCTGGCGCAGGGTGCTGCGTCGTATGACTGAGCTGTCTCCGCCGGCGGCCATCGTGTGCGTCTCCTTCGACGTCGCTGACCGCGCAGATGGGAGCGGCCCCCGCCCACGATAGGCGAGGGCCGTACTCCGGTGCCGCCCGAGGTTACCGTCGGTCTGCCGGACGGCACGTCCGTGACCTGCGGTTCCGCTCCCCCGGCGGCGTCGTCGGGGAGGGCTCAGACGGTGTGGGCGTCGGCCGCCGCGAGGGCCTCGTCGAGGGCGGCGAGGCCCTCCTTGGCCTCGGCCTCGGTGATCGTGCAGGCCGGGACGACATGCGTCCGGTTCATGTTCACGAACGGCCACAGGCCGCCGCGCTTGCAGGCCGCGGCGAATTCGGCCATCGGGGCGTTGGCGGCGCCGGCGGCGTTGTAGGGGACCAGCGGCTCGCGGGTCTCCTTGTTCTTGACCAGGTCGAGCGCCCAGAAGACGCCCAGGCCGCGGACCTCGCCGACGGACGGGTGGCGCTCGGCGATCTCGCGCAGGGCGGGGCCGATGACCCGCTCGCCGATGTCGGCGGCGTTCTCCACGATCCGCTCCTCGGCCATCGCGTTCATGGTGGCGACGGCGGAGGCGCAGGCCAGCGGGTGTCCGGAGTAGGTCAGCCCGCCCGGGTAGGGGCGCTGGTCGAAGGTCGCGGCGATCTCGGCGCTGATCGCGACGCCGCCCAGCGGGACGTAGCCGGAGTTGACGCCCTTGGCGAAGGTCAGCAGGTCGGGGGTGACACCGAAGTGGTCGGCGGCGAACCAGTGGCCGGTGCGGCCGAAGCCGGCCATGACCTCGTCGAGGATGAAGACGATGCCGTGGCGGTCGCAGATCTCGCGGACCCCGGCGAGGTAGCCGGCCGGCGGGACCATGATCCCGGCGGTGCCGGGGACGGTCTCCAGGATGATCGCCGCGATCGACTGCGGTCCCTCGAAGGCGATGGTCTGCTCCAGGTGCGCGAGGGCGCGCTCGCACTCCTGCTCCTGCGTCTCGGCGTGGAAGGCGGAGCGGTAGAGGAACGGGCCCCAGAAGTGCACCACGCCGGCCGAGGCGGTGTCGGAGGGCCAGCGGCGGGGGTCGCCGGTCAGGTTGATCGCGGTGGCGGTGGCGCCGTGGTACGAGCGGTAGGCGGAGAGCACCTTGGCGCGGCCGGTGTGCAGCCGGGCCATGCGGACCGCGTTCTCCACGGCCTCCGCGCCGCCGTTGGTGAAGAAGATCTTGTCGAGGTCGCCGGGAGTGCGCTCGGCGACCAGCCGGGCGGCCTCGGACCGTACGTCCACGGCGAATCCGGGCGCGATGGTGCACAGCTTCGCGGCCTGCTCCTGGATCGCCGCGACGACCTTGGGGTGCTGGTGGCCGATGTTGGTGTTGACCAGCTGCGAGGAGAAGTCGAGGTAGCGGTTGCCGTCGTAGTCCCAGAAGTACGAGCCCTCGGCGCCGGCGATCGGCAGCGGGTCGATCAGGCCCTGCGCGGACCAGGAGTGGAAGACGTGCGCGCGGTCGGCGGCCTTGACGGCCGCGCCGGTGGCGGGGTCGGCGGCGGAGGCGGAGGGCGTCGTGGTCACGGTCAGTACCTCGGATCGGGTCGCTCGGGTCCGCCGTGGAACGGTCCGGCGAACGCTCTCAGCGTAGGGATCACGGTCCGCCGGACGGTACCGACACTGTGTGTGAGTCCACCCACGACGCGCGGACATTCTGTCCAGAATCGCGGGCCGTGCGGGAGGCGGCCGCGGCGCCGCGCACGCCGTCAGGCCGCCGCCGGGAAGGCTGTCCGCACCGCCCGCCGCCAGTGCTCGGCGGCCAGGTCCGGGCGCAGCGCCGACAGTCCGCCGCAGTACCGGGTGAAGGCGGCGGCCGGGATGCCGTGACCGCCGAGCAGCCGGTCCGCCTCGGTCGGGCGGCCGGTGGTCCGGGTCTCGACGAGGACCAGCCCGCCGTCGGCGCGCACCGTGCGTCCGGAGGCCAGGTCCCGGCAGCGCAGCGCCGCGTCGCAGGTGATGCGCTGGCCGTCCGCGACGAGGGTGGTGCGGGTGTAGTCGGTCTCCAGGGCGCCGCCGAGGTCGGTGGGGGCCGGGAGGCCGTAGGCGCGGTCCAGTACGGCGGTGAGGAAGCCGCGCGGGGCCGCGCCGAGGGCGGGGGCGTCCGCGAGCAGCGGCCTGCGGTGCTTGACCGTCTCGCCGCGGCGTCCCCGGAGCTTGATCTCCAGCTGCCGCACCCCGGTGTCCTCGTAGCGCCGCTCGCGGATCGTGTAGCGCACCGGCAGGCCCTGCCGGTGGTCGTGGAAGGACCGCAGGTCGGGAGTGTCGTAGTGGACGGAGCGGTGCTGGAACCAGCGGCGTCCGTTGATGCACAGCGCCGCGAACGGGCCGCCCGGCCTGCGGTGGTCGGTGAGTTCGGCCGCGACGGCGGCGAAGACCTCGACCGGGACGAGGTAGCGGCGGTCGAAGCGGGCGGGTAACGCGGCCCGCGCCTGGACATCGGCGAGCGGGACGGGGCGTGCGGCCATGGCGGCGCGGGCGAGGGCGCGTACGGCGGGGATCACACGGTCTCCTTGGCGGTCGGGCGGGGACGGGAGAGGGGGCGTGCGGGCCGGGAGGCGCTGTTCCGTCGGTGTGCGGGTGCTGTTGCGCGGGTGGGGTGCCGGGGGCGGTGCCGGGGTCCGTACCGGAGTGGCCCGGGTGTCCGCCGTGGGCGCGGTGGGCGTCGGGGTACGCGTACGACGATCGTCGCCCGCGGAAAGTTCCGGGACGCGGAAACAGACATCCGGGAACGTCATGTCCCGGCCACGGGCGGGCCGTTGGAGCGCTTCTTGGCGGGGCGGGACGGGCCCACGGCCTGCCGGGGCCCGCGGCGCCCTCGCTATCCTCACCGCGGGGGAAAAGGGGCGCGGGCAGCCGGGTGCGGGGGCGGCCCGCCCGCTCGCCCGCAGGGGGCGGATTCGGGGGGAAGGGGTGGCGGATCGTGGAACAGCCAGGACAAACGGGGCAGCGGGGATGGCAGGGGCGCGCGGAAGCGCCCGCGGGGCTGATGCCGCTGGGCGCGCAGGACCCGCCGCGGATCGGGGACTACCGCCTGATCGGGCGGCTCGGCGAGGGCGGCATGGGGCGGGTGTTCCTGGCCCGTTCGGACCGCGGCCGGACGGTCGCGGTCAAGCTGGTGCGGGCTGAACTGGCCGGAGAGGAGGAGTTCCGGGCGCGCTTCCGGCGGGAGGTGCGGGCCGCCCAGCAGGTCGCCGGGGAGTGGACCGCGCCCGTGCTGGACGCGGACACCGAGGCCGAGACCCCCTGGCTCGCCACGGGCTACATCGCGGGCCCTTCCCTGCAGCAGGTCGTCGGCCGCAGCGGCACCCCGCTGCCCGAGCGGACGGTACGGATCCTGGCCGCCGGGCTGGCCCGCGCGCTGGAGTCGATCCACGCCGCCGGCATCATCCACCGCGACCTCAAGCCGTCCAACGTGCTGCTCACCATCGACGGACCGCGGGTCATCGACTTCGGCATCGCGCGGGCCCTGGAGGCGGTGTCCGGCAACGGCGTGACGCACACCGGCGCGGCGATCGGCTCGCCGGGCTTCATGTCGCCCGAGCAGGTGCGCGGCACGCCGCTCACCCCGGCCTGCGACGTCTTCAGCCTCGGTTCCGTATTGGCGTACGCGGCGACCGGGCGGCAGCCGTTCGGCACGCCGGACAGCATCGCGCACGCGGTGATGTTCCGCGTCGCCCAGGAGGAGCCCGATCTCTCCGAGGTGCCCGAGGGGCTGCGCGAGCTGATCGCCGGGGCGCTGGCCAAGGACCCGGCACAACGGCCCACGCCCGCGCAGTTGGTGGCGCGGGCGGAGCGCGGCGGCGGTCCTGCGGCGGACGACGAGCCCTGGCTGCCGGGGGCGCTGACCGCCCGGCTGGGGCGGCACGCCGTGGAGCTGCTGGCGGCCGAGCACCCCGGGGACCGCGACGGGACGCGCGGCACCGCCGGCGACACCGGGCCGCCCGCGTCGCTCACCGCCGTCGTGCCCGCACCCGCCGCCCGCTCCCGCCGTTCTGACGCGGCGTCGGCTCCCGCCCCGGCCCGCAAGCCGTCGCGCCGGCGGGGTGCCGCCCTGGCCGCCGGCGCGGCCGCGCTGGTGCTCGCCGGGGCCGGCGCGAGCACCGTGTACACGCTGATGAGCGCGGACGGCGGCGGCCTGCGGTCGACGGACGCCCCGGCCGGCGGCGCGGACCGCGCCAGCGCCAGGGCGGCCGGGCTCCCCGCGTCCTACCTCGGCACCTGGGAGGCGACGCTGACTCACTTCCCCGACGAGGTACGGCGCTTCACCCTCCGGCAGGGCAAGGCCGGGGACATCGTGCTGACGATGACGGCGACCGGGAAGGACTACCGCTGTGAGTTCGCCGCCGCCCTGGCCCAGGCGGGCCCGCCGGTCCGCCTCGGCCCCTCCACCGTGGTCTCCGGTCCCGACGGCTGCTCCCCGGGCTCGCCGAGCACCCTGGAGATGGTCCACGGCAAGCTCCGCCGCACCTCCGACGACGGGAAGGCCCTCACGTACCACAGGCTGCCGGACAGCACGAAGAGCTGACGGCCCGGCAGGCACCGGCCGCGCTCCCCTTCCCGCGCCCCGCTGCTTCCCTCGCTCCCCGCCGCGCACCGATTGTTCTCCCGTCGTGACGATCTCTCGGCCGGGGCGCGATCCGCGGCCGCCTACGCTCGGAGGACGCCTGCTGCCCACAACGCCTCAGGCACGCCACGAGACGGGGGAGGACGCGCGATGGACGGCCTGCGGGGGCTGATGGCCGGCGATCCTCAGTGGATCGGGGACTACCGGCTGCTCAGCCGTCTCGGCAGCGGCGGGATGGGGCGGGTCTTCCTCGCCCGGTCGGAGGGCGGCCGGACCGTCGCCGTGAAGCTGGTGAAGGCCGAACTCGCCGCGGAGGAGGAGTTCCGGGACCGCTTCCGCGCCGAGGTCGCGGCCGCGCGCCGGGTCGGCGGGCGCTGGACCGCCCCGGTGCTGGACGCCGACACCGAAGCGGCCGTCCCATGGGTCGCCACCGGCTACATCGCGGGCCCCACGCTGGGCGAGGTCGTCAGCGGCCTGTACGGCCTCCCCGGGAGCGGCGGCCCCCTGCCGGAGCACTCGCTGCGGCGGCTGGCGTACGGGCTGTCCTGCGCGCTGCGCGACATCCACGCCGCCGGCATCATTCACCGCGACCTCAAGCCGTCCAACGTGCTGCTGACCATCGACGGGCCGCGGGTCATCGACTTCGGCATCGCGCGGGCCCTGGACGCGGTCGGCGACCGGACCAGGACCCGTACCGGCACGGTGCTCGGCTCGCCCAGCTTCATGTCGCCCGAGCAGGTCCGGGGGCACCGTGCGGGCCCGCCGAGCGACGTCTTCTGCGTGGGGTCGGTGCTGGCGTACGCGGCGACCGGGCGGCAGCCGTTCGGCAGCCCCGACTCGGGCTTCCACGCGGTGATGTTCAAGATCGCGCAGGAGGAGCCCGAGCTGACCGGGACGCCGGACGGCATCCGCGGCCTGATCCTGGACTGCCTGGCCAAGGACCCGGCGGCGCGGCCCACCCCGGGGGAGATCGCCGACCGCCTCGGGCCGGTGCCGGGCGGTTCCCCGGCGGCGCCCTGGCTGCCGGCCGAGCTGATCGCGAGCCTGGGGCAGCACGCCGTGCGCCTCCTGGACACCGACACCCCGCCCGGGGGCCGGTCCCCGGCGGCCACCGCCACCCGCGTCACTCCCCCGCCGGGATCGCCCCCGCCCCCGTCGCCCCCGGCCGGGGCCGCACCGGCCCGCCGCCGCCCCGGCCGGCTCCCGCTGCTCGCCGCCGCGCTCGCCGCGGCCGGCGCCGCCGTCGCGGTCCCGTTGCTGAGCGGCGGCGCGGACGCCGGACGGAGCGCGTCCGACATCCCCGCCCGCTATCTCGGCACCTGGTCGGGCCCGGTGCTGCGGGACGGGGAGCCCACCGGGGGGCAGCGCCGGTTCGTGATCACCAACGGGACGGTCGGCGAGGTGGTCGCCAACAGCACCAGCCTCGGTACGACCTACGAGTGCCGCAGCGACGGCAAGCTGGTGTCCGTCACGGGGCACGACGGGCACCCGGCGCTCCGGCTGGACACCACCGTCGTCCGGTCCGTGCCCGCCGGCCGCTGCGCCGCGCTGGGCGAGCACACCCTCCGGGAGGGCCGCGACGGCACCCTGGTCTGGGCGGCCGCCGGCCGCACCGCGACGCTGCACCGCACCGGCCCGGCGGAGGAGACCGTCCCGGACGGCTACCTCGGCACCTGGCGGCGGCCGGACGACGACGGCCGGGGCAGCCTGCGGCTCACCCTCCGGCGCGCCCCGGCGGGCAGCACGGTGCTCACCACCGTCGCCGAGGGCCGCGGCGGCCGCTGCACGGCGCACGCCGACTTCTTCGCGGCCCGGGACGGCGGGCTGACCGTCGGCCCGTCCGTCGTCGACCGGCCCGCCCCCGGCTGCGCCCCGGACAGCACCTCCGTCCTGCGCCTGAACGGCGACGGCACCCTGCGCCGCGAGTTCCTGGGCGACGACGAACAGCCGCGCACCTACTCCAGGGCGGAGTAGGCACGCGGCTGCCGCCGGGAGACTTCCGGCTTCCTGTCCGCTACGGCTGCGTGCCCACGTCCCCCATCCACACACGCCGTCCCAGCTCGTCCAGCTCAGCCTTCAAACGGCGGCACTCCGGCAACGCTCTGCCCAACAACCGCCAGTAATCAGGTCCGTGTCCTGCCACCCGGACATGGGCCAGTTCATGGGCGACCACGTAGTCGATGAGATGGATCGGCAGCTGGAAGACGGCCCAGTGCAGCGCCACGCGGCCGCTGCCGTCCGGCCCGGCGCGGTAAGTCCCCCACCGGTGGCCCAGGTCCCGGACTTCTACAGGCGGCTCGGCCACGTCCATACGTGCAGCCCACGGCTGCAACCGGCCCCGCATCCAACGCTGACCCGCTCTGCTGTACCAGGCGGCGATGGCCTTCCGCGCCTGCTGCGGGTCTGCGGCCACCGACCTGCTCAGCCGCAGCCGGCCCGCCACCAGGCGCACCGGCGCATCCGACCGGCCCTGGCCGTCGTCCTCTTGACCCGCCGGCCCGTCCACGAGCAGCAGCGGGTAGTCCCGCCCGAGATAACGGTGTATCTCGCCGTCGTACAGCGACCGCACGGGGTGCAACTGCCGTCGTTCCTCGCTCAGCAGCAGCTTGCTCTCGATCCACGGCCTGTTGTCCCGGACGAACTTCTCGGCCCGGCGAAGGCGGCAGTCCTCGGGAGTGCGCAACGTGAGCGAGGCGTCTCTCTCGACGGTCAGCCCCAGCCGGGCACGGCGCGCGCTGACCCGCACACGCAGGGACAGCCCGTCCACGACGAGCGTCTGCCCCTCGGCAAGACGCTCGTCGCAGGGATCCTCGGCGGCAGGGGCAGACGGGCGGGACACCCACCTATTGTCGCCTGCCCTCGGCTCGGAAGTCCGCATGCTTCTCGGCACCGAACGCCGCCAGACGCTCCGACAGCTCCCCGAGCGCGGAACGGTTTCCGCTGCTCGGACGCAACCCCGACGTGCGCAGGCACTGCCAGATGTGCGCGTCGAGCTCGGTGACGTGAGCGGCCTCCGCCGCGAAGGAGGCACGGGTGACATAGCCGACGATCACGTCCTTGACCTCGACGACGAGCCGGCGGAGGAGATCCTGCGTCGGATCATCGAAGCGCGAGTCCTGCTCCAGCTTCTCTTTCAGGAGCACGTACAGCCGCTGTTCCATCGCCGACAGACCGGCCGCCTCGGGATCCGCCTCTTCCGCTCGCCGGGCGCGCTCGACCAGGGGGCCCACCTCCCGCCTGATGTCCTCCCAGCGCCCCTCGAACTCTTGCAGGACCCGCTCCAGCTCTTCGGACAGCTGCCGGTAGACCGTGCTGCCCTCCTGATCCCGCTCGATCCGCTCCTCCAAGTGGTACCGGAGGGCCTGCACCTGTTCGGCCGCGGCCTCCCGTACCGGCAGTCGGTCCACGATCTCGTCGAAATCCGGAGCCAGAATCGAAACGGGTGCGATGACCTGCTCGATCTTCTGGACCTCCAGATGGTCGGCGATCAGCGCGCGGACCTTCCGGCCGTACCCGCGCATCGAGAAGCCGCCGCCCGGGGCGTCCCGGTAGTGCCGGCGCACCCGCATCTGGAGGACGCTCCAGCGACGGACGTCCGCGAGGTGTTCAAGCGCCTTCTCATGAGGCAAGACGCGGTCCACCGCGTCCAGGAAAGTTCCCAGCCGCCGGTCGAAATCGGCCCGCCGAGCCGGGTCGTGCAGGGCGAGCACCGCGCGCGAGAGGCCACCCCGCATGCCGAGATCTTCCTTGTCGATCCCCGCCCCAGCGAAGAACCCCGCGACCTCCTCGGCCGCGTGCCCCATGTTCCGTGCCTCCTCGGCCAGGTCCCGCAGTGAGGCGACCACAGGCGGATCGTTCCGGTACGCGGCGAGGGTGGTGCCCAGGTTGTTCAGGACGCCGTAGTAGTCGACGACCAGCCCTTCCTTCTTCTCGGGGGCGGGCCGGTTGACGCGGGCGATCGCCTGCAGGAGCTCGGCATCCTGGATCGGCCGGTCCAGATACAGCGCCTGCTCGATCGGCGCGTCGAAGCCGGTGAGCAGCATGGACTTCACGATCAGGAAGGCGATCGGGGGCTCACCGTCTTCCGCCCCGTTGTGCGGGGGAAGTTCGCTCCAGGGGTTCATGCTGGCGACCCGTCCGGCGATCACCGGGTCGGGTTCCGGTACGTGCGTGACCATCCACGGGTTGTCCGGCGGCAGCTCCGGGAACGGCTGGAGGAAGCGCTCGATGTGGTCGCGCTGGCAGGTCTCGTCGGTCCACTCCCGCCAGGTGCCCGCCTTCCGCTCCGATCCGGCGGAGATGACGGGGACGAAGTCCATCCGTCGCAGCACCGCCTGGTACTGCCAGGCACGCAGCAGCCGCATTTCCTCCTCGGTGTACGACTCGGGGGCGCGCCCCCGCAGCGCCTCGCGCCGACCGGACCCGTCGAACTCCTGGACCTCCGCGAGGAGTTGCGCCCGGGCATCCCTCAGCGCGTGCCGGTACCACACGGCCGCACGCCTGCTGACGACCGCCAGCTGCGCCTTGAAGCCTCCGGTGAGCGGCCCCGTCACATAGTGGGCGAGCATGTTGTACGCCTTGCTCCGGATCAGCGGCGCGGACTCGGCCACGTCCCGGCCCGAAGGCGTTCCGTACGCATCCCGTATGCGCTGCCGCTCCGCTTCGTCCAGCGGCTCGATGAGGTCGGCGAAGCACTCGTCCAGCTTCTGCTTCTCCCGGACTTCAGCCGAGGTGGCGCGTCCCTCGTAGCGGACCGGAACGATCACCTTGTCCTTCTCCGCCTCGTCCATCCGGTAGGTGTCGAGGAATGCGGGCTTGCCGCCCGGCTCCCGGCTCGGCTCCAGCCCGAAGATCCGGCCGGTGTCGGACAGCCGCCCCTGCATCAGCGGGGTACCGGTGAAACCGACCCGGGCGGCGTTCGGCAGCGCCTTGCGCAGACAGGCGTGCAGGACGGAGGTGTGCGAGCGGTGTGCCTCGTCGACCAGGACCAGCACCTTCACCGAGTCACTGCACTCGGGGAAGATCCGTGCGGCGTCCTTCAGCGTCTTTTCGTCCGGCGACGGATCCGCCACTTCCTCGGGGCTCGCACCGGCGTCGATACGGTCCCGCGCACGCTCGAATTTCGCGGTGAGCGACTGCTCCTCACCGTCAGCCGCGCCCGCAGCCGTACCCGGGCTCCGCTCCGGCTCGTCCGAAGCCTCCGCGCCGACGCCGTCCGCGCCCTCCGTCTCCCGGGGAATCCCCGGGAGGTCGCCGAGGAACTTCTGGATGGTCGCGAAGATCACCGCCCGGCCGCCGTGTTTCCCGGCCCGTCGCAGCATCCCCTCCAGGTCCGCCCGGGACGTCGCCTGCCGTACCTCGCTGCCGCTCAGCGCGACGGACTTCTTGAGCTGCCGCTGGAGATCCCTGCGGTCGGTGATTGCCACGAGGGTGATCTGGTTCAGCTCCGGGTCCCGGCTCATGTGCAGCCGCCTGGCCAGGAACTTCATCGTGAAGCTCTTCCCCGCGCCCTGCGTGTGCCAGATCACGCCACCGCGCTCGTCCCGCTCCGCGCCCGGGTCCAGCAGGCTCCGGCCGGTACGCAGCTTGCGGACGATCTTCTCCGTGGCCCGGTACTGCTGGTGCCGGCAGACCACCTTGGCGGTCTTCGCCTTCTGCGCGGAGATCCCGGCGCCGGCCTTGCCGACCGGCCGCGCCCCCGCGCCCTTGCTGCCCTTCGCGCCCTTCCGGCTCTTGAGCGGCATCTCGAAGACGTAGTGACGGATGATGTTGAGCAGGTTCTGCGGCTTCAGCACCATCGCGGTCAACTGGTGCTGAAGCGTGGGCTGCTCCTCGGGTCCGAGCAGCTTCCAGCCGCGCAGCTCCTCCCGGAGTACGTCCAGCTTTTCGTAGTCCGGCTCGGTGCTCCGCCACAGCGCGTAATGCTCCTCCTCGGACGAGATCGTCCCGAGCACCGCGTTCTTGCCGTCGGCGGCCACCAGCAGCTGTACGGGCGCGAAGAACTCCGGAGCGCCACGCGGGATGCTTCCACGCTCCCGTATGCCGTCATCCAACGGCCTGCCCGTATAACCCCGCAGGTCCCGGATGGCCTCGCCCAGAGGATCCTGCCGGTCGGGAGACTTGCACTCGATCACCACGACCGGGATGCCGTTGACGAACAGCACCAGATCGAGAAACACGTCCTTGCCATCGGCGTCGCGGACGCACAGCTGGTCGACGACGAGGAAGTCGTTGCGCGCCAGCGCCTCTTCCCGGCTGCCTTCGAGCGCCTCCGTTCCCCAGTCGGCGAACTGCACCTTCACGTCGCGCTCGTCGGGCCCCTTCTCCAGGACACCGTGCAGCAGCAACGTGGTGACTTCCTCGTTGGCCTCTTCGAGCGTCCGTGTGACCACGTTCCGCGCGGCCTGCTTCAGCCGGTCGAGGGAGCGGAGCGCGTCAGTCTGGCTCATCCAGCCATGTGCGGCACCGGGCAGCCTGTTCGTACGCCGCACTGCGGACATCGTCCGCTCGGCCAGAAAGATGTCGCCGTACGCACGCTGCTCGGCGCTCTGGAGGTCCGGCCCGGGGATGTGCCGCCACCCCATCTTCTTGAGGTGCGTCAGAAGCGGCAGCTCCGCCTCGTCCCGCTCGACCGTTCCCCTGACCGCCATGCGTACGTGCCTCTCCCCTGGACCAACTGGCATCACCCGCCGGTCCATTGTGCGCCTGGGCGCAGGTTCCTGGGGCGCGCTGGGGAACGGCCCGTCCGGCACCTGGGGAGAAGGTGTGCGGGGCCGGACGGGCCAGGAGGCATGTGTGGGATGCCGTCGCTTCCCGCGTCCTCCGAAAAACTTGGCTTACAAGTGACGTACCCCCTGGCTCTTTTGGACGCTCCTCCGGCAGTCCGGAAGCGGACCCTCGGATGCCGGGCCGGCCGAGGTGGGTGCGGCCACCGTCACCGGCGGGTCATCGAGCGCGTAACACAGCTGGGCATGCAGGAGCTCGGCCTCGCCGGGCGCGAGCCGCAGCGCGACATCCCCGTCGAACGCGCCGTCGCGGCGCAGCCACAGGTGGATCGCGATCTGCCCGTCGTCCTCCCGCTGTACGGGCTTGCCGGGCACGCGACTGATGCGCAGCCCGCGGAGGGTGCTGCCGGTATGCGTCGTCGGTGTGCGGCGGTCACGGGCACTGTCCATCAGGCCGCCACCCCCGCCAGGACGGGGCGGCATGTGCCCGGAGTGCCGATGAGGTGCCCGTGGATGACCCACGGGCCGACGTCAATGCCGTCGAGCGCGAGCGCCAACTCGGCACGGCGGGCGTGCTGTTCGTGCGCGAGGAGGTAGGGGCGGACGAGTGGGCTGGGGTGGTCGAGGGTGGGGGCGTCGGCGGAGGACGTGGCGCGAGGGTGGGGTGCGGACGCTCGGCTTCGGGGCGCGGCGGGCGTATGGGCGGATGTCCGTGAGGTGCGGGTGGGGTGGGATGGGTGGGTGCCGGGGGCTGCTCGGCGGCTCCCCTTACCGACGGGGAAGAAGAACTCGATGATCCCGACAAGTGCTCGTTCAAGAGCGATCTGGATACGGTGGGACATGCTGACGCTCCTCATAAGCGTTGGCCGGCCCCGGGGCGCGCTCACGCCGCCGGGGCGTCTTGCGTCTCCACTCAACTCACCTGCCAGTGAGCCGTGTTGAGAATGACGGTAGCGACAACACTGGTGAACTTACAACGTGTTGTATCCAGGTCCACACGAAAGAGCGCATGCAGCACGGCCGCCGACAGCAGAAAGCTCCCTCACCTGCGGCGATGAGGGAGCCAGTCAATCGAGCGGCGCAACTAGGCCAGAAGGCTGTCGAACTCTCCGGCCTTCGCCCCGGCGAGGAAGGCCCGGAGTTTGTCCGGGGTTGTCCTGACGACCACATCAGGTATGTCGCTCTCGCGCACCAGGATCTCGCCGTCGTACAGAGCGAGTTCCACACAGTTGTCCCCCTGCTCGGAGAACGAAGACTTGCGCCACTCAATGTGCACTCTCATCACACCCTCATAGGTCCTGCATCACATCGCGAATGAAGTCCCGGGAAGGGTCCGGGCCGAGGCAACGCTCCTCCATGCGGTCCAGCACGGAACGGTAGTTCGCAAGGTGAGTGTCCGCGGACAGGAAGGCCGACCCTGTAGGGACGTCCAGCTGCACGGTATCGAGCTGCCGTACGGGCCCGCTCACGTAGAGCGTCGAACTTCCCGCGCTGGGAAACCCACCTGCCGCGAACGGCATCACGCGGATCGTCACGTTCTTCCGATCGGACTGGTTCAGCAGGTGGTCCAGCTGACTCTTGATCATCCGATCCTCGCCGAACCGCATACGGAGCGCCGCCTCATGGATGAGGAACGTGCACTCCGGAGCTTCCGCCCCGTCGAGCACCGCGCGGCGCCGCACCCGGAACTCGACCCTGCTCTCCAGCGCCTCGGGCGTCAGCGGCGGGACGGCCTCCCGGAAGACAGCGCGGACATAGTCCTCGTGCTGCAGAAGCCCCGGAAGGTGAGTGATCTGCGCTCCACGGAGGGCAGACGCGTGGTGCTCCATCTCGGCAAGGTCCAGGGCTGTGACGGCGAGCCTGTCGCGGTACGACTCCCACCAGTTCGCGCTCACCGCGCGCCGCTCTCTGGCCATCTGCGAGAGCGCGTCGATATACGCAGCGTCGGGACACGAATAGTTGGCCGCCCAGACGCGAACGCGGTCAGCGCTTACGCCGAAGCGGCCGGCCTCGATGTTGCTGACGGTGGTCCGGTCAGTACCGTGCAGGGCGGCGGCCTCGGTCAGCGACAGTCCAACGTGCTCACGCATCTTGCGCAGCTCGGCTCCCAACCGGCGCTGGCGCTCGGTCGGGGGCTTTCGTTACTGCCATCAGTCGCTCTTCCTCCCGCAACCCAATTGTGAGCCGCGCAAAACTCCACCTATGCCATGCCCTGTACGCGCACCTTGCCGCTCAGGAGATCATCGGAAACCGCCTGCCTTAGCGTGCGCAGTCGCTCGACTCCCAGCTGCCGAAGCGAGTGGGACTCACGTGCCGCGTGCCAGGCGTTGACGAGCTTGCGCTGCTGTTCCAGCGGAGGGACTGCGATCTCATGCTCGTTGTATTCCCGAGCACTGATGTTTCGCTGGCCCACTTCACGGACATTCTGAGATACCCAGGACAAGAAGCCGTTTCCACGGGTCCACAGGAATGCGTATTCGGGAAGCATCCTCTCGGGGTTGACCTGGAAGCGGACGAGATATCCCGCGTACGCACAGATCCCGTCGGATGAGCGATACAGGTAGGACTTGCCCGTAGTAAACCCAGTTCGGGCAATGAGCAGGTCGCCATCAGCGAGGAGATGAGGCCTGGCGCTCTCCCAAGGGATACTGACTGTGGATGTCGCGTCCGTGGCAAGGCACCCGTGATCGTCGATGTCAGTGATGCGCACATAGCGCGGCATTGTCAAGTCGCTTGGAACCGCAGCCGCGTTACTTCCATACGCACCGCCTGATAGGCATACATCCCGTAGAGGCTCGGTGCCGTACTCCTGAACGTGTGAGAATAGTTCGTGGTTCAGAAGTCCCTCCCACAGCAGCATCTCCTTTGCCAGAGTTTCCCTCTCAACTTCCACTCTCTCCGTTACTGCATCAATGGCCTCAACGATACGCCGCTGCTGTTCAAGAGAAAGCAAAGGAAAGAGAAGACGTGCGAATCTATCGCCGCCTAGATGCGCGATACTCGTGGTCTTCTTAGCGATGCTGGCGAAGACGCCCGTAGCCAGCCAGCGCCTGAACACTGCCTGCGCATACTGCGGTAGCACACCAGGCCCCGAGCGAAAACGGACAAGCGTGTTCTGGAAACAGAATTCACCCACTCCGCGCGTATAAATTGCGCTTCTTCCAACCAGCTCCAGACTCTGCCCCTCATTCAGCAGAATGTCCCCAGGGATAAGCCCATAGATCTCACGCTCTGCCGAAGTGAACCCCATGGCCTTGACATCACGGTAGGTGATGTAACCATCATGAACATTGGCCACACGCAGATACGGCATCTGCCCAGCCGCAGCCCGGCTCGCCGGAGACAGCTGCTTGCCCATGCGGACCTCGCCAACGTCTCCGACGGGCACCCACCGGATGTCATCGCCGTCAGCCCACATAGCCCAGCTCCTTCAAGAACCCGTCCAGGCGCTCGGCAGCTTCCGCCCGCTGGGCCTCAATGTTTCGGAGCGACACCCCGTACTTGTCCTCCAAAACGCGATACATATCAATCAGTTCGCGGCGTCGGCGCACGACATGCCCTACCAGCTTCGAGGCGAGATCGTCCCGGAGAATTCCCAGCACCGTCTCGCGACGACCCGCATCACCCAGGCCGTCTCGGGCGCGGTACAAGCGAGGATCGGGCTTCTTTTCCTCCTCGGCTCCGCTGTCCTCGGCGATGACGAGATCCAGCGTCGCCTGTGCCGCCGCACCACCGGCTTCGGCCTCCGCCGCAAGCGCCCGCTTCCCCTTCGCCGCCGCCTTCTTCGGCTTGGCTACTGCCCGACGACCGCTCTCCAAGGGCCAGAAGTCGTCTTCGAGCTCCTTGACGGCCTTGCCGGCCGCCGTCCGGTCCTTCTTCAGCTTCTTCAACTCGGCTTCGCTGAGTAGGTTCTCCGCCACCGCCGGATCAAGGGCGGTCGGCGCGTCGGACGTGACGTCCTCCGCCGCCTCGTCCCCGTCTTCGGCAGTCACCCCGGCCGCAGCCGCCGCCCGCGCGGCCTCCGCCTCCTCCGCGGCCTTCAGCTTGGCGTCCAGCTCCGCCTTCTTCCGGTCGGCCTCCGCCAGCTCCCGCAGGAAATCCGGATCGATCTTGGCGACCACCTTGTGGTCGTATGCCTGACGGCGCTCGGAAGCCGAGCGCTTGCGGGCGCCACCCGTGCGCGGGTCCGGCTCGGGCGACAGCAGCGTCTCGACCATCTCGACCCAGCCTTCCACCACGCCACGGAAACCGTTCGTGGAGAGGGCCTTGAGGTCGTTGCGGGCCTCCTGCCACCAGCCCGCCACCGCGCCCGCGAGCGCGTGCTCGTCGAGGAGGCCGACGCCGAGCAGACGGTCGCGGAACGAGGTGATCAAGTCGGCCCGGAGCCGGGCGAGCTGGCCGCGCTTCTCGGACTCCGTGCGGTCGTCACCGTCGTACGGGGCGAGCGCTTCGATCTGTTCGGTCTCGGACGTCCACCACTTCTCGAAGGCTTCCCAGAGCACCCGCTCCCGGGCCTCGGCAAGCTGCGCGAGCCGGTCGGCGTCGGGGCGCCGCTCCTCCGGCAGAAAGTCGAGATACGCAGGGTCGTCCGCGCGCTCCGAGAAGAGATCTCCGATGCCTACCCCGTACGCATCGAGCAGCGGCTTCTTCGCCTCGATCTCCGCACGCGGTACGCCGCCCACCAGGTGAGCGCGCACGTCCTGCGGCTCCGGCGGCGGGGTGTTGTCCACGTACCGGCGGATGTTGAGGTTGTAGTCGTTGGCAGCGAGCTCTTCCTTGCTGACCACACGGGAGAAGCGGTCGACCTCGCAGCGGTCGAACGGCAGGTGAAAGGTGGAGACGATCTTCTCCACATGCTCCGGCAACAGAACGTTCTGCGCCCGCTCGGCGTGGTACTCGCGGTCCGCGTTGATGAAGAGAACCTTGCCGCGACGCTCCGGATCCTTCTTCCCGGGAGCACGCAGCACCAACACGCACGCCGGGATGCCGGTGCCGTAGAAGAGGTTGGGTGCCAGGCCGATCACGGCCTCCAGCAGGTCCTTTTCGATCAGCTTGGACCGGATGGCCTGCTCGGCGCCGCCGCGGAAGAGCACACCGTGCGGCATGACCGTGAAGACCGAGCCGCCGCGCCCACCGACCATGTACAGCATGTGCTGCAGGAACATCAGGTCGGCCTTGCCCCGCTCGGACGTCACGCCGTACGGCATCCGCTCTTCCAGTACCTGCATCACCTCGTCCGCCGAGTAGTCCATGGAGAACGGCGGGTTGCTCAGGACGATGTCGTACGACTTGTCCAGGTGCTGTGGGTTGCTGAGCGTGTCACCGGTCTTCAGGCTGAAGTGGCGGGCGCTGTGGAAGAGCATGTTCATGGTGGCCATGACCCAGGAACCGCCATTGGCGTCCTGGCCGGCCAGCCCGAGGTTGTCGGAGTCGCCCCCGTGCTCCTCGATGTATTCCTTGGCGTGGATCAGCATGCCGCCCGAGCCGACGCAGGGGTCGTAGACGAGCTGACCGGCCGTCGGCTGGGCCAGCTCGACCATCATGCGCACGACGGCACGCGGCGTATAGAACTCGCCGCCCTTGGCGCCGGCGGAGTCCGCGAAGTCCTTGAGCAGGTACTCGTAGGCCGCACCGATCATGTCCGGGAACTCGAAGTCCCCGCCGCGCAGCCGCAGGCTGCCGAAGTGCTCGATCAGCGCCGCGAGACGCTTGTCGGCGAGCTTGGCGGCCGAGGCGCCGCTGCCACCGCCACCGCCGATGCGGTTGAAGTTGACGTGGGTGAACAGACCGCGAAGCCCCTCGTTGTGGGCCTCCAGCCCGGCGAGTGCGGGCTGCAGGTGCCGGGTGGCGACGTCGTCGACAGCACCCGCGAGCTCGGCCCAACGCGCCTCCTTCGGGACGTACATGACCTTGCGGGTCCTGTAGTTCCGGGGCTCCTCAGCCTCCTCCGCGACGTCCTCCTCGGAGTAGTCCTTCTCACGCGCCTCGGCGATGATCGCCTCACGCGCGGCCTCGTACTCGTCGTTGACCCGCTTGAGGAAGAGGAGGACCAGGATGAAGTCGCGGTACTCGGCGGCGTCCATGGTGCCGCGCAGGATGTCGGCCGCCGCGAAGAGGTGGCGCTCCAGTTGGGCGAGGGTGAGCTTGGCCACGTACGGCTCCCTGATTCCTTGGTCCGAAGAAGAGGGCGGTCTGGGGGTGGGGTGAGGCGGATGGTGTGGGTCCGGATCTCATGGCGCGCCCGGTGTCGGCGCGCCGAGCAGCCTAGTAGCCGCTGAGCAGCAAGCCGTCCTCCACGAAGCTCCACACATCGGTGTACGGATCCCAGTCGTTCGGGTTCCCGCCACTGTGCTGCTTGTTGATCTTCTGGGCGTACTTCTTGGCAGTGGCGTATTTGCCGTCGCCGAGAATCTGCTCCGGTTTCATGTGCTTCGACTGCTGTTCGGAGACGGTCCTGGCGTTCTTGCCGTACGTCTGCGCGAAGCCGGGCTGCTGGCGCAGCCGAGAGTTGGCGCTGCTGCACTCCCTGCCGAAAGTGCTGGTGTAATTCTGGTAGTGCAGCAGGCGCCAGAGTTCGAAGCAGGGGTGTGAGTAGGCAATGCTCACGCCGTACTCGTCGGCGAGCTTCCTCGCCTCCGGAATGCCCAGGTGATCGTCACGGTCGAAGAGGACCCACACCTGCGGCCAGTTCCAGTCCTTCTTCTTGTCCAGCCCGGCGTCCCTCGCCTCCCGCTCGACCTTGCGCAGCACGCGGACGGCGTCCTGCACCATGGGAAGAGGCTTGCGGTGCTTGCCCGTGGCCGTGGCGTTCTCGATGTGGTACTCGACGCCTCGCCGGGGATCCGCCCGCTGTCCGTGCTTGACGATGAGGTCGATGTACTGCTTCTCGGTGACCTCTCCCTCGATGAAGACATAGACCTGCCGCGCGCGGTTCTGGCGCCCCTTTGCCGCGTTCTTGCGGCGGTGGACCTGGTCCCCTCCCTTGGCTCTCGCCATCAGATCTCTTCCGCCTCCAGCTCCGCCGTCTCGTTCGTCTGCAGCAACTGCCGTCCGACCTGGCCCTCCGACACCTTGGGCACACCACCGAAAGCGCCCGCCAGATAGGACGCCATCAGGTCTTCGTCTTCCGTCGGCTCCCAATCGGATACCGGGAACAGTTCGGTGGCGCCGCCCGCGTCCTTCTCGGTCAGCCAGAGCTGCCCCGGCTCCAGCAGACGCCCGCCGCCGGGAACCCGCAGCAGCGACGGATCATGTGCGGTGAAGATCAGCTGTGCGCCCTTGGGGTTCACCCACGGCGCTTGGAAGAGGCGTACGACCTCGGCCGCGAAGCGGGAGTGCAGGCTGGCGTCCAGTTCGTCGACGAGCAGGACCGCGCCTGTGTCGAGGGCGAGCAGCAGCGGCCCGATCAGGGCGAACCAGGAGCGGGTACCGAAGGACTCCGCCTCCCAGTCCAGTACCGTCTCCTCGCCGCTGCCGGAGTGGATCAGCCGGACCCTGGGACGGCCTCCGGAGTCGCGCTCCACCTCGGCCCCCGAGATACCGAGATCGGCGACGCGCAGCAGTTCCTCCACCCGCCGCCGCGACTCCTCGTTCTCCAGGAGGCGCTGTGCGGTGTACGCCTCGCGCTGCCGCCGCTCGGTCTCCGGAGTGACGTCCCAGAGGTTCTGCTTGAACCAGTCGTAGAGGGGGGTGAGCTGCGGATGTCCGTCGTTGGCCGCGCGGGTCAGCAGCAGCGCGTTGGGGCGGGTCATGCGCGCCAACAGGGTGCGGTCCTGCAGCCGGTCGCCGGGGAAGTCGAATTCCTTCTCACGGGAAGCGTCCCGGTCGAACCAGACCTGCCGCCGCCCCTTGGGGTAGGCGAAGAGCCACTCCGCCTCCACCCGGCGCTCGCCCAGCTCGAAGCCGTACGACCAGCGGACACCGTCCGCCATGACGAAATCCGCCTCGTAGAGGGTGGTCTCCGCCGCCGCCTTGGGGTCGAGCGCGAACTCTTCACGCGGGATGCCGTCGTGCGACGTCCACGCCGCGTACGAGCTGAGAACGGCCTCCCGCATCTTCTTCAGGGCGGTGATGACGTTCGACTTGCCGGAGGCGTTGGCGCCGAAGACGCCGAGGACCGGGTAGACGGAGAGTTGCTTGCCGTCGGAGAGCGGGAGCAGCTTGGCGGCCGCGCCTTCCTCTTCTTCGGGCACGACGAACGACAGCTCCTGCTCCGCACGCAGGGACCGTACATTTGCCGTCCGGAATCTCAGCAGCATTCCGTCTCCTTCATGGAGCACAGCGTAACGATGTTGCCCAGTGCCCGCCTGCCTCTTGAGAAGCAGACGGGCACACCACGGGTGGACAACAGTCCTACGACAGGAACGAGTTGATCTCGATCGTCTCGTCGCGGCCGGGGCCGACGCCGATCGCGGAGATCGGGGCGCCGGACATCTCCTCCAGCGCCTTGACGTACGCCTGGGCGTTCTTCGGCAGGTCGGAGAAGGACTTCGCCTTGGTGATGTCCTCGGACCAGCCGGGCAGCGTCTCGTAGACCGGCTTCGCGTGGTGGAAGTCGGACTGGCTGTAGGGCAGCTCCTCGACGCGCTTGCCGTCGATCTCGTAGGCCACGCAGACCGGGATCTGCTCCCAGCCGGTGAGCACGTCGAGCTTGGTCAGGAAGAAGTCCGTCAGGCCGTTGACGCGGGTGGCGTAGCGGGCGATGACCGCGTCGAACCAGCCGCAGCGGCGGTCGCGGCCGGTGGTGACACCGCGCTCGCCGCCGATCCGGCGCAGCGCCTCGCCATCCTCGTCGAACAGCTCGGTCGGGAACGGGCCGGCGCCGACGCGCGTCGTATAGGCCTTGAGGATGCCGATGACGCGGTTGATCTTCGTGGGGCCGACGCCGGCGCCGGTGCAGGCGCCGCCCGCGGTCGGGTTCGAGGACGTGACGAAGGGGTACGTGCCGTGGTCGATGTCCAGCAGCGTGCCCTGGCCGCCCTCGAAGAGGACCACCTTGTCGTCGTCGAGGGCCTTGTTGAGGATCAAGGTGGTGTCGGCGACATAGCCCTTGATCTTGTCGGCGTAGCCGAGCAGCTCCTCGACGACCTGGCCGGCCTCGATGGCGCGGCGGTTGTAGAGCTTGGACAGGAGCTGGTTCTTGACCTCCAGGGCCGCCTCGACCTTCTGCATGAGGATCGACTCGTCGTAGAGGTCCTGCACCCGGATGCCCACGCGGTTGATCTTGTCGGCGTAGGTCGGGCCGATGCCGCGCCCGGTGGTGCCGATCTTCCGCTTGCCGAGGAACCGTTCCGTCACCTTGTCGACGGTGATGTTGTACGGCGTGATCAGGTGCGCGTTACCGCTGAGCAGCAGCTTGGACGTGTCGACACCGCGCTCGTTGAGTCCGCTCAGCTCGGAGAGCAGGACCGCCGGGTCGACCACGACACCGTTGCCGATGACCGGGGTGCACCCCGGCGAGAGGATTCCGGAAGGGAGAAGGTGCAGCGCGTACTTCTGGTCGCCGACGACGACCGTGTGGCCGGCGTTGTTGCCGCCCTGGTAGCGCACCACATAGTCAACGGACCCACCGAGCAGATCGGTGGCCTTTCCCTTGCCCTCATCACCCCACTGAGCACCGAGCAGCACAAGTGCGGGCACAGGCGTACACCCCTTCCGGGCGGGGCATGTCCAACGTGCGTGGACGGCGACAACGTGCGTGTTCACGCGTACGTCATCGCCAGAGCCGTCGGACCGGTGCCCCGGAATAGACGAAGCCCCTGGCGCAATAGCGCAAGGGGCTCTTGCACCGAGATGCTACCTGAGGAAGGACCGAGGTGTCGGCGCAGCCTTCTGGGCACTCTCCCGTGGACTCCGTTCGGGGGCACCCCCTGCTCGTGGTCATCGACCCGGTCGCCCGCAGCACGGACGGCGAGTCCGTGCGCATCGCGAAGGATGTCCTGTGCGCGGGCGCGGGGGCGAAGATCTGCCTGCCGGACGGGCCGGAGGAATTCGCGCGGATCCTGGCCCGGCGCGGCCACCGGCGCCCGGTGGTGATCGGAGACGACCGGGCGCTGCTGCGCGTGGTGGGCCTGCTGCACAAGGAACGCGAGCTGGCCGCGGTGCCGCTGTCGATGGTCCCGGTGGGCGCGCCGTCGGCCGTCGCGCTGAGCCGCGCCCTGGGCATCCCCACGGACACGGTCGCCGCCGCGCGCACCGTCCTGGACGGCGGCGAGCGCCCGCGGGACCTGCTCACCGACGACAGCGACGGCATCGTGCTGGGCGCGCTGCGGATCCCCTGCGGGAGCGCGCCGACCCGGCAGGGCCACGGCGCGTACGTGCCGGCGGCTCCCGCGGTGGCGCCGGCCGGCCCGCGGGACGCCGCGGAGGGGCCGGACGGCCCGGCGGGCGGCCCCGACGGGCCCCGGCCGTGGTGGCAGCCGGCCGCGCGGACCGCCCGCACCGCGCTGTCGCTGCTGGCCGCGCCGGCCACCGGGCTGGGCGGGCGGCGCGCACGGGTGCCGGGGCAGCGGCTGCGGATCGAGGCGGACGGGGTGCTGCTGGCGGATCTGGACCGGCCGGTGCGCGGGGTGTCGGTGGTGCCCGGCGGGCGGGCCGGGGCGGACGGGCCGCGGCCCGGGGCCGGGGACGGCGGGCCGCTGGCCGAGGTCGTGGTGCACTGGCCGGGCGGGGGCCGCCCGGTGCGGACCCGGGCGCGGGCGGTGACGGTGTCCGGCGCGGACTTCCACTACCGGGCGGACGCGGTGGTCGGCGGCCCGGTGCGGACCCGTACCTGGACCCTGCAGCCGGGCGCCTGGCGGCTCCAGCTGCCGCGGGGATGAACGCCGGCGGGCGGCTCAGCGCCCGGCGGCGTCGAGCTCGGCCCGCAGCTGGTCGCGGTGCTCGCGCCAGCGCTGCAGCATCCCGGTGAGCTCCTTCTGCAGGAACTCGAAGAAGACCAGCGTCTCGCCCATCCGGCGGCCCGCCGGGGAGTCCTCGCCGAGGCTCTCGACGCCCTCGCGCAGGGTGCCCTCCCAGCGGGTGAGGACGTTGTCCCGGCGCGCCAGGGCCTCGTACCACTGGTCGCTGTGCACGCGGTAGCGGTCGCGGCGGGAGCCCGGCTCGCGCTCCCGGCTGACCATGTCGACCTGGGAGAGGTAGCGGATCGCGCCGGAGACCGCGGCGGGGCTGACCTGGAGGCGCTCGCCGAGTTCGGCGGACGTCAGCACGCCGGAGTCGGAGGCCAGCAGGCAGGCGAAGACGCGGGCGGACATCCGCTGCATCCCGGCGTCGACGAGCTGCGCGGCGAACCGTTCGACGAACTGCGAGACCGCCTCGTCGTCGCGGCCGGCCGCGTGCCCGTCCCGGGGTGGTGGGGCGGTCCGGGTCGCGCTCTGCTCTTGCTGCTCGCTCATGTCCGCATCATCTCCCCTGATCAGAGCCACCCACCTCAAGTTTATACGGTTTCTTAACTTCACAAATTTGTGAAACTAGCGTAGCTTCCAAAACATGACCACGGCACTGTCTCCCGCTCCCGCGATCCGGATCGACGGCCTGCACAAGACCTTCGGCCGCACCCACGCGCTGGACGGCCTCGATCTGCGGGTCGAGGCCGGTGAGGTACACGGCTTCCTCGGACCCAACGGCGCCGGGAAGTCCACGACGATCCGCGTCCTGCTCGGCCTGCTGCGCGCCGACGGCGGCACCGCCCGGCTCCTGGGCAAGGACCCCTGGCGGGACGCGGTCGAGCTGCACCGCCGCCTCGCCTACGTCCCCGGGGACGTCACCCTGTGGCGCAACCTCTCGGGCGGCGAGGTCATCGACCTCTTCGGCCGGCTGCGCGGCGGGCTGGACGCCGCCCGGCGGGCCGAGCTCCTGGAGCGGTTCGAACTCGACCCCACCAAGAAGGGGCGGACCTACTCCAAGGGCAACCGGCAGAAGGTCGCCCTGGTCGCCGCCTTCGCCTCCGCCCCCGAGGTCGAACTGCTCGTCCTCGACGAGCCGACCTCCGGGCTGGACCCGCTGATGGAGGAGGTCTTCCAGAGCTGTGTCGCCGAGGAGCGCGACCGCGGCCGGACGGTGCTGCTCTCCAGCCATGTGCTGTCCGAGGTCGAGGCGCTCTGCGACCGCGTCAGCATCATCCGCAAGGGGCGGACCGTCGAATCCGGCACGCTGGGCGAGCTGCGGCACCTGACCCGCACCTCGGTCGTCGCCGAACTCGCGGGCCCGCCCGGCGACCTGGCCGCGCTCCCCGGCGTCCACGGCCTGGCCACCGGGCCGATCCGCGAAGGCGCGGGCCACCGCGTCGAGCTCCAGGTCGACACCGACCGGCTCGACGCCGTCCTGCGCGCGCTCACCGCCTCCGGCGTCCGCGGCCTCACCAGCACCCCGCCCACCCTGGAGGAGCTCTTCCTGCGCCACTACCAGGACGACGCCCGCGGCACCGCGGCGGTCGCGCGATGACCGCCGTGGCCGCGGCGCCGGCCGCACCCGCCGCCCGCGCGGGCCATCTGGCGGGCACCGGCACCCTGGTGCGTCTCGCGCTGCGCCGCGACCGGGTGCTGATCCCGGCCTGGGCACTGACCCTCGGGCCGGTCGTCGCCGCCATGGGCGCGTCCTTCGAAGCGGTCTACGGCACCGCCGCCGAGCGCGCCCACCTGGCCGCCTCGATGAACGCCAACGGCTCGATGCGGGCGCTGTACGGACCGGTCCTCGACGACTCCCTCGGCGGCCTGGTCGCCTGGCGGATGGCCGGCTTCGGCGCCGTCCTCGCCGCGGTGATGAGCCTGCTGATCGTGGTCCGGCACACCCGCGAGGAGGAGGAGACGGGCCGTCAGGAGCTGCTGTCCGCCGGCGTGGCAGGCCGCCGCGCGCCGCTGACCGCGGCCCTGCTGACGGCCCTGGCCGCCGATGCCGGGCTCGCCGTCGTGATCGCGGGCGGTCTGGCCGCCTCCGGCCTGCCGGGCGCCGGCTCGCTCGCGCTGGGCACCGCCATCGGCGGCACCGGCCTGGTCTTCGCCGCACTGGCCGCCGTCGCCGCCCAGTTGACCGAGAGCGCCCGGCTCGCCAGGGGCCTGACCGGCGCGGTCCTCGGCCTCGCCTTCGTCCTGCGCGCCGCGGGCGACGCCGCCGGCCAGGAGGCGGTGTCCCCGCTCACCTGGGCCTCGCCGATCGGCTGGGCGGAGAACCTCCGGCCGTACGCGGGCGAACGCTGGTGGGCCGCCCCGCTCTTCCCGGCGGCGGCCGCCCTGGCCGCCGGCGCCGCCTACGCGCTGGCCGCCCGCCGCGACACCGGCATGAGCTTCCTGCCGGCCCGCCCCGGACCGGCGCGCGCGCCGCGCTCCTTGAACAGCGCCTTCGGTCTCGCCCGGCGGCTCCAGCGCACCACCCTGCTGGGCTGGACCCTCGGCTTCCTGTGCGCCGGCGCGCTCTTCGGCCAACTCGCCGAGGGCGCCGCCGATCTGGTCGGCGGCAACCGGCAGACCCGCGAGATCGTCGAGCGGATGGGCGGTCAGCAGGGCCTGACCGACGCCTTCCTGGCCACGATGACCGGCCTGCTCGGCATGGTCGCGGCGCTCTACGCGGCCGGGGCGGTGCTGCGGCTGCGCGGCGAGGAGACCGGCGGGCGCGCGGAGCCGGTGCTGGCCTGCGCGGTGGGGCGGCTGCGCTGGGCCGCCGGCCATCTGGCGTTCGCGTACGGGGGCACCGTCGTCGTCCTGGCCTCCGGCGGCCTGGCCCTGGGGGCCGGCTACGGCCTCGCGGCGCACGACCTCGGCGGCGCGCTCGGCTCGGTCCTGGCCGCGGCCCTCTGCCAGGTCCCGGCCGTGTGGACGCTCACCGGCCTGGCGGTCCTCGTCGTCGGCCTGGTACCCCGGGCCACCGGCGCGGTCTGGGCACTGACCGGCGGCTGCCTGGCCCTCGGCTGGATCGGCCCCGCCCTGCGGCTCCCCGCGTGGGCGATGGACCTCTCCCCGTACAGCCACCTCCCCAAGCTCCCCGGCGCCGAGGCCACCGCCGCCCCGTTCGTCTGGCTGACGGCCCTCTCCGCCGTCCTCGCGCTCGGGGGCCTGGCGGGGCTGCGCCGGCGCGATCTCGGCTGACGGCCGGGCGTCACTCTTCGCCATTTCACCTGCCCGCGCGATAACCCGGAGTAACGCTGGAGCGGTGTGTGAGCACGCCACTACTTTCCGCATGCACGGCCGTGTCCACGGCCCGCGGCACCGGAGGGGTTCATGCGACGTATCAGCACCAGGATCGGGATGCTCGCGGCGGCGGCGCTGCTCGCCGTCGCGGCGGCCGGGCCCGCCCAGGGCAGGCAGGCGGGCGGCGCGCACCGCGCCCCCGCCGATGCGGCGGCCTACTTCGTGATGACCGACGTCACCCGCGCGGAATTCGTCATCAAGCTCACCGACCCGCACAAGATCCGGCACGCCCGGGACCTGCTGAGCGGCGCGTCCCACTCGGAGCCGCACGTCGTCGGCCGGATCGACAAGCGCCCGGTCCCCTACAACTGGCGCTGGAGCTTCCATCTCCGCCCCGAGACCATCGACTTCTTCGACTTCGCCGTCGAGGTCTGCGACGCCACCACGCCCTACGTCGAGGAACATCTCGACGAGGCCGGCGGCGCCTTCCTGCCCGGACTGGTCTGGTGCCCGTGGACGTCGAAGCTGGTGCGGGAGGTGCCCCAGCCGTAGGGCGGGGGCACGGGCCGGCGGCCGGGACCCGGCCGCCGGCGGTCCGCGGGCGGCGGCCTCAGCCCCCCGGCGTCACCAGCCGCGCCTCGTACGCGAACACCGCCGCCTGGGTGCGGTCGCGCAGCCCCAGCTTCACCAGGATGCGGCTGACATGGGTCTTGACCGTGGACTCGGCGACGACGAGATGCTCGGCGATCTCGCCGTTCGACAGGCCCTGGGCCACCAGCACCAGCACCTCGGTCTCGCGCTCGGTGAGGTCGGCGATCCGCTCCTGGGCGGGGGCGCGGGGCGTGCCCAGCCGGGAGAACTCGGAGATCAGGCGCTTGGTGACGGTGGGGGCGAGCAGCGCCTCGCCGGACGCGACGATGCGCACGCCGTCGGCGAGCTGGCCGGCCGAGGCGTCCTTGAGGAGGAAGCCGCTGGCCCCGGAGCGCAGCGCCTGGTAGACGTACTCGTCCAGGTCGAAGGTGGTCAGCACCAGCACCTTGGCGTCCGCGTCGGCGGCCACGATCTCGCGGGTGGCCTCCAGGCCGTTCATCTCCGGCATCCGGATGTCCATCAGGACGACATCGGGCTTGAGCACCCCGACCTTGTGCACCGCCTGGCGGCCGTCCACCGCCTCCCCGACGACCTCGATGTCCGGCATGGCGTTGAGCAGGACGGAGAAGCCCTCGCGGACCATCACCTGGTCGTCGACGATCAGTACCCGGATCATGCCCTGCCCCCCGCAGTGGTCTCGCCCGCCGTGTGCGACACGGGGATGAACGCGGCGACCTCGAAGCCGCCGTCCTCGGTGTGGTCGGCGGTCATCTCGCCGCCCAGCATCTGTACCCGCTCGCGCATCCCCAGGACACCGTGCCCCGCGCCCGGGGACGGTTTGGCCAGCCGGCTCGGCGGTCCGTTGACGATCCGGACGCCCAGCCCGCCCAGTACGTAGGAGATCTCGACCCGGGCATCGGCGCCCGGCGAGTGCCGCAGCGCGTTGCTCAGCGCCTCCTGCACGATCCGGTACGCGGACAGCTCGACGCCCTGCGGCAGCGGCCGCGGCGCGCCGGTGATCACGGACTCGACGGTCAGCCCCGTGCTGCGCAGGCTCTCGTACAGCGCGTCGAGGCCGGCCAGCGTCGGCTGCGGGGCCTCCGGGTCGTGCTCGACGAAGGCGTCCGGGTCCTCGGAGCGGACCACGCCGAGGATGCGGCGCAGCTCGGCGAGCGCGGCGACGGCGTTCTCCCGGATCGTCGAGAAGGAGGTGGCGAGTTCGGGCGGGGTGTCCTTGACGCGGTAGGGCGCGGCCTCGGCCTGGATGGCGATCACGGACATGTGGTGGGCGACCACGTCGTGCAGCTCTCGGGCGATCAGGGCGCGCTCCTCCAGCAGCGTGCGCCGGGAGCGCTCCTCGGCCGTGACGGTCTGCGTCTCGACGACCTGCCGGCGCTCCTCGCGCCAGGCGCGGACCGCGGCGGCGGAGACCAGCACCACGCCGCAGAACACCGCGACCGGCGGCAGATCGCCCGGGTCCCTCCCGAGCAGCGCCGTCAGCACAGCCGCCGTGGCGAAGGTGACCAGCCACATCTCGATGGCCAGCCGGGGCCGGGTGCGCAGCACCACGAGGACCATCACGGCGAGGTGCGCGGGGAAGGCCAGGTCCCCGAAGATGCTGCTGAACGGGGACGAGAAGCCCATATGGACGACCACCGACACCACGAACGCGCACAGCGACAGCCAGTAGGCGCCCACCGGGCGGAAGAGGGTGAGCAGCGGTCCTGCGGCGACCACCGCGCCGAAGCCGGTGGCCAGCAGGGCCCGCACGCCGCCACCGTCGTTGTCGGCGAGCGTCGCCAGGAAGACGCAGACCGCGAAGAAGCCGACGGCGAAGTGCGGCAGCCAGCGCGCCCAGTACCGCAGCCGCTCCGGGAGCCACGGCACCCAGCGGGACACCTTGGCGTCCTCCAGCGGCGGCATCGGGCGGAAGGCGAAGGCGCCGACGAACAGGTCCTGGCGCAGCCGGTGGAGCCCGCCGTGGGCTATCCGGGCCTCCGAGCGCAGCGTGTTCTGCGTCTGGGTCGTCTCGTTCACGCTGACAAAGGTAAGCAACGGCAGCCCCTCAGGGCGTCCCCATCAGTGGGGATCTGCCGGTGTCCGCCTCAAGTACTACGGGGTGCGAGCAGGTGACGGAACAGCGTGTGACAGCTGGGGCTGCCGGGGGTGACGGGGGCGTAGTGACCGACGCCGGGCAGCTCGTGCAGCTCCGTGCCGGGGCGGTGCGCGGCGTAGCGGCGGGAGAGTTCCAGGGGGACGTCCCCGTCGTCGGTGCCGTGCAGGATCGTGACCGGGACCGCGGACGGCGGACGGCGCGCCGGGTCGGCCGCGGCGAGGCGCTCCGCGAGGCCGGTCCCGTCGCCGAGCAGCTCGGCGACCGCGCCGCCGCTCAGGCCCAGCGCATGGGCGCGGGCGAGGTCGGCGACCGGCGAGACGGCCAGGACCCGGCTCACGGGGGCGCCGGGTCCGGCGGCGGCGAGCAGCGCGAGGTGGCCGCCCGCGGAGTGCCCCGCCAGGACCGGCGCCCCGTCCCCGGGCAGCGCGCGCACCGCCGCCGCGAGACCCGCCGCGACGTCCTCGAACGTCGCGGGCGCCCCGCCGCCCGCCCCGACCCTGCGGTACTCGGCGAGCGCGACCGGCAGGCCCCGCGCGGCGAGGGCGGCGGCGAGCGGCGACAGATGGCGGCGGTCGTACGCCGCGCGCCAGAAGCCGCCGTGCAGGAGGACGACCCGCGGACCGGCCGGCGCCGTCGGTGCGCCGCCGACCGCCCGCGGCACGTACAGGTCGACGAGCTGGTCCGGATGCGGCCCGTACGCCACCGTCCGGTCCGGCGCCACCGGGGCGAGCCCCAGCAGCGCCGCCTCCTCGTCCGCGGCGCTCACCCGCCGGTCCCGGCCGCCCCGGTCCCGACCTCGGGCAGCGCCCCCAGCACCTCGCCGAGCACCCGGGCCGCGCGCTCCGCGTCCGCGAAGGAGGTGTAGAGCGGGGTGAAGCCGAAGCGCAGCACGTCGGGCCGGCGGAAGTCGCCGACCACCCCGCGCCGGATCAGCTCGTCCATCACCTCGCCGGCGGTCGGGGTGCCCTGCTGCTCGGCCGAGGCGGAGAGCTTGGGAGAGCACTCCAGCGACACCTGGCTGCCGCGCCGCCGGTGGTCGTACGGCGTGACGGAGCGGGCCCGGTCCGGCGGCACATAGGCGCCCACGCACTCCAGGAAGAAGTCGGTCAGCGCCAGGCTCTTGGTGCGGACGGCGTCGACGGACACCCCGTCCCAGACCTCCAGCGCCGCCTCCAGCGCGAGCAGCGACAGGATGTCGGGGGTGCCGACCCGGCCGCGCGCGATGCCCTCGGCGGGGGCGTAGGCGGGGTCCATGGCGAACGGGTCGGCGTGCGAGTTCCAGCCCGGCAGAGGCGACTCGAACCGCTCCTGGAGGCTCTCGCGGACGTAGAGGAAGGCGGGCGCCCCCGGGCCGCCGTTGAGGTACTTGTACGTGCAGCCGACGGCGAGGTCGACGTGGTGCGCGTCGAGGCCGACCGGCAGGGCGCCGGCGCTGTGGCACAGGTCCCAGACGGCGAGCGCGCCCGCGGAGTGCAGGGCGTGGGTGATGCCGGGCAGGTCGTTGAGCCGGCCGGTGCGGTAGTCGACGTGGTTGACCAGCGCCAGCGCCGTCCGCTCGGTGACCTCGTCGGCTATCCGCGCGGGCTCGACCGGGCGCACCGCCAGGCCCGTCATCCGGGCCGCCGAGCGGGCGATGTAGCCGTCGGTGGGGAAGGTCGTGGCGTCGACGAGGATCTCCGTACAGCCCTTGCCGGCCATCCGGACGCCGCCGACCACGGCCTTGAAGAGGTTGACGCTGGTCGAGTCGCCGACCACCACCTGGCCCGGTGCCGCCCCGATCAGCGGGGCGATCTTGTCGCCGACCCGCTCGGGCGCGGTCCACCAGCTCGATTCGGTCCAGGACCGGATGCGCAGCTCGCCCCACTCGCGGGCGATGACATCGGCGACCCGGCCGGCGACCGTACGGGGCAGCGCGCCCAGGGAGTTGCCGTCGAGGTAGACGGCGGCGTCGCCGGAGGCGTGGTCGGGCGCGGCGTCCAGGACGAAGCGGTCGCGGACCGCGGCGAGCGGGTCGGCGGCGTCCAGGGCGGCGGCGCGGGCGGCCAGTCGGCGGGCCCCGGAGGGCTCGTGCGAGCCGGCGCCGGCGGGGAACCCGGGGGTCTCAGACATGGCTGCGCGCCGTCCACAGCTCGGGGAAGACGTTCTTGCGGGCCCGCTTCTCCAGCCAGGCCACCCCCGCGGAGCCGGCGGTCCCCACCTTCGCGCCCATGGCCCGCCGGGTCGCGACCAGATGGTCGTTGCGCCAGCGCCAGACCAGCTCGGCGACATCGGTCAGCACCTCGCCGAGCCGGACGAGGTCGGACTCCTGCGACCCGGCGTAGACCGCGGACCAGACCTCCTCCACGGCCGGGTCCGCCTCGTAGCGCAGCGCCGGGTCCCGCCGGAGCACGGCCTCGGGCACGGCGTGGCCGCGGCGGGCCAGCAGCCGCAGCACCTCGTCCCACAGGCTCGGCTCCTGGAGGGCCTTTTCGAGTTCGGCGTGCTCGCGCGGGGCGCCGCGGTGCGGCACCAGCATCGACGCGGACTTCTCGCCCAGCAGGAACTCCAGCCGCCGGTACATCGCCGACTGGAAGCCGGAGCCCTCGCCGAGCGCGCTGCGGTAGGAGTTGAACTGCGCGGGCGTCAGCCGGGCGAGCGGCTTCCAGGCGGCGTTCAGCGCCTCCAGCTCGTGGATGGAGCGGCCCAGCGCCGCCATCGCCACCGGCAGGTCGTCGCGGCGCAGCGCCTCGGCGGCGGTGCTCCACTCATGGACGATGACCGTGAACCACAGCTCCATGACCTGGGTGGTGACCAGGAAGACCATCTCGCCGGGGTCGTCGGAGAGCGGGTGCTGCAGGTGGGTGAGGACGTCCGCCTGGACGTAGTCCTCGTACGGGGTCGTACTGCTGCTGCCGATGCTGAGGTCCGGGGCGAACGGCGGGTCGGGCTCGGCGGCCGGTGCGAGGCCCGGCGCGGGGGCGGTCGGCATGCTCTCGACGGGGCCGACGGGAGACGGCTGCGACATGAGGGACTCCTCAAGTGCGAACTACCGGGTAGCGGTCCGCCCCTTCCTCGTCGGCTCGGGAGCCCCGGTCCCCTCGGGCGCGGGATGACCCGGCCCACTGGAAATCATCCGTGCCCGCGGGCGAGCGCGCAAGGGCCGACCGCGAGAGCACGCGGCCGGCCCGTCGGTCCCGCCCCGGCGCGGGGAGAACCGGTGACGCCTCAGGTGAGGGTGTCGGCCGCGGTCGGCGAGGAGTCCCGCAGGAAGGCCGCGCAGCGCTCGTACTCCTCCTGCTCGCCGATCGCCTGGGCGGCGCGGGCGAGGGCGTGCAGCGCCCGCAGGAAGCCGCGGTTGGGCTCGTGCTCGAAGGGCACCGGGCCGTGGCCCTTCCAGCCGGCCCGGCGCAGCGCGTCCAGCCCGCGGTGGTAGCCGGTGCGGGCGTAGGCGTACGACTCGACGACCCGGCCCTGTTCGAAGGCGTCGTCCGCGAGCTGGGCCCAGGCCAGGGAGGAGGTCGGGTACTTCGCGGCGACGTCGGACGGCGCCGTGCCGGCGGCGAGCAGCTCGCGCGGCTCGGGGTCGTCGGGCAGATGGGTCGGGGGCGGTCCCCCGAGCAGGTTCTCGTGAATGGCCATGGTTCCCAGTCTGCCTGGTCGTGCGGGACGGGTGGGGGGCAGCCGGGATCATGCGCCCGGTGGTACGGCGGGACGGGCGGCGGACACGGGCCGGCGACCGCCCCCACCAGGGCCCGCGGGGATCTCGGGGGGCTCGGAGACCCTCGGGCCCGGTCGCGCGGGCTTCTTCCCCGCCGCCGGCCGCTCCCCCGGAGGCCACCGCGGCCCCTCAGGTCCCCTCGGCCGGCCGCCCCGGTCCCCTGCCTCCCGGCGGCGGCAGCACCGGCCTGGGGGCCGTGGCCTCGCCCGGGTCCAGCGGCGGCGCGCTCACCCCGCAGTGGTAGGTCGTCTCCGCGTGGCACGGCTCCTCGGCGCCCGCCTCGGGGCGCAGGACGTTGGTGCGCACGGTCAGCAGGGCGATCAGCGCGCCGATCACCAGGATGCCCGCGCACAGCGGCATGGCCCGCCGGAAGGCCGCGCCGAACTCGGCCGCCGACCGGTATGCCTCCGGGCCGATGCCCGCCAGCAGTGGCAGCGCGGCCACCGCCATCAGGCTCGCCGCCCGCGCCGCCGCGTTGTTGATGCCGCTGGCCAGGCCCGCCCGGTCCACGTCCACCGACGCCAGCACGGTCGAGGTGAGCGGCGCGACCAGCGTCACCATCCCCGCGCCCAGCACCACCAGCGCGGGCAGCACGTCGGTGACGTACGAGGCGCCCCGGCCGACCCGCAGCATCAGCAGCATCCCGCCGGCACACAGCAGCGGGCCGACGGTGAGCGGAACGCGCGGCCCGATGCGCTGCCCCAGCTGCCCGGAGCGGGCCGACAGCAGCAGCATCAGCAGCGTGGTGGGCAGCAGCGCGGTACCGGCCTGCAGCGCCGAGTACCCGACCACGACCTGGAGCTGGAGCACGGCCAGGAAGAAGAACCCGCCGAACGCGGCGTAGACGCACACCGTCACGGCGTTGACCGCCGAGAACAGCCGGATGCCGAAGATGGCCGGCGGCAGCATCGGGTCCGGGCTCCGCCGCTCGACGTGGACGAAGAGCACCCCGAGCAGCACCCCGGCCACCGCGGGCACGAGCACGCCGGCCCCGGCGCCCCCGCCCGGCGCGGCGATCAGCGCATAGGTCACCCCGGCCAGCGCCAGCGCCCCCAGCACCGCGCCCCGCACATCGAAGCCGCCGCGCTCGCGGGCGTCACGCTCCCGGGTCTCGGGGACGTGCCGCAGCGCCACCGGAACGCACACCGCCGCCAGCGGCACGTTCAGGAAGAACACCCAGCGCCACCCGGCGCCGTCCACCAGCCAGCCCCCGATGAACGGGCCGACCGCCGCGGCCACCCCGCCCAGCCCCGACCAGGCGCCGACCGCCCGCGCCCGGTCGTCGGGGTGGAAGACGGCCTGGATCAGGGCCAGCGAACCGGGGGTCAGCAGCGCCCCGCCGACGCCCTGCAGCGCGCGGGCCGCGATCAGCACCCCGTCGTCCGGCGCGAGCCCGCACAGCAGCGAGGCCGCGGCGAACCACACCACCCCGATGACGAACACCCGCCGGCGGCCGAAGCGGTCGCCGAGGGCGCCGCCCAGCAGGATCAGCGAGGAGAGGGTGAGCATGTAGGCGGTGACGGTCCACTGCAGGACCGCCAGATCCGCGTTGAGGTCCTCGCCGATCCTGGGCAGGGCGACATTGACGACGGTGCTGTCGAGCATCGCCATGCCTGACCCCAGCACGGCCGTCGCCAGCACCCACCGTCCCTGTGCCGAGGCCAGCCGGACCCCGCCGGGCGCGCGCGGTTCGCTCATACCGCGAGCATGCCCGCATCCGCAGCCGCTCGCCCGCCCTGAGGCATCCGGCGACCCACGGGTCCGGGCACGCGCCGACGGCCCCGGGCACGCGGAAGGCTCCGCATCCCGGGGATGCGGAGCCTTCTGCCCAACGGAGCCGGCCGGGCGGCCGGCCCGCGGTTACTTGATCTTGGTGCCGGTGGAGCGCAGGTTCTCGCAGGCCTGGGCGACCCGCTGGGCCATCCCGGCCTCGGCGAGCTTGCCCCAGCTGCGCGGGTCGTAGGCCTTCTTGTTGCCGACCTCGCCGTCGACCTTCAGCACGCCGTCGTAGTTGCGGAACATGTGGTCCGCGACCGGGCGGGAGAAGGCGTACTGGGTGTCGGTGTCCAGGTTCATCTTGACCACGCCGTTCTCCAGCGCGGTGGCGATCTCCTCCGGGGTGGAGCCGGAGCCGCCGTGGAAGACGAAGTCGAAGGGGGCGGTCTTGCCGTACTTGGCGCCGACGCCCTCCTGCAGGTCCTTCAGCAGCTCGGGGCGGAGCACGACGTTGCCCGGCTTGTAGACGCCGTGGACGTTGCCGAAGGAGGCGGCGAGCAGGTAGCGGCCCTTCTCCCCCAGGCCCAGCGCCTCGGCGGTGCGCAGCGCGTCGTCGACCGTGGTGTAGAGCTCGTCGTTGATCTCGTGGGTGACGCCGTCCTCCTCGCCACCGGTCGGGGTGATCTCGACCTCAAGGATGATCTTGGCGGCGGCGGCCTTGGCGAGCAGCTCCTGGCCGATGGCCAGGTTGTCGGCCAGGTTCTCGGCCGAGCCGTCCCACATGTGGGACTGGAACAGCGGGTTCTGGCCCTTGGCGACGCGCTCCGCGGAGATGTCCAGCAGCGGACGGACGTAGCCGTCGAGCTTGTCCTTGGGGCAGTGGTCGGTGTGCAGCGCGACGGTGACGTCGTACTTCTCGGCGACGACGTGTGCGAACTCGGCGAGCGCGACGGCGCCGGTCACCATGTCCTTGTTGTACTGGCCGCCCAGGAACTCCGCACCACCGGTGGAGATCTGGATGATGCCGTCGCTCTGCGCCTCGGCGAACCCACGCAGCGCGGCGTGCAGCGTCTGCGTCGAGGTGACGTTGATGGCCGGGTAGGCGAACTTTCCTGCCTTCGCCCGGTCAAGCATCTCGTTGTAGACCTCGGGGGTTGCGATGGGCATCTGTCCGCTCCTTCAGGTATGCGGGTGTGCTTTTCTTGGCCCTGACCAGGGGGCGAGGACTTCGCCGAGCACATCTTCCCAGACTCGGCGAATTGCTCCACATTCCGCGCCCGGCCGTCCCGCAGTGTGGGCGGCCGGTTTCACGTGAAACCAGCCGCCCCTCGGCAAAGCCGCAGTTCAGCGCCGCTTTCCCGATTCCGCGCGGCCCATCGGTCCGTCGCCCCGTCGGCCCGTCGGCCCGTCGGCCCCCGAGGTCAGCCGAGGCCGAGGTCGCCGAGCTGGTAGCCGGTGAGATAGGGGAGCCCGGCGTCCGCGATGGCCGACGCGGCACCCCGGTCCACGATCGTCGCCACCGCCACGACCTCGGCGCCCGCCTCGCGCGCCGCCTCGACGGCGGTCAGCGGGGAGCCACCGGTGGTGGAGGTGTCCTCGACGATCAGGACCCGGCGGCCCGCGATGTCCGGACCCTCGATACGGCGCTGCATACCGTGCGCCTTCTGCGCCTTGCGGACCACGAAGGCGTCCAGCCGGCCGCCGCGCGCGGCGGAGGCGTGCAACATCGAGGTCGCGACCGGGTCGGCACCGAGCGTCAGCCCGCCGACCGCGTCGTAGTCGAGATCGGCGGTCAGCTCCAGCATCAGCCGGCCGACCAGCGGCGCGGCCTGGCCGTCCAGGGTGATCCGGCGCAGGTCGATGTAGTAGTCGGCCTCCTTGCCGGAGGAAAGCGTCACCTTGCCGTGCACCACGGCCTTGTCCTTGATCTGCTGCAGCAGCTCGCCGCGCACGTCGTCACTCATGCGCACGAGCTTACGGGCTGCCCGGCAGGCCCCCGCAGGCGCACGAGGCGGCCCTCAGGCGGTGTCCCCCGCCGGGCTCCGCCAGCTCCAGGTCATGGAGATCTCCAGCGGGTCGATGGGGGTGACCAGGCGCGGCAGGGTGTTGAGACCGTTCGGCGGGCCGGACTGCGGCTCGACACAGACCGCGGCCTCCTGCTCGTCGTAGACCACGGCCCACTCGGCGCGGCTGGCGACCGCCAGCTCCAGCCGGCCCGGCCAGGTGAGGGTGGCACCGACCCCTTGCGGCATCCCGAAGCAGTCGTCCCAGGGCCCCGGCCGCGGCGGAATGCGCCGGCCGGTCGGGAGGTGGTCGTCGCCCCGCTCCTCCTGCCACTCGGGGGTGAAGTCGAGACGGACGTCCTCGCCCCCCTCGCCGAGGTTCCGCAGGAACCAGGGGTGCCATCCGGCCTGCGCCGGGAACGAGTCGCCGGTCGCCTCGACGCACAGGGTGAGGGTGAGCGAGCCGCCGTCCGCGGCCAGCTCCACGAGCTGGGTCACCCGCCCGGGATACGGCCAGGGCGCCGCCGGATCGGCGAGATCGTAGGTGAAGACCGCTTCCGTCGCGCTCGCCCGCGCGGTCCGCCAGCGCAGGTCGCGGCCGGTGCCGTGGATGGCGTGCGGCGCGGCGTTGAGCGGCATCTGGTGCAGCTCGCCCCCGTTGCGGAACTGCCCGTGCGCGATCCGGCCGCACCACGGGACCATCGGGAAACAGCCGTACTTGTCGCCCTGCCGCAGCAGCTCCGTACCGCCGACGCGCAGGCCGGCGATCCGGCAGCCGTTGTCCGGACGGACGGTCACTTCGGTGTCCCCCGCGGCCAGTCGTACGCCGGGGGACGCCGGTGCGGACGCTGCGCTCTGCGTGGTCTCGTCGGTACTCACGGGACCGACCCTAACGGTGCGCCGGCGCCCGGCGCGGGACGCCGGGACGGGGCGCGGGCGGCCGGCGGCCTGCGGGGTCAGCGCCGCCGGCGCAGCACCCGGCCGACGACCACGGCGGACGCCAGCACCACCGCGGCGGCGGGCGCCGCCCAGCGCAGGGCCGCCGAGGTGCCGCCCGGCTCGGGCGCGGGCACCGGCGCGTACCGTCCGCGCGGCGGCGCGTGATCGACCTCCTCCGCGCTGCGCCCGATCATCGTCCGGCGGGCGTGCGCGGCCTCGGCGGGGGCGAGGCCGTCCGCGTCATGGCCGTAGGCGTGCTCGGGGTGCGGGGCACGCGCCGCGTGGAACGCGTCCCCGGCGTCGCCCGCACCGAGGTCCTCGACGCCCTCGGCCCCGTCGCCGTCCGCCGCTGCTTCCGCGTCCGCGTCGCGGCCCGGAGTCGCCGGCGTCGCCCCGTCGTCGGCCGCATCCGGCCCGGAGGCACCGGCCGCACCATCCGCCGGACCGCTCTCCGCCGGACCGCCGTCCGTGGTGTCCTCGCCGGCCTGCCCGGCCGTCGGCCGCCGGCGCAGGTCGGCCGCGAGGTTGTCCGCGAAGCGGTCGAGCAGCCGGCGGCCGGCGGAGGCGGCGGACTGGTCGCCGGCCTCGGCGATCCGGCCGTCGCCGTGGACCGTGCCGGAGCAGGCCAGCGTCGTACCGGGGCCGGGCTCGGTGGCCGGGGAGAGGCGTACGGCCAGGGTCACCGTGACCGATCCGTCGCCCCGTACCTCGGTGCCCTTCGCCTCGACGGTCACCGCGGCGCCGTCGTCGTCCGGTCCGTCGTCCGCGGCCGCGCCGACCGTCAGCGTCCCGCGGTAGGTGATGGTGGAGCTTCCGACACGCAGCCGCAGCCGGCCGGCCGGCGTCCGGGGGGCCGCGTCGGCGTCGAGCTGGACTCCCGGGACACAGCGCGCCACCCGCTCCGGCTCGGTCAGCGCCTGCCGCACGGTCCCGACGGGAAACGGAACGTACACCTCATGCTCCATGGCATAGGAGCCTACCCAGCGCCCCCGCACCCCGTGCCCGCGCACACAGACTTTCTGCGCGGCAACCCCGGCCCCGCGCTGCACCGGCCCCCCGCACCGGCCCGCCCGGTCGAGGCCGCACGGATCAGCCGAGATAGCGCGGATGTATCAGCGTCGACGGCGGCAGCCCGGACATCCGGTCGCGGGCCTCCCCACGCCGGCCGGCCTGCAGCTCCGCGCGGGTGAGACCGGCCGGCGGCGGCGCATCGGACGCCAGGCCGAACCGCGGGCGGTGCCGGGCGGCCAGCACGAAGCCCCAGTAGCGGCCCCCGCCGGCCAACGGCGCGGCGGCGGGCACCTCGGCGTCCACCGGCGGAAGGGGACGGGCCGCGCGGTCCGGGCCGCCGTAGAACGACGCGGGCCGGCCGGCCAGGCGGTACGGCACCGTCTCCAGGCCCACCGACCGGACCGTCGCGTCCACCGTCCAGTACAGACGCGCCCGTTCGACCGGCGGCCCGGCGTGCACCACCAGCCGCCCCTCGGGCGCCAGCATGCGTCCCGCGAGGCCGTAGAACTCCTGCGAGTAGAGCTTGGTGCTCGCGGCGATGCCCGGGTCGGGGAGGTCGGAGACGATGACGTCGTACGGCGCCTCCCGCCGGCCGCGGCCGCGCAGGCCCTGCTGCCGCAGCCAGTCGAAGGCGTCGGCGGTCACCACCCGCACCCGTGGATCGAGGAGCGAGTGGTGGTTGAGGCGGGAGAGACCGGGGTCGGTGCGCGCGAGCCGCAGGACACCGGGGTCGAGTTCGACGACGGTGACCGAGCGGACCGCGCGGTGGCGCAGGATCTCGCGCACCGCGAGGCCGTCGCCGCCGCCGAGGACCAGCACCCGGCCGTGCGGCCCGCCCGCCATCGCCGGATGCACCAGCGCCTCGTGGTAGCGGTACTCGGTCTCCGCGCTGACCCGGAGCCGGCCGTCCAGATAGAGCGCCAGCGGTCCGCCTAAACCTTTCCTCCCCCGCCCCGCACCGCCTCCGGCGCCCGTGCCGCCGGTCATCACCACCTCCTGGATGCCGGTCTGCACCGCGACCCGCGCCGAGGAGCCGTACACCGCCTGCCGCGCGGCCCGTTCGAACGGCGCGGCCAGCAGCACCCCCGCGGCCAGCAGCGCGAGGACCACGGCATTGGCGGCCAGCAGCGTCCAGCGGGCGCGGGCGCTCAGATCGTCGCGGAAGAGCCACAGCACCAGCACGGCGCCGGCCACCGCGTTGACCCCGCCGGTGAGCAGGGCACCGGTCAGCTGGCCGAAGCCCGGCAGCAGCAGGAAGGGGAAGGCCAGGCCCCCGACGAGCGCGCCGACGTAGTCGGCGGCGAAGAGGTCGGCGACCGCGCCGCCCGCGTCCTGCCGGCGCACCCGCTGGATCAGCGTCATCAGCAGCGGCACCTCGGCGCCGATCAGGATGCCGATGGCCAGGGAGAAGCCGACGAGCGCGGAGCGGGACTGGCCGAACCAGGCGAAGCAGGCGTAGAGCGCCATCGCGGAGCTGCCGCCGACCAGCGCCAGGCCGGCCTCGACCGCGCCGAAGCCGACCGCCGCCCGGCAGCGCATCCGCTTGGCGAGCAGCGCGCCGACGCCCATCGCGAAGACCATGACGGACAGCACGATCGACGCCTGGGTGACGGAGTCGCCGACCAGGTAGGTGGCCAGCGCGACCAGTTCGAGTTCGTAGACCAGGCCGCAGGCGGCGCAGACGAAGACGACGGCGAGGACGAGCAGCCGGCCGGGCCCGGCCGGCACGGGCAGGCGCGCCGGTGTCATGGCCTCCGGCGGCCCGGGGACGCCGGTGAGGACGGGCTCTGGCGGGTCGATCATAAAGTGAACGCTACGTGACGATTCCGTGGCCCTCTGTCACTCACACGGGTGCAGTCTGCCCGCTGCACGCGCCGGTCGCGGCACGGCCCTCGCGAGGGGCGCGCGGCACATCTCCACGCCCCGCCGGCCGCCCCGACCGCACACTCCACACCACCCACGCCCCGCCGGACATCCACACCCCGGCGCACAACCCGCCCGCACGCCCCTCGCGCCGCCCAGGCCCCCACACCGTCCCGCCGACCGGACCGGTCCCCTTCGCCGGCCCCGACTAGACCGCCGCGACCGCCGCCCGTACGCCCACGCGGGTACGGGTGGCCACCAACCGGCCCTCCTGGGGGTACGCGTGCCAGGTCCGCCAGCGCACCTGCCCCTGCTGGCACTGCGCCAGCATCGCGGTGAAGGCGTGCGGCGAACCGGGGAACGTCCCGGCGAGGCCGTGCGGATGCTCGGCCACCAGCGCGAGCAGTTCCTGCGCCCGCCCCGCGAACGAGCCGCGCGACAGCGTCTCCACATGGGCCGCGAACTCGTATTCCCAGTCGCCGAGCTGCTTCGCCACGCCCAGCGGCAGCGGCGTGCTGCTGCCCGGCATACAGGCGACGGTTTCGGAGCAAGTGCCGCGCTCCTCTTCGAGAAGCACCTGGTGAGAGGCGCCGAGCAGCCTCAACTGCAGTTGTGCGCCGTGGAGTTCGAGATCGAGCACGGCGAGGGCCGGCAGGGGTTCCCTGCCCAGCGCCCAGGCCAGATCGGAGGCACGGGTATCGGTGTACGCCGTCTGCAAAGTGGTGAGCATGGGTCGGCTCCGCAAGCACGCAGTGGAATGGTGGGCCGGCCCGCCCGTTGAAGGCCTGGAAATGTCCGAATGCCTGCCGGCTCGTGCCCACGCGGGAACGGAGAACGTGGGGGATTCTCCAGGGAGAGGGAATCATGAAAGCCCTGCCGCCCACAGCGCTTTTACCCATCTTCTCCGGGTTTCCATCCGCCCGGGGGCCTTGCAGTTCAACTGTTCAACGACCAAGCGTCCAGCGGGTGTTGATGCGTTCACCAGCACCCGCCAGACGCATATGCGCACAGCAACAGCCCTTTCGCGCCAGTGGAGTTGGCGCAACCGTCGGCTCAGGAGCCGCCGCCACCACCGCAGCCACCACCGCCGCCGCAGCCGCCGCCACCACATGAGGAACCGCCGCCGCAGCCGCCGCCCCCGTGGTGCCCGCCGCCGTGGTGCCCACCGTGGTGCCCACCGCCCAGGCTCGAACCGCCGTCACCACCGGCCCACCAGCTGGCGCCGCCCGCACCGGCCGAGCTCCGGCCGAGGCCGCGGCCGGAACCCCGTCCGCCGGCGCCGCCCCGCGAGGCCAGGGCCACCAGGCCGATCACCGCCGCGCAGATCACCAGGAAAATCACGATCCCCATCTGCCTCACATTCCTTTCTTCCCCCGAAGCGAGGCACCCGCTCCGTCCGGCGCCCGGTGCGCCGTTCCGGCGCCGTCCCGCGCCGGTGGCCGTCCTCGTCGACGGCCGTCCGCATCCTTGGTGCGGGGCTGATGCCCTGGCCCGGCGGTCTCAAAGCACAGTTGAGGAACTCCAGAGGTTCGGCGGAGGATGGCGCCCATGGACCGACCGCTGCTGAACCGCCGCCTCGCCGAATTCGGCACCACGATCTTCGCCGAAATGTCGGCACTCGCCGTACGGACCGGCTCCATCAACCTCGGCCAGGGCTTCCCCGACGCCGACGGCCCCGAAGAGGTCAGGGAGGCGGCGGTGCGCGCGCTGCGCGACGGCCGCGGCAACCAGTACCCGCCCGGCCCCGGCGTCCCCGAGCTGCGCCACGCCGTCGCCGCCCACCAACAGCGCTTCTACGGACACCTCGGCCTCTCCTACGACCCCGACACCGAGGTCCTGGTCACCGCGGGCGCCACCGAGGCCCTCGCCGCCTCCCTGCTGGCCCTGCTGGAGCCGGGCGACGAGGTCATCGCGCTGGAGCCGTACTACGACTCGTACGCGGCCGGAATCGCGCTGGCGGGCGGCCGCCGCGTCCCGGTCACCCTGCGCGCGGACCCCGCGTCCAGCACCTACCGCCTCGACCTGGACGAACTGCGCGACGCCGTCACCGACCGCACCCGCCTGATCCTCCTCAACACCCCGCACAACCCCACCGGCACCGTGCTGACCCGCGAGGAGCTCGCCGAGATCGCCCGCCTCGCCCGCGAGCGCGACCTCCTCGTCATCACCGACGAGGTCTACGAGCACCTCGTGTTCGAGGGCGAGCACATCCCCCTCGCGTCGTTCCCCGGGATGCGCGAGCGCACCGTCACCATCGGCTCGGCGGGCAAGACCTTCTCCTTCACCGGCTGGAAGGTCGGCTGGGTCACCGCGCCCCCCGAACTGGTCGGCGCCGTCCGCTCCGCCAAGCAGTTCCTCACCTACGTCTCCGCCGGACCGTTCCAGTACGCCGTCGCCGAGGCGCTCGCCCTCCCCGACAGCTACTACACCGGGCTGCGCGACGACCTGCGCGCCAAGCGCGACGTCCTGGCCCGCGGCCTGACCGCGGCCGGCTTCGGCGTCTTCAGCCCCTCCGGCACCTACTTCATCACCACCGACATCCGCCCCCTCGGCCACGACGACGGCTTCGCCTTCTGCCGCACCCTCCCCGAACGCGCCGGCGTCGTCGCCATCCCCAACGCCGTCTTCTACGACCACAAGGACCAGGGCGCCCCCTACGTCCGCTTCGCCTTCTGCAAACAGGAGTCCGTCCTACGGGACGCAGCGAACCGCCTGCAAAAGCTCTGACCCGAGGCCCCGCAGCGCGCCCCGGCCCAAGCCCCCGCCGTCAGGTCCAGTACGCCTCGGGCGGCGGGGACCCGGGCCCGCGTTCCGGGCCGCGCGTCACTGAGGGGCGACCGGCATGGCGTCGAAGCCGTCGAAGAGGTACGCGTAGACCTGCGCGAGATAGGCCCGCAGTTCCCGCTGGTCGGGGAACTGCACATAGGTCAGCCCGAACCACTGCGCCACCGTCAGCGGCTCATTCGCCACGAGGTGCCGCAGCCCCGCCCGGATCGTGTCCTGATAGTCGGGCCAGGCCAGGTCGAAAACCTCCCGCAGCATGCCGAGGTCATCGACGGCTTCGACGCCGAGCACTCCGGCGCAGAAGTTCACCAGGCGCCGGTCGACACCGGGGACGTCCAGCCCGATATCGGCCAGCGAGACGGTGACCGGGTCTATTTCCTCGTAGCCGCCCGGGTACGGGTAGAGCGTGGTGTTCCGCAGGTCGGCGTCGTTCTCCGGCCCGTCCTCGCGCTCCAGATCCCGCGCCGGCCGGTACACCCCGTACAGCAGGCCGCGCGTCGAGAAGTCCGCGTAGACGTAGTTCACTTCACCGCTGGGACTGTACGGCCGCCGGGGATCGATGGTGATCGCCGTGGCCTTTCCCAGGCAGTTCTCGCCCTCTCCGTAAACCGCCTCGAACGGCAGAACCGGCGAGAGGTCGTGATTCTTCAGCGCCGCTTCACGCAGGGCATCGTCCGCCCGGACCATGGCCTCCTCGGAGTCGAAACGGCTCGCCCACGGGCCGGTGCGGGGCGGCAGTTCGTCGCGCATTGTCATGAAACGGAGACTCCGTCCATCGAGAGTTCGAGCCGATCGGGCGTGGCCAATCTTCCCACGAGCAACCTGCGGCGCGACGGGGCGTCAGACCTCGTAGCCGGGAGGCGGGACATCATCCGGGGACTCCGGTGGCTCCTTGCGGTCACCGTAGAAGTAGTCGTAGAGATCCTGCAGGTAGGCGTACAGAAGGTCATCGCGCCAGAAATTGACCCTGGTCAGCTCGTACCAGTCCTCCACGGTGGCAGACCGCTCACGCAGCAAGTACTCCAACGCCTCGCGCAGATTCCGGGCGTCTGGCGATTTAGGGTTTCGGACGATGTACGACTTGTAAACGGGAACGTCATCGATGAACTCAATATTGAGGGAGGACCTGAAGAATTTACCGACCCCGCCCACCTCCGCGAAAAAATGCGGGATACTCGACGGTCTGAATTTTCTGGAGTACATCCCCACCTCACCTGTTAAAGACTCTTACCGGCTCCGGGAACATGGTCACCAATTTATGTCCACCGTTGCCATCCGGTGCATAGATCGCCTTGATCTTCGCCTGCTGAAAGTCCACCGGTTTATAGTTGATGCTCTTATCGGGATTCATCGGATTGTCGGGGTCGATGTAAAATCCGCGGAACCTGTGACTGTGATCGCCGGGTCCCCAGGCATCTTCGGGCGAGAATACGACTTCATGCCTGTTAGAGTTGGGCATTCGCGTTCGATCGCCGTCAATTCTACCCCTGGCGTGCTCGTCGGCATGCATAAACGCTTCGCCTTGGCCCTCTCCAAAGGCCGTGGAGAAGGAATCACACTTATGCTTCTTTCCCGTCTCCGCATCCAGGTGCGCGTCCTCCCCCAACCGCTCCTTGGCGTTCGGTCCGTGCACTGGGTCGATCTTGTTTTCGGTCTGCACATAGCCGCCTTGACGGGCAATGCGCGGATTACCGTCGTCGTCTTTGAGCAGATCCCCGTTCACGTCCTTGGGCCCGGTCGGTGTGCCCAGCCGGTCCTTCAGCATGTCGTCGGTCGGATCGAGATGCCGCTGCGGGCCGTGACCCTGCCGGCGGAGGTCATCGACGCGCTCGCCAACGCGCTTCTTGTGCTTGTCACGAAGGTCGTCCTCGCCCAGCACCCGCTGGCCGAGCTTCAGGTGAACCGCGTCCCGCTCGTCGTGGTGACGCCGCATGTTCTTGCGGATCGCCTCTTCGGCGTCGTCGATGTTCTTCTTGGTGATGTCCAGCCCGTGCCCGATCGACCGGTGCCCCCTGGCCATCGCCTTCGACATGTCGGTGATCATGGAATCGATGATCGGGCGGACCGCCTTCTCCACGACCAACCCGAACCTGCCCTTGCCGAGCAGTCTGCCGCGCGTTTTCGAGTCCAGATTGCTGCTGTGGCGTTCCACCCGCTCCGCATGCCCGTGGGCGTCCTTCGCCGCCTTCGCCAGATTGTCCGGGTGCGCCCGGAACCCCTTGCTCATGCCGCACCCCCCGCAGCACCCAGCGCCGCGTCGACGCCCTTGAAGACGAGACCGGAGACGGCCTTCTCGATCTCGGCCTGGAAAGGTTCGATCGCCATGGAGACGAGTTCGGCGATGAGGACGTCCTCGATCTCCTGGATGACCTCTCTGATGATGCGCTTGCCGACCTCGATGGCCGCCGCCTCGGCGGCCGCCGCGATGCCGAGGGTCGCCACCGTCGCGGCGGCCGCGGCCGCCATTTCGACCGCGGTGATGACGAGTTGGGCGATGACGACGCCCTTGGCCGCGACCACGCCGACGGCCGCGGCCTCCAGTGCCGTGGCGAGCACTTCGCAGCAATTGGCCAGGACCACGTGGTGTTCGCCGGAGACCTGGTTCCACTTGCTGAGCAAGGCGTCGTAGGACGCGCCCTCATAGGCGTCGGCGAGGCCCTTCAAAGCCCCGTCCATCCCGTCGTGGGACTCCTTCAACCCCTGGCCGAACTCCCGCACGTGCCCGCCCCAGGCCCGCAGTTCGTCCTCGTCGATGTCGGGCCACTCCAGGCCCATCAACTCCATGATCCAGACGACTTCACCAGGCAGTTCGATGGACACCGCCGGCCTCCCCCTTGGCTCCGCGTCCGCTCAACTCCGCGTATACGGACGAGCGATGTGCCCCGTACGGTTCCATGCGCGACCGAAAGTGATCAAGTCCGGCCGGGAGCGGAATCACCCAGGGTCCGGAGCCGAAGCGCGGGCCGCGCCCCGCACCGCCGGCCCTCGCCCCACCGCAGACAGACGCGGGCCCCGGAGCCGAAAGCTCCGGGGCCCGCGCAGCCGGGGTGGCGGCGTGTGAGGCTCAGGCCTCGTCGTCGCCCGGCTTCTCGTCGGAGTCGCCTTCGATCTCGGCTTCGAGGCCGAGCTGCTCGACGATCCACTTGTCGAATTCGATCGAGGCGCGCACCCAGCTGACCGTGCTCGACACGAAGTGTTCGAGCGAGACACCGGTGCCGATCAGCATCGATGCTTCACCGATCAGACGGACCGTGCCGTCGTCGTGGGTGTGGGTGTAGGCCTTGGGCCACAGCGTCCGGCGGTTCCAGTCGTCGATCGCCTCCAGCAGCTTCGACTTGTCGTCGATGCCGTGGGCACGGTCGTAGAACGTACGGACGGAGAAGATCTGCTGCTCCTCCTCGCCCCGGAACATGAAGTACGTGCGGAACTGCTCCCACGGAGCGGCGAGGTCACCCTCCTCGTCGACGACGTACTTCAGCTCCATCTGGTCGAGGAGCTGCTTGACCAGGTCCTGGTCAGGCACGACGGGGCCCTCAGGCCCCGAGGGCTCGGGTTCGGGCTGGCCCCCGAAATTCGGAATCGAGGACGGGTCGATGCTCACCGTGGAATTCCCTTCGTATGGTCCCTGCCATCCTCCCCCACATCCGCCCCGTCCTGGCAACCCGGGACGGAGCGGATGCGGGCAAGGTGTCGGTCAAGGAAAGGATCACGGACGGGGGCGGGCGGCGCAGCCGTACGCCCGGATCGCGGGGCCGGTCAGCCCGCGGTCCGTCCGGCCGGCTCCACCGACAGCTGGTCGCCGTCCACGTCCACCCGCACGGTGTCCCCGTCCAGCACGTCGCCCGCCAGGATGGCGCGGGCGAGCGGGTCGCCGATGGCCGTCTGGACCAGCCGGCGCAGCGGCCGGGCGCCGTAGGACAGGTCCGGCGCCGGGGCGTCGATCACCGGCTCCTGACCGAGCCAGGCGAGCCAGGTCAGGGCGCGGTCGGTGACGTCCAGGGTCAGACGGCGGTCGCCGAGGCGGCGCTGCAGGTGATCGAGCTGGATCGCGGCGATCCGCTGGAGCTGGTCGGTGCCGAGCGGGTGGAAGACCACCACGTCGTCGAGCCGGTTGAGGAATTCGGGCCGGAAGGCGGCCCGGACCGTCTCCAGCACCTTCTCCTTCTTCTGCTCCTCCTTGAGCAGCGGGTCCATCAGGAAGGTGGAGCCGAGGTTGGAGGTCAGGATGAGGATGGTGTTGCGGAAGTCGACCGTGCGGCCCTGGCCGTCGGTGAGCCGGCCGTCGTCGAGGACCTGGAGCAGGATGTCGAAGACGTCGTGGTGCGCCTTCTCGACCTCGTCCAGCAGGACGACGGAGTACGGGCGGCGGCGGACCGCCTCGGTGAGCTGGCCGCCCTCCTCGTAGCCGACGTAGCCGGGCGGCGCGCCGACCAGCCGCGCGACGCTGTGCTTCTCGCCGTACTCCGACATGTCGATCCGGACCATCGCCCGCTCGTCGTCGAAGAGGAAGTCCGCGAGCGCCTTGGCCAGCTCGGTCTTGCCGACACCGGTCGGGCCGAGGAAGAGGAAGGAGCCGGTGGGCCGGTCCGGGTCGGCGATGCCGGCGCGGGTGCGGCGTACGGCGTCGGAGACGGAGCGGACGGCCTCGGTCTGGCCGATCAGGCGCTTGCCGAGCTCCTCCTCCATGCGCAGGAGCTTCTGGGTCTCGCCCTCCAGCAGCCGGCCGGCCGGGATGCCGGTCCAGGCGCCGACCACATCGGCGATGTCGTCGGGGCCGACCTCCTCCTTGACCATGGATTCCTTGGACGCCTCCTGCTCGGCCTCGGCGGCGGCCGCCTCCTCCAGCGCCTGCTCGACGCCCGGGATCTCGCCGTAGAGCAGCTTGGACGCGGTGTCGAAGTCGCCGTCGCGCTGGGCCCGCTCGGCCTGGCCGCGCAGCTCGTCGAGCCGCTCCTTGAGCGCGCCGACCCGGTTGAGGCTCTCCTTCTCCTTCTCCCAGCGGGCGGTCAGGCCGCGCAGCTCCTCCTCCTTGTCGGCGAGGTCCTTGCGCAGCTTCTCCAGGCGCTGCAGCGAGCCGGCGTCGGTCTCGTTGCGCAGCGCCAGCTCCTCCATCTTGAGGCGGTCCACGGCGCGCTGGAGCTCGTCGATCTCCACGGGCGAGGAGTCGATCTCCATACGGAGGCGGGAGGCGGCCTCGTCGACCAGGTCGATGGCCTTGTCGGGCAGGAAGCGGGAGGTGATGTAGCGGTCGGAGAGGGAGGCGGCGGCGACCAGGGCGGAGTCCGCGATCTGCACCTTGTGGTGGGCCTCGTAGCGGCCCTTGAGCCCGCGCAGGATCGCGACCGTGTCCTCCACGGTCGGCTCGGCGACCAGCACCTGCTGGAAGCGCCGCTCCAGCGCCGGGTCCTTCTCGATCCGCTCGCGGTACTCGTCCAGCGTCGTCGCGCCGACCATCCGCAGCTCGCCGCGGGCCAGCATCGGCTTGAGCATGTTGCCGGCGTCCATCGAGGAGTCGCCGCCGGCGCCCGCGCCGACGACCGTGTGCAGCTCGTCGATGAAGGTGATGATCTGGCCCTCGCTGGACTTGATCTCCGCCAGGACGGTCTTCAGCCGCTCCTCGAACTCGCCGCGGTACTTCGCGCCCGCGACCATCGCCCCGAGGTCGAGCGCGACCAGCCGCTTGTCCCGCAGCGACTCGGGCACGTCGCCCTTGACGATCCGCTGGGCCAGCCCCTCGACGACGGCGGTCTTGCCGACGCCCGGCTCGCCGATCAGCACCGGGTTGTTCTTGGTCCGGCGGGAGAGCACCTGCACCACGCGCCGGATCTCGTGGTCCCGGCCGATGACCGGGTCGAGCTTGCCCTCGCGGGCGGCCGCCGTGAAGTCCGTACCGAACTTCTCCAGCGCCTTGTACGTGCCCTCCGGGTCGGCGTTGGTCACCCGCTGGCCGCCCCGGCTCGCCTCGAAGGCGGCCAGCAGCTTCTTGGCGCTCGCGCCCTGGTCGGCCAGCAGCTCACCGGTGCGCCCTCCCTTGGCGGCGATCCCGATGAGGAGGTGCTCGGTGGAGACGTAGGCGTCACCGAGCTCCTTGGCGCGCTGGGTGGCGTCGGCGATGGCGGCGAGCAGGTCGCGGTCGGGCTGCGGCGGCGCGACCGTCGAGCCCTGCACGCTGGGCAGCCCGGCGAGCTGCCGCTCGGCGCCGTTGCGCAGCACGGCGGCGTCCGCCTCCACGGCGGACAGCAGGTCCATGATGTTCTCGTTGTCCTGCCCGGCCAGCAGCGCGAGCAGGAGATGCGCGGACGTCATGTCCGCATGCCCGGCGGTCACCGCCCGCTCATTGGCGGCGCTCAGCGCCTCCCGGCTCTTGTTGGTCAGCTCGGCGTCCACGTCCTCGCGATCCTCCTCGACTCGTCCTCAACAGCCTCTGCGGGCCCGGTCCGGGCCCGTCCACACGCCCGTACGGCACCCACCCTGCTCATGCCAACGTGCGATAAGTTGAGTCTATTCCACTCAAGGTTGTTCCGGGAGCCCCGCCCGACCCCACCCTCGCTCACTCGTGCGAGGTAATCCCGTCCAACGCGCCGTCGCGGCCCACACCACCCGGTGACACTGGCCTTCGACCACGAGGAGGTGCAGCCTGACGGCTATGGCACACGCGCCTATGCCCACCGACGAAGAAACCCTCCTGGATTACTTCCTCGCCTTGGAAACGCCCCTGGGCTTCCGAGCCGAGCTGATCGAGGGGGAGATCGTTGTGACACGGCCCACGGACGGCACTCACGAGCACTGCTTCAGCAGGGTGCTCTCGCAGATCATGCGAAGGTCCGCGGTGGACATGGACGTCTCCGGCTACAAGGGGCTGGAGATGCCTCGCGGCGGCAGGTGCCCCAAGAATCATGTGATCCCCGATGCCACCGTCGCGCCCAGTGAGATCAGCCTGTTCCGCGGCGCGGCCCCCTGGATGCCCAGCGACGGAGTCGCCATGGTCGTCGAGGTGACATCGAGCAATCCGGAGCGCGACCGCGTCGCCAAACGGCACTGCTACGCCCGAGCCGGCATCCCGCTCTGCCTGCTCGTGGACCGGGGCAGGGCCGAGATCACGCTGTTCAGCGACCCTTCCGGGGACGACTACGCGGGGCACAACACCGCCCCTGCCGGCAAACCCCTCCCCCTCCCCGCCCCCTTCTCCTTCGAGCTGGAGACCACCGACTTCCTCTGACCCCCGGGCCCCGGCCTACCCTTGCTCCCATGGCTCATGACCTCAGCGCCCTCAGCCCGGAGTACCTCGCCTTCTGGGGCGAGTACCTGATGCCGACGCTCACCACGCTGCGGACCGACGGGACGCCGCACGTCGTCCCCGTGGGCGTCACCTACGACGCCGGGCAGCGGATCGCGCGGATCATCACCCGCAAGGACAGCGCCAAGGTCAAGAACATCGTCGCCGCGGGGGCGGACGGCGCCACCGTCGCCGTGTGCCAGGTCGACAAGGGCCGCTGGGCGACGCTGGAGGGCATCGCACGGGTGCGTACGGACAGCGAGTCGGTGGCCGACGCGGTGCGCCGGTACGCCGAGCGCTACGGCCGGACCCCGACGCCCAACCCCGACCGCGTCATGATCGAGATCGCGGTGACCAAGGCGATGGGGCGGGCCTGAGCGCGGACCACCGCATTCCTCCGGCCGCCGGCCCGCCGCCTCCCCGCGCCCGCCGGACCGCCGGCTCTCCCGCCCGGCCGCCGGCCGCCTGGCCGAAAACGGACCCTTCCGCTCCGCCGGGGGCCGTCCACCTGGTACTCAAGAGCGACGGGAACCGAACAGCTCCGTGCAACGACGGACGGCATCGGGCCTGCCCCAGGCAAAAGACGGCAGCTGGAGGCCGCATGGCGTCGGCAGTGCGCATCGTGACGACCGCTCCGCGCCGTCCGTCCCCCACCCGGCGACGCCCGCACGCCGAGCTCTGCCCGCGCTGCGGCGGCCAACTGGCCGTCAATCAGGACGGCTGGAAGATCTGCCACGCCTGCGGTTACGCTTCGCCGCCCGGTACAGCCCCTCCTCCACGGGCCACCCGCGGGGGTATCGTCGCCCCCACAGTCGCCACGCCCCGGAGGGCACGATGAACTCGGTCCGAGTCACGGCGATCGCCTGCCTGATGCCGCTGTCCGAGCTGGACGAGGATCCGTTCCTGGTCGATGACCGCAGCCAGCACGACATGTGCAAACAGTGGGCGGCAGCCCGTGACTACCACCTGACCTGCCAGCTCAGCCTGCACCACCTGCGGGCCGACCACAGCGCCCTGTGGCGCGACGTCGCGGCGGGCCTGGTGGACGTGTTCGTGGCGCCCAACCGCCGGGCGCTGGAGAACGCCATCGACGGCACCGCCGAGTTCACCGCACGCTGCGCCGAGGCCGGCGTACGCCTGGAGACCGCCGACCTCGACGAGCCCGTCTACACCCTGGCGATGAAGTCGCAGGTGCACCGCCGGCTGTCGATGCCGACGGCGGGCTACAACGGCTGCTGAGCCGAGCGGGGCGGCCCCGGGCGAAGGGCGCGCACGGCGGCGGGCGGCGCCCGGAAACGCGACGAGGGCCGGGTTTCCCCGGCCCTTCGCCACCTCACACACCGGCGGTCCGCGCCCCGGCGGACCGGATCACTCCGGCCGCTTGGGCCGCCACACCACCAGCGCGCTGCTCTGCTGCACATCCTGATACGGCACCAGGTCGCGCCGGTAGGAGGCGTGCACCGCCGCCTCCCGCTGCTGCATCGCGCTGGCCGCGCCCTCCAGGGCGCCCTGCAGCTCGACGAGCCGCTGCTGCAGCGCCGTGACCTGGTTCTCCAGCTCGATGATGCGCTTGATGCCGGCGAGGTTGATGCCCTCGTCCTGGGACAACTGCTGCACCGTACGGAGCAGTTCGATGTCCCGGGCCGAATAGCGGCGGCCCCGCCCGGCCGTACGGTCGGGCGAGACCAGCCCCAGCCGGTCGTACTGCCGAAGGGTCTGCGGATGCAGGCCGGAGAGCTGAGCCGCGACGGAGATGACGTACACCGGCGACTCATCGGTCAGTTCATAGGGGTTACGACGCTGCCCGCCCCGGCTGTCCATCTCAAGCTCCCTTCGCGGCCTGGAACAGCTCCGCCCGCGGGTCCGTGCCCGCGGTCGCCTCGCGATAGGACTCCAGCGACTCCCTCGCCTTGTCGCTGAGGTCACCGGGGACCAGCACCTCTATGGTGACCAGCAGATCCCCCCGGGTCCCGTCCTTACGGGTCGCGCCCTTGCCGCGGGCGCGCATGGTGCGTCCGTTGGGGGTGCCGGCCGGCAGCTTCAGCGTGACCGGCGGGCCGCCCAGCGTCGGCACCTTGATCTCACCGCCCAGAGCGGCCTCCGGGAAGGTGACCGGCACCGTGACGGTGAGGTTGTCGCCCTTGCGGCCGAAGACCGGGTGGGCGTCGACATGCACGACGACGTACAGATCGCCCGCCGGGCCGCCCTGCTCGCCCGGAGCGCCCTTGCCGCGCAGCCGGATGCGCTGCCCGTTGGAGACGCCCGCGGGGATGCGGACCTGCATCGTGCGGGCGCTGGTCGCCCGGCCGCTGCCCTTGCAGACGTCGCAGGGGTCCTGGGCGATCAGGCCCCGGCCCTTGCAGTCGGCGCACGGGTCGGTGAGCGAGAAGCCGCCGCCCGCGCCCCGGCTGACCTGGCCGGTGCCGACACAGGTCGGGCAGACCCGCGGCGTGCCGTTCTTGTCGCCGGTGCCCGAACACGCCTTGCACGGCGCCTGGCTGGACATCCGCAGCGGGACCGTGGCCCCGTCCACCGCCTCGGTGAAGCTGAGCGTCACCTCGGACTCGATGTCCTGGCCACGGCGCGCGTGGGTGCGTGTCCCGGCGCCGCCGCGGTTGAACAGGCCGCCGAAGACGTCCCCGAGCCCGCCGCCGAAGCCGCCGCCCCCGCCCTGTCCCTGGGCACCCCCGAAGAGGTCGCCCAGGTCGAAGTTGAAGGAGCCGCCGCCTCCGGCCGGGCCCGGCCGGTAGCCGCCGTTGCCGAACAGCGCCCGCGCCTCGTCGTACTCCTTGCGGCGCTTGCTGTCGCCCAGGACGTCGTTGGCCTCGGAGATCTCCTTGAAGCGCTCCTCGGCCTTGGCGTCGCCCTTGTTGGCGTCCGGGTGGAACTCGCGGGCGAGCTTGCGGTACGCCTTCTTGATCTCCGCTTCGGTGGCGTCCTTCGGGACGCCGAGGACCTTGTAGTAGTCCTTCTCGACGAAGTCCTTGGTGCTCATCCCCGACGTCCCTCCTCCCGCGCGGATTCCCTGTCTGTCCTCACGTCAGCCCTCGTCCGGGCCACCGCTCTCCTCGTCCGAAGCCTTGGCACCCTTGACCTCGTCATCGGACTTGGCGCTCTGCGCGCCCGGCTGCGGCTCGGCGACGGCGACCCGCGCGGGGCGGATCGTTCGCTCACCGATGCGATACCCGGGCTGCAGGATCGCCACGCACGTCGTCTCGGTGACATCCGGTGCGTACGAGTGCATCAGCGCCTCGTGGATCGTCGGGTCGAAGGGCTCGCCCTCCTTGCCGAACTGCTGCAGACCCAGCTTGGCGACCACGGTCTCCAGCGATTCGGCCACCGACTTGAAGCCGCCGACCAGTTCGCCGTGCTCACGGGCACGGCCGACGTCGTCGAGGGTGGGAAGCAGCTCGGACAGGAGGTTCGCCGCGGCGATCTCCTTGACCGTCACCCGGTCCCGTTCCACCCGACGGCGGTAGTTCTGGTACTCCGCCTGGAGCCGCTGGAGGTCCGCCGTGCGCTCGTTGAGCGCCGTACGCACCTGGTCCAGCTGCGCCTGGAGCGCTACGTCCGTTACGTCCCCGGCCGGGGCCGAGCCCGCCTTGTCGGCGGACTCGGCCTGCGCCGCGTCTTCGGGAGCGGCGTCGGAAGGGACGTCGGGCTTCTCGTCGAAGCCCGGGGTCTCCTCCGTCACGCGGCACCATCCTTCTTCGGCTTCTCGTCGTCGACGATCTCGGCGTCCACGACATCGTCGGCGGCGTCGGACTGGGCCTGCCCGGCGCCCTCGGCACCCGCGGCGCCCTCGGCACCGGCCGCGCCCTGGGCGTCGGCGTACATGGCCTGGCCCAGCTTCTGCGAGACGGCCGCGACCTTCTCGGTGGCGGTGCGGATCTCCGCGGTGTCCTCGCCCTTGAGCTTTTCCTTCAGCTCGGTGACGGCTTCCTCGACCTCGGTCTTGACCTCGCCCGGGACCTTCTCCTCGTTGTCCTTGAGGAACTTCTCGGTCTGGTAGACGAGCTGCTCGGCCTGGTTGCGGGTCTCGGCGGCCTCGCGGCGCTTGGTGTCCTCGTCCGCGTACTGCTCGGCCTCCTGGCGCATCCGGTCGACCTCGTCCTTCGGCAGCGAGGAGCCGCCGGTGACGGTCATCTTCTGCTCCTTGCCCGTGCCCAGGTCCTTCGCGGTCACGTGCATGATGCCGTTGGCGTCGATGTCGAAGGAGACCTCGATCTGCGGGACCCCGCGGGGGGCCGGCGGCAGACCGGTCAGCTCGAACATCCCGAGCTTCTTGTTGTACGCCGCGATCTCGCGCTCGCCCTGGTAGACCTGGATCTGCACGGACGGCTGGTTGTCCTCGGCCGTCGTGAAGATCTCGGACCGCTTGGTCGGGATCGTGGTGTTGCGCTCGATGAGCTTGGTCATGATGCCGCCCTTGGTCTCGATACCGAGGGACAGCGGGGTGACGTCCAGCAGGAGGACGTCCTTGACCTCGCCCTTGAGGACACCGGCCTGGAGGGTGGCGCCGATGGCGACGACCTCGTCCGGGTTGACGCCCTTGTTGGCGTCCTTGCCGCCGGTCAGCTCCTTGACGAGCTCGGCGACGGCGGGCATACGGGTGGAGCCGCCGACCAGGACCACGTGGTCGATCTCGGACAGGTTGATGCCCGCGTCCTTGATCACGTTGTGGAACGGCGTCTTGCAGCGGTCCAGGAGGTCCGAGGTGAGCTGCTGGAACTGCGAGCGCGTGAGCTTCTCGTCCAGGTGCAGCGGGCCCTCGGCGGAGGCGGTGATGTAGGGAAGGTTGATCGTCGTCTCGGTGGAGGACGACAGCTCGATCTTCGCCTTCTCGGCGGCCTCGCGCAGGCGCTGGAGCGCCATCTTGTCCTTGGACAGGTCGACGCCGTGGCCGTTCTGGAACTGCTTGACCAGGTAGTCGACGACGCGCTGGTCCCAGTCGTCACCACCGAGGTGGTTGTCACCGTTGGTGGCCTTCACCTCGACGACGCCGTCGCCGATCTCCAGCAGCGAGACGTCGAAGGTGCCGCCACCGAGGTCGAAGACCAGGATGGTCTGGTCGTCCTTCTCCAGGCCGTAGGCCAGGGCGGCCGCGGTGGGCTCGTTGACGATGCGCAGGACGTTGAGGCCCGCGATCTCACCGGCCTCCTTGGTGGCCTGGCGCTCGGAGTCGTTGAAGTAGGCCGGAACGGTGATGACCGCGTCGACGACCTTCTCGCCCAGGTACGCCTCGGCGTCCCGCTTGAGCTTCTGCAGGATGAAGGCGCTCATCTGCTGCGGGTTGAAGCCCTTGCCGTCGATGTCGATCTTCCAGTCGGTGCCCATGTGGCGCTTGACCGACCGGATGGTCCTGTCGACGTTGGTGACCGCCTGACGCTTGGCGACCTCGCCGACCAGCACCTCGCCGTTCTTGGCGAAGGCGACAACGGACGGCGTGGTCCTGGCGCCCTCGGCGTTGGTGATGACGGTGGGCTCACCGCCTTCGAGAACACTGACGACGGAGTTCGTCGTGCCCAGGTCGATGCCGACCGCACGTGCCATTTCAATTCCTCCAGCTGACTTGAGTGGAACAGGCTCAAGAGTGCAGCACGGAGGAAAACCTGTCAACAGACCTGAGTCGGAGGCACTCAAGTTTTATCAGGCGCTTATCGTCACCGGCGGCGCGGCGAACGGCGTACGGGCCGCACGCAGGGTTGCCTTGGCGACGCAGATCACCGGCCGGGCGGCTTCATGGCACAGAGGAGAATGGGTAACCTCAGCGGCAGACCCAAAAAGTTACCGCTTAGTAGACCTCTCCTAATTTCCGCTCTCGCAGGTACGAGGAGCCTCCCATGCAACTCGCCGCGATCATCGTGTCGCTGGTGCTCATCGCGGTCGCCGTGGCGCTGTTCGGCCGCGCCCTCCTGCAGATCTACCGCCAGATGCGACTGGGCCAGCCGGTGCCCGCCGGCACCCGGACCGACGCCCCCGCCCAGCGGACCGTGACGGTGGCCAAGGAGTTCGTCGGCCACACCCGGATGAACCGCTGGGGCGTCGTCGGCGTCGCGCACTGGTTCGTGGCGGTGGGCTTCCTCACCCTGCTGCTGACGATCGTCAACGCCATCGGCCAGCTCTTCAAGGCCGACTGGCTGATCCCGTTCCTCGGCGACTGGCTGCCGTGGGAGATGTACGTCGAGGCGATGGGCACGCTGACGACCCTGGGCATCATCGTCCTGATCGTCGTCCGCCAGCTGAGCCGCCCCGGCAACGCGGGCCGCAAGTCCCGCTTCGCCGGCTCCAACACCGGCCAGGCGTACTTCGTCGAGACCGTCATCCTCATCGTCGGCATCTGCATCGTGACGCTGCACGCCCTGGAGGGCGCCCAGCACGGCGTCGACCACTACGAGCCGGCGTACTTCGTGTCGTACCCGCTGGTCGTGGCGTTCAAGGGCATGAGCCTGGGCACGGTCCAGAACCTCACCTACTTCTTCGCCGGTCTCAAGATCGCGACGTCCTTCATCTGGATGATCACGGTCTCCCTCAAGACCGACATGGGTGTGGCCTGGCACCGCTTCCTGGCCTTCCCCAACATCTGGTTCAAGCGCGAGGCGGACGGCGGCGTGGCGCTGGGCGCCCTGCAGCCGATGACCTCCGGCGGGAAGCCGATCGACTTCGAGGACCCGGGCGAGGACGACCAGTTCGGCGTCTCGCAGGTCGAGCACTTCTCCTGGAAGGGCCTGCTCGACTTCTCCACCTGCACCGAGTGCGGCCGCTGCCAGTCGCAGTGCCCCGCCTGGAACACCGGCAAGCCGCTGTCGCCCAAGCTGCTGATCATGTCGCTGCGCGACCACGCCCACGCCAAGGCGCCGTACCTGCTCGCGGGCGGCGGCAAGGACGAGGAGGGCAACGAGAAGGCGAGCGCCGAGCAGCTCGCCGGCGTCCCCGCGTCCGCCCTGGCCGAGGCCGAGCGCCCGCTGATCGGCACCCTCGAAGAGAACGGCGTCATCGACCCGGACGTCCTGTGGTCCTGCACCACCTGCGGCGCCTGCGTCGAGCAGTGCCCGGTCGACATCGAGCACATCGACCACATCGTCGACATGCGCCGCTACCAGGTCATGATCGAGTCCAGCTTCCCCAGCGAGGCGGGCACGATGCTCAAGAACCTGGAGAAGAAGGGCAACCCCTGGGGCCTGGCCAAGAAGCAGCGCCTGGCCTGGACCAAGGAGGTCGACTTCGAGGTCCCGGTCGTCGGCCAGGACGTCGAGGACCTCACCGAGGTCGAGTACCTCTACTGGGTCGGCTGCGCCGGCGCCCTGGAGGACCGCGCCAAGAAGACCACCAAGGCCTTCGCGGAGCTGCTGCACATCGCCGGCGTGAAGTTCGCGATCATGGGCGGCGACGAGAAGTGCACCGGTGACTCGCCGCGCCGCCTGGGCAACGAGTTCCTCTTCCAGCAGCTCGGCGCGGAGAACGTCGCGACGCTCAACGCCGCCTTCGGTGAGGACGACGAAGACGAGTCGACCAAGAAGCCGAAGTCGTCGAAGAAGATCGTCGCGACCTGCCCGCACTGCTTCAACACCATCGCGAACGAGTACCCCCAGCTGGGCGGCGAGTACGAGGTCATCCACCACACCCAGCTGCTCCAGCACCTCGTCGACGAGGGCAAGCTCACCCCCGTCACCCCGGTCGAGGGTCTGATCACCTACCACGACCCCTGCTACCTGGGCCGCCACAACAAGGTCTACACCCCGCCGCGCGAGATCATCGCCAAGGTGCCGGGCCTGCGGAACGAGGAGATGCACCGCCACAAGGAGCGCGGCTTCTGCTGCGGCGCCGGCGGCGCCCGGATGTGGATGGAAGAGCGCATCGGCAAGCGCATCAACAACGAGCGCGTCGACGAGGCCCTGTCGCTCAACCCCGACATTGTCTCGACGGCCTGCCCGTTCTGCCTGGTGATGCTGACCGACTCGGTCAACGGCAAGAAGAACGACGGCAAGGCGAAGGAGTCCGTCCAGGTCGTCGACGTGGCCCAGCTGCTGCTGGACTCCGTCAGGACGCCGGTCGACCCGGCGGGCGACGAGGAGCCCGAGGACGCGCCGGAGCCGGAGCCGGTGAAGTAACGGCGCGGACACCCGCGTCGGCCGACGGCCGGTCCCTGTTCGGGGGCCGGCCGTCGGCGTACCGGGCGGGCGGGCATTGCGGCGCCGCGGGCCACCGGCGAACATCGGGGCCGCGCACGGGAACAGCACGACACCACGACAACAGCGAGACGGGCGGGGCGGGGACGGTATGGGACGACGGATCGTCACGGCGGCGGGCCTGGGGCTCGTCCTGCTCCTCACCTCCTGCGGCCCGAGCGACGACTCCGGCGACGCGCGCCACGCCGCCCGCCACCGCGCCTCCTCGCTGCCCGCCGCCCGCCCGGTCCCGGCCGGCTACGGCAGCAGGACGGCCGGCGACTTCAACGGCGACGGCCACCCCGACCTCGTCCTCGACCGCCTGCTCGCCCCCGCCGGCGGCCGCGACGACGACCCGGGCATCGGCATCGTCTACGGCTCCGCGCACGGACTCGCCCCGGCCGCCCGGGAGTTGCTCACCCCGGCCCGCAACGCCACCCCCACCGGCCGGGCCGTCCCCGCCGCCTTCGACGCCGAGGCCGTCTGCGACCTCGACCGGGACGGCTTCAGCGACCTCGTCGTCACCACCGACCCGCCCTACGACGGCGTGGGCCGCCCGCCGGTCCCCGTCCAGCTCCTCTTCGGCTCGCCGCAGGGCCTGGGCACCGCCCGCGCCGTGCGGCTGCGCATCCCCGACCGCGCGCGGTTCGGCAACGAGTGGCCCGACCAGCCGGTCTGCGGCGACTTCGACGGCGACGGCGCGGCCGACCTGGCCGTCACCGCCTCCGGCCCCCGCATCAGCTACCTGCGGGGCCCGTTCACCCGCGCCGGCGCCCCCGCGGCGGCCGGCGCGCCCCTCGCCGTCCCCGGCACCGCCCTCGCCGCCCCCGGCCCTCTCGCCCCGTCCTCCGACGTCGACCACGACGGCGCCGACGACCTCCTCGTCCGCTCCGACGCCCCCGGCCGCCGCGCCCGCGCCCGGCTCGCCCTCGGCGGCCCCCGGGGCCCGCTGCGCGCCGGCCCGGCCGCCTCCCCGCCCGGCTACGCGACCGTCTTCGGCAGCTTCACCGGGGCCGGCCGGGGCGTGACCTCCGTCACCGCCGATACCGGCGGCCTGCTCTCCGTCGGCGGCCGCCCCGGAACGATCCGCACCGGCACGGGCGGCGTCCCCACCCTCGCCGCCGGTGACACGGACCACGACGGGCACCCGGACCTCGTCGTCGGCGGCACCCGCCCCGCCCTGCTGCGCGGCACCGCGCACGGGCTCTCCGCCACCGTCCGCCGCCTGCCCGCGCCCCGTCTCCCCGGCCCCGGGCGCCCGCACTCCACGGTTCTCGCCCTCACCGACCTCGACGGCGACCACCGCGCCGACCTCGTCCTCCTCACCCGGCGCGGCCGCACCCACGACCGGGTGACGGTCTGGCCCGGCACCCCGTCAGGGCTCGCGGCGCGGCCCGCCCTCTCCTTCACCACGGCGGATTTCAGGGCTCCCTGACGGACCGCCAGACACTTGTGGTCCGTGGCTAATACAGTTGTCGCGGCGGCGGGACGCATCCCAGCATGACGCCATGAACACAGACACGGGCAGGGGTACGGCCGACGACCCGAGCGCCCCGGAACACCCCGCCCCCCGCGCGACGCCGTCCGCCCCGCCCGTCACGGTCCGGCTCGCCCTCCCCACCGACGCCCCCGCGATCGCCGCCGTCCACCAGGCGTCACGGCAGGTCACCATGCCGTACCTGCCGCCCCAGCGCCGCACCCACGCGGAGGTCACGCGCTGGATCAGGGAGATCGTGCTGCCGCAGTGTCACACCCTGGTCGCCGTCCGTGGCCCGGAGCTGCTCGGCTACGCGGCCCTCCAGGGCGAGCTGCTCGAACAGCTCTACCTCCGCCCGGACGTCCGGCGCGCCGGCATCGGCTCCCGCCTCCTCGCCGAGGCACAACGCCTCCGTCCCGGCGGCCTGTACCTGCACGTCTTCCAACTCAACACCGGCGCAAGGGCGTTCTACGCGCACCACGGCTTCCGCGTCGTGGCCGTCAACGACGGCAGCGCCAACATGGAGAACCTGCCCGACCTCACCCTCCGCTGGACCCCGTCCCCGGTCCCCCGTCCCCTTCGGGGAACCCCTTAGGGGATGTCACAGGTCAGATGCAAACCGGGCCCCGATCCCCCTGCTCCGTCACCGGATCCGCGCGGACCAGGTACTTTCGACTACGTGGCTGGATTCAGGATGGGTCGCGGACGGGACACCCGCCCCGCGCAGAACGGACAGCAGGGGCAGCAGGGGCAGCAGGCCCCGTACGGACAAGGGCCGTACGGGCAGCAGCCCCCGCCGCCGCACGGGCAATGGCAGCAGGCACCGCAGCAGTACGGCGGCGTACCGCAGGGACAGCCGCACGGGCAGCACGGCGAGCCCGAGTACTTCGGCGACGGCGGCTATCAGCCCCCGCAGTCCTTCGCGCCGTACTCCAACGACAACAACCCGGGTCACACCCAGCAGTTCAGCGTCGGCGACGGCCCGGACGCCTACGACGGGCCGCAGGGCCAGTACGACGACGGCGCCGACGGGGCGTACGCGTCCGGCGGCACCTACCGCGCCGGCCAGGCCGGCGCGCCGGCCGGCCCCCGGCTGCACTGGAAGCAGCTGCTGTCCGGCATCGTGCTGCGCCCCGACGCCACCTTCTGGCAGATGCGCGACCACGCGGTGTGGGCCCCGGCGCTCCTCGTCACGTTCGTCTACGGCCTGCTCGCGGTCTTCGGCTTCGACAAGGCCCGCGAGGACGTGCTGAACGCCACCCTCTCCAACAGCATCCCGTGGGTCGCGATCACCGCCGTGATGTTCATCATCGGCAGCCTGATCCTGGGCACGGTCACCCACACCCTGGCCCGCCAGCTCGGCGGCGACGGCGCCTGGCAGCCGACCATCGGCCTGGCCATGCTGATCATGACGATCTCGGACGCGCCCCGGCTGCTGTTCGCGATGTTCCTCGGCGGCGACAGCACCCTGGTCCAGGTCCTGGGCTGGCTGACCTGGCTCGCCACCGGCTACCTCCTGACCTCCATGGTCAGCAAGTCGCACGACCTCCCGTGGCCCAAGGCCCTGGGCGCCTCCGCGATCCAGCTGGTCGCCCTGCTCGCCCTGCTGAAGCTCGGCACCCTGTAGGGGTCCGTCCCGGCCACCGCGAGGGGCCCGCCCCGGAGCACCAGACTCCGGAGCGGGCCCCTCGCCGTACGGCGGGCCGGGCGCCTCGCGGACCCGGCCCGGCGCGCGGCGTCAGGCGTCCCGGCCGAACCGCTGCCCCGCCGACCCGTCGCACCCCTGCAGCCGCAGCGGTTCCTTCGCCGCCCCCAGCGTCAGGCAGAGCGACGGCGCGGCGGCGGGCCGGATCGTGCCGCCGCCGTCCCGGACGAACTGCTGGTTGGCCGCGCCCGAGCAGTTCCACAGCACCAGCTGGGCCCCGGCCCGGTACTGCGCGCCCGGCACGTCCAGGCACCGGTCCTGGGTCAGGCCCACGTGCAGCGAGCCCCGCGCGTCGTCGTACCACCAGTCCTGGTTGCGTCCGCCGTGGCAGTCCCAGCCGCCGACCGCCGTGCCGTTGCGGCTGGCGCCGCCGGTCGCGTCCACACAGCTGCCGGTGCCGGCGTTCCGCAGCGGCCGGTACGCCTCGTCCCAGGCCCCCGCGTACAGCGTCGGCCGCCCGGTGCTCGCGGAGTCGGCGCAGGCGGCCTCGCGCAGCGTGGTGGCGTAGAGCTGGGTCAGGCACGAGGCGAAGGCGCCGTGCCCGCGGGCGTTGGGGTGGAAGGACTGCCGCACGGAGTTCGAGTCCGGCGGAATCGGGTTGGTGAGGTTCACATACAGCCCGCGGGCCCAGGTGTCCTCCATGCACACCTCGTGCCCGTGGAACAGCCGCGAGGCGTCGAGGTAGGTGGCGCCCGCGTTCAGCGCGGCCCGGCGCATGCCCCGCTCGAAGGCCGGCACGGCGGTGTTGCGCCCCCAGCCGGCGTCGGAGGTGTAGCCCGTGCAGCCGCCGATCAGCTTCCCCGGGTAGCGCGGGTTGTCCTCCACGTCCGGCCCGATCGGACTCGGATACGACATCACCACGAGCCGGTAGTCGCCGTCCGCGTACCCCGCGTCGCGCATCACGGTCCGCAGGTCGCCGACCGTCCGCTCGACCTTCGGCACCAGCCCGTCCACCCGCGCCTGCCACCCCGGCTGGTACTTCGGCTCGCAGGTGCCCTGGAGCGTGAACCAGCGCACCACGCAGTCCGTCATCACCGGCCCGAACTGCAGATCGTCGTTGGCGCCGGCCACCAGCAGCACCATCTTCAGCCGGGTGTTGCGGGCCGCGACCGCGAGCGCGTCGCTCTGCACCGGCTCATCGCCGTACTGCTTGCTGCCGCCGATCACGATGTTGCCGGTGCCCGCGCCCGAGCAGGCGGCGTTGTACGTCACGTCCGCCGCGATGCCGGTCCGGTGGATCGCCGCGTCCGGCGACCGGTGGCACCAGTTCGTGGGGCCGTCCGTGCCGGGCTCGTACGTCCCGACGCCCTCCCCCGAGATCTCGCTGTCGCCCAGCGAGATCAACGAGGTCTTCCGCTCCGCGAGGGGCCGCACGGCCGGGTCCCCGTAGAGCTTCACCGCCTCCCGCGCCCGGACCTCCTCCAGCCCGCCCGCCAGCGGCTTGGCGGTAGGGGCCGGCCCGCGGCTCCCGGCGGCACTCGCCCCGCTCACCGCCCCGGAGAACACCACGGCCAGCGCCACCGCCGAGACCGTCACCGCGCCCCGCAGCCGCCGCCCGCGCCGCGCCCCGCCTCCCGTCCGCGCCCCTGCTCCCGTACGGGACCCTGCTCCCGCCGGCCGCCCGCGTAACGCCCACCGCCCGCGTCTCGCACGCACCATGAGACCTCCCCTCCGGTCTGCTGTTACCGCGGGTTTGTACTCGCAGGTAGCCCACAGCGGAACACCCGGAACGGAATTGGCCGGAACCCGCGCAGCACAAAGGCGCCGACTGCCAACTCCCTCACCAGGAGCGGCGGTCGGCGATACGGTCCCGGCCCGCGGGACCGTCAGGCGTCGAGGACCTGCCCCTCACGCCGCACCACCGGCGGCTCGACGCTCCACGGGAAGTTGATCCACTCATCCGTGCGCTTCCACACGTACTCGCACTTCACCAGCGAGTGCGGCTTCTCGTAGATCACCGCGCTGCGGACCTCCGCCACGGTCCCCTGGCAGAAGTCGTGGACCAGCTTCAGCGTCTTGCCGGTGTCCGCGACGTCGTCGGCGATCAGCACCTTCTTCTCCGAGAAGTCGATCGCGTTCGGCACCGGCGCCAGCATGACCGGCATCTCCAGGGTGGTGCCCACCCCGGTGTAGAACTCCACGTTCACCAGGTGGATGTTCTTGCAGTCCAGCGCGTACGCCAGGCCGCCCGCGACGAAGACGCCGCCCCGGGCGATGGACAGCACGACATCGGGCTCGTACCCGTCATCGGCGATCGTCTGCGCCAGCTCACGGATCGCCCCGCCGAACCGCTCGTACGTCAGGTTCTCCCGCACGTCACTCACGTATCTCTCTCAGACCTTCTGTGTCCCTGCGCCCTGCCACGCGCCCGCCCTGTCGAACGCGCCCCCCGCACCGGAGCGGCTGTGTCACACCTGCGTCCGGTGAAAGTTCCTGAACGACCGGGACGGCGTCGGACCGCGCTGCCCCTGGTAGCGGGAGCCGTACTTCTCGCTGCCGTACGGGTGCTCGGCCGGCGACGTCAGCCGGAACATGCACAGCTGCCCGATCTTCATGCCCGGCCACAGCTTGATCGGCAGCGTGGCGACATTGCTCAGCTCCAGCGTCACGTGCCCGCTGAACCCCGGGTCGATGAACCCGGCGGTCGAGTGCGTCAGCAGCCCCAGCCGTCCCAGCGAGCTCTTTCCCTCGAGCCGGGACGCAAGATCGTCGGGCAGCGTGATGACCTCGTACGTCGAGGCCAGCACGAACTCGCCCGGGTGCAGGATGAACGCCTCGTCGCCCTCGGGCACGACCTCACGGGTCAGGTCGGTCTGCTCGGTGGCGGGGTCGATGTGCGGGTAGCGGTGATTCTCGAACACCCGGAAATAGCGGTCGAGCCGCACGTCGATGCTGGACGGCTGCACCATCGACTCGTCGTAGGGGTCGATGCGCACCCGACCAGCATCGATCTCGGCCCGGATGTCCTTGTCTGAGAGAAGCACGCAGATGAGGATACGCGCCCGCACCACCCCCACCACACGACGAGGGGCCCGGCCCCCACCGGGGGAGCCGGGCCCTGATCACTCCTCGCTTCTTCTGCCTGCCGCCGCGTGTCCGACGACGTACCGCAGCGCCTCCGACGGCCTGCGGCCGCGTCTGCCGCGACGTACCACTGCGTCTGTACCGGCGCCCGGCCGCGCTTTCCGCGACGTACCGCTGCGCCTCTCGACCGCTACCGCTTGGCGTGCTCGACGGGCACCGAGTGCCGCAGCCGAGCACAGCGCGGGCAGCGCAACAGCCGTCCGGGACCGAGCCGGTCGGTGGTCTGCATCGGGAACGAAGCGGTGCTGAACACGTGGCCCTCGGCACAACGTACGACGGTGCGCTCCATCAAGTCCCTCTCCCAACTGCGTGGACAACAAAAGCCACATTAGGGGATGAACTGGGCGCCTCCGCACGCGGCACTCCGACGCCCCACGGTACGCCTCAACTCCCGCACCCCGCACCCGCATCCCACCCCGCACACCACCCGCCCACACACCCCGGAACCCCCTCCGGCAACCCCCGCCGGACCCCCCGGACATCCCACCCGGGCATGCCAAATGCACCGCGACGCGGCGATGGGGTAGAGTGTGCGACGATGTTCCGCCCTCGATCCGAGGCGGAGTAACGCGGGTGTAGTTTAATGGTAGAACATGAGCTTCCCAAGCTCAGAGCGCGGGTTCGATTCCCGTCACCCGCTCCATAGTTGAGGCCCAGGTCGGAGACCTGGGCCTTGTTCGTTGTCTGGACCGGGCTAAGCATCGCGCACCAGATCCGCACCAGAAGGCTCTTCGGAAGGCTTCTGACGGCCCTTGCTGCGGGCGGACCGCACCAGGTTGTCCAGCCCGCTGGCGACTTCCTGTTGCCGCTCCAGATCCGAGTGCTGGTAGATCAACGCGGCCTTCTCCGACGACTGGCCGGCGCGGACCATCGTGTCCTTGAGCGTCGCTCCGGACCGCGTCGCCAGGGTGTGACCGGTGTGACGAAGGTCGTAGAAGCGGAAGCCCTCCGGCATGCCACCACAAGTCGTTTGCCCGCGTCCGACTTGGTGTCGCCAGGCGCACGACGACCGGTCGTCAGCTCGGGGGCGGCCATGCGGACGCGAATGGTCATGGCGTCCGGGTCCACGTCCTTGCGGCGCAGCTCGGCCTGTTCCTCCGGCCGCATGGGACCGTACGCGCCGAGGAAGACCATCAGCCGCCAGCGAGGGCCGAGGGCGTTGGCGAGTGCGTCGACCTGGTCGACGGTGGCGATCTGGCGTTCGGCGGAGGACTCCTTTCCGGCGCCCCTGATACGGCAGGGGTTGCGGCGGATCAGCTCGTCGTCGACCGCGGTCTCCATGATGGCCTTGAGCTGGGGCCGGCGATGCTGCTCGACGCCGCACTCACCGCAGTGGCCTTCACGATCCACTGGCACCGCAAGCACCAGCACGCCCAGCAGGAGGCGGCGGCCCAGCAAGCCCTCTCCACCTCCGGGCCGCATACGGACCGGTCGCCGAACCCGTACTCGGCGACCTCGCCCGCAGCGCTCCCGGCCAGCAGGCCAAGCACCGCTACGCCCACCACCTCCGGCAAGCCATCCCCGAGCACGCCGAGCGCATCGTGCAGGACCGGGCCTGGGATGCGCTCGCCACCGTGCTTGCCGAAGCAGAGTCACAGGGCCACAACGCGGCCACGGTCGGCCGACGGGCCGCGCCCATGCTGCCGGTCGGCGAAGACAGCGACGGTAAACGACTCGCCCCGAAGCGACCGGCCTGTCGAACCGCACGGCGGGCATCGCAGCAGACTGCACTGGTTCGGGCACCGAGCCGCCCACCGGTAGGCCACCGCCCCACGCGCAGCTCGCTGAGCGGCCGACGCCACCAGCAGTCGGCGGCGCCAGCTGATCGGAGCTACGGGCCCGGCCGCGTGCTGCAGGAGCCCGGTTCAGGGCTGACCGGTTCCACCACGGGTACGTGGGCTATCGGGTGGCATCGCAGGTGCAGCAACGGCTTGTCCCCCGCAAGTCCGGTGTTGCCCTCGGTCACCTTGAGCGCAAATCGGCCTGCTCCTCCTGCCGCATGGGCCCCGGGGCCACAGGGCCCCGCTAGCACGGGAGTTGGGCCTGGATGGTCTTGCCGGCTCCGGGGGTGGGGGTGATGGCCAGGTGGCTGGTGAGGTGGCGGATCATGCGCCAGCCGAATCCACCGCTGCCGCCGTTGAGATCAGGTGTGCGGTCGCGGGGGCTGAGCTGAGGTCGCCGACCGCGGCGGTCAGCGCGTCCGGGCCGGCAAAGAGGTGGAGGGCGTCACGGCCCGCCGCCACTTCCTGGTGCAGCTTCCCTCAGGCGTGGACGACAGAAGCTCGGCCATCACCTTCAGAGAAAACCTGTCACGGCGGTGGTAGACATGCCGCCCCCCGGGGGTTAGGCTTTTCGTCGTAGCCAAGAGATCGAAAGGCGCGGCAGAGGTCGAACTGCCGCGCGTGCAGTCCAGAAGAGGCACGGCAGTGGAGTCGCGGGGCCGAAAGTACGCAGGTGGGCCCCGCGACTGACTGCCGGGCCGGGCGGCCCCTGGGGCCGCGAGCGGGATCACAGGATCCGCAGTAGCAAGCAAGCCAGAAGAAGGATGAGAAGGAGGCAGGCGCCATCAGGATCGCCCGGGCGAGGAAGTGAGTCCGCTCGGGTACCGCAGGCCCCGGATTGGAAGGTGGTCCCCGGTCACGCATCCGCGATCCCCGCACTTCCCGCCCTCTCCCGGGCGACGGTGCGGAAACAGAAAGCCGGCACCGCAGTAAGTCGGCAGATGGTGTTCAATCCCTCGGGGCCCTGGTGCGTGTTCGGCACCAGGGCCCCACGATGCATTCCCCCATCAGAGGTGCAAATGACCGCAGAAATCTCTCACGACCGTCTCAACGACGAGGACTATCCCGCCTACACCATGGGTCGAGCCGCCGAAATGCTCGACACCACCCCCGCCTTCCTGCGGGCCCTCGGTGAGGCCAAGCTGATCACGCCGTTGCGTTCCGAGGGCGGCCACCGCCGCTACTCCCGCTACCAGCTGCGTATCGCCGCACGCGCCCGCGAACTCGTCGACCAGGGGACCCCCGTCGAGGCCGCCTGCCGCATCGTCATCCTCGAAGACCAGCTCGACGAAGCTCAGCGCATCAACGAAGAACTGCGCGCTTCACCCTCCGGTCCCCACCTCAAGACCGACGTCTGAAGTCCGCTTCCGCGCCCGCGCACGGCGGCCGCGCCGGGGACGTTCAGTCGGCGTCGGACAGGCCGGCGTCACAGCTGCCCCGCATCAGCACGCAGACGAGCTCCGTCGATATCGCCGCCGGAGCTCTTCGCCGTCAGCCTGACGCCAAACGGGCTGAGCACCGCGGTCGAGATGTCCCCTGATCTGGCGGCAGCGTCCGAGGCTCCGCGCCTCTGATTCCTCCGGGCCGGGCGGGCCATCGGGACATGGGACCGATGAGGCCCACGAGCCGGCAGACCGCAGTGGTCAGCCGACGGCGAGGGAGATGGCGATGTAGTGCGCGGTGAAGCCTGCCACCGTCAGGGCGTGGAAGACCTCGTGAAAGCCGAACCAGCGAGGTGAGGGGTCGGGGCGCTGGAGGGCGTAGACCACCGCGCCCACGCTGTAGAGGAGACCGCCGGTCACGACCAGGGTGAGTACGGCCACTCCGCCGGTGTGCAAGAAGTCGGGCAGGTAGCGCACCGGTGCCCAGCCCAGGGCCAGGTAGCAGGGGGTGTACAGCCAGCGGGGAGCTCCGACCCACAGGACGCGGAAGGCGATGCCGACCAGCGCCCCCGTCCACACGACCCACAGCAGGACGGGTCGCTGAGCCGAAGTGAGGAGGAGCACGGCCAGGGGGGTGCAGGTGCCGGCGATGATGAGGAAGATATTGGCGTGGTCGAGACGACGCAGAACGGCCTCACCGAGCGACCCCCAGGTACCGCGGTGGTAGATGGCGCTCGTCCCGAACAGCAGCAAGGCGGTGACGGCGTACACAGTGCAGGCCAGGGCAGCCTGCGGGGTCCGGGCCAGGCGGATCAGGACGACGCCAGCAATCAGCGCGGCGGGGACCGTTGCGGCGTGGAGCCAGCCACGAAGCTTCGGTTTGATCGGCTCCACCAGGTCGGCCCCTCGCTCCACCAGAGCGGCAATCGGGTGAGGGCCCTCACCGGCACTGGCGCGGTGCGCTTCGCGGGGTTGGCCGGCTGGAGCATGTGCTCCCCTCACCGGGGCGAGGGGCACACTTGCGGATTCGGCGGCGTCGCGGGACACGGCTTCCGTCCTCCTTCGTGCTGTCGGGCCTCGCTGACAACCAGGTAGCCATGGCAGGAGTGACCCCGCAACAGCGTTTGGGGAGGTCAGCCTCGGACCGTCGGGCCTGCATCGCCACAGCCGTCAGGTCAGGCCCGGGCCGGGTGCCCCAGCAAGGCCGACGCCGTCTCCAGTGGTGTGAGAGCGGTCGGGGGCACGAGCGCGGCGGCTGGGCGGCACACGAAGCCGAGGCGGCTCAGGGCTCGGGTCACTTCACCGGCGGAGAAGTCACGGCGATCCTGCCGGGTGATGATCTCCCCGACCTGCTTGACGGGGTAATGGCGGCGACCGATGAGCACGGACTCACCCGTAACGGGTTCGGGTTTGATGCCCTTCATCGCATCCTGCACCTCGGTCTTGAGCAGGTCGAAGGGGAAGCGGGCGATGACGACGCGCATAGTGCCTCTACAAGGTCGAAGAGAAGCCGGAAACGGATCGCCGGCCGGGCGGGAGCGGTATCAACGGGTGAGGACGACGACGCTCAGGGCGTGCCCGTCCTCACCGATCACGGGCGAGGTCCCACAGCGCGCATTGCGTCGCCGGCTGCCTTGCCGGAGTGGTCCGCTTGGGGGTGGCTCCGAAGCATCGACGAAAGCCTCCGTGACGAGGGTGGCGATCCGACGAGCTGAGCGTGATTGTCCGGGACCGGCCTAGGCGGCCGGGGCCGAGGAGGTCTGCCGCGCAGTCGGTGTCGCGGTTCGGGCTGATCCGGCGGCACGGCGGGCCTGGGCGGGGCGGCTGCGGCGGCCGCGCGTGGGGGAGCCGCTGCGCTTGGCGCGTTCGACGACCGGTGCGGCGATGGTGACCGGAATGCCGGAGGGTGCCTGGGCGCCGGTGATGCGGCTCAGTTCGGCCTCCCCGGAGCGGACCTGGGTGGACTGCGGGGTGATGCCCGCGTCGGCCATCAGGCGATTCATGGTGCGGCGCTGGTTGGGCAGGACGAGGGTGACGACGCTGCCGGACTCGCCGGCGCGGGCGGTGCGTCCCCCGCGGTGCAGGTAGTCCTTGTGATCGCTCGGCGGGTCGACGTTGACGACGAGGTCGAGGTTGTCGACGTGGATGCCGCGGGCGGCGACGTTGGTGGCCACCAGGACGGTGACCTGGCCGGTCTTGAACTGGGCCAGGGTGCGCGTGCGTTGGGGCTGGGACTTGCCACCGTGCAGGGCCGCGGCGCGCACGCCGCTGTTCAGCAGGTGTTGGGTGAGGTTGTCGACCGCGTGCTTGGTGTCCAGGAACATGATCGACCGGCCTTCGCGGGCCGCGATCTCGGTGGTGGTGGCGTGCTTGTCGGCACCGTGGACGTGCAGCACGTGGTGCTCCATCGTGGTCACGGCGCCCGCCGAGGGATCGACGGAGTGGACCACCGGGTCGGTGAGGTAGCGGCGGACCAGGAGGTCCACATTGCGGTCCAGGGTGGCCGAGAAGAGCATCCGCTGCCCCTCGGGCCGGACCTGGTCGAGCAGGGCGGTGACCTGAGGCATGAAGCCCATGTCGGCCATCTGGTCGGCCTCGTCCAGCACGGTGATGGCGACCTGGTTCAGTCGGCAGTCGCCGCGCTCGATGAGGTCCTTGAGCCGTCCCGGCGTGGCGACGACCACTTCGGCCCCACCGCGCAGTGCGCTTGTCTGACGGCCGATCGACATCCCGCCGACCACGGTGGCCAGCCGCAGCTTCAGCGGCCGGGCGTAGGGGGTGAGTGCGTCGGTGACCTGCTGGGCCAGCTCCCGGGTGGGGACCAGGACCAGGGCCAGTGGCTGGCGGGGCTCGGCGCGCTGTCCGGCGGTGCGGGCCAGCAGGGCCAGACCGAAGGCCAGCGTCTTGCCCGATCCGGTGCGTCCGCGGCCGAGAACATCGCGTCCGGCCAGCGAGTTCGGCAGCGTGGCGGCCTGGATGGGGAACGGGGCGGACATGCCTTCCGCGGTGAGGGCCGCCCGCAGCGCCGACGGCATGTCCAGCTCGGTGAAAGTCTCGGCCGGGGGCAGGGCGGGAGTGTGGGTGACGGGCAGGGCGAACTCTCCCTGCAGTGTCGCGGGACGCCGTCCGGGGCCCCCGGAACGGCCCGTGCCCGAGCGGTTCGGCCCGCCGGAGCGGTAGCCGCCGCGGCCTGAGCCGGACGAGCCGGCAGAGCGGGAGTAGCGGTCATTCGTGCGAGCTGTGCGGTTCATGGAGAACCTTCCTCGATGCGGTACGTCGAGGAATTCCCGGCGGCAATGAGCCGCACACAAAGAATCGCAAGAACGAACCGATGAATTGAGATGAAACGAAGCGGGGCGGAAATATGTCGACCCTGCACGCAGAAGCGGGACCGGCAACGCTGCAAAGAAGAGCGAAACAGTTGCCGGAGCATGAATGCGGGCGGATTGCCCGCCGTGTCATAGCGTCGGGAAGTCGAACTGGCTGCCCGCACGCCGCGTGTGCGGCCGTTGTGGGGCACACGGGAAACACCGAAAAGCAACGAGCTGGGGCCCGCACCCAAGGTGCGGGCCCCAGCTACGGTGTACGCGTCAGCGTCAGGCGGGAACGATGTTCTCGGCCTGCGGGCCCTTCTGGCCCTGCGTGACGTCGAAGTTCACCTTCTGGCCTTCCTGCAGCTCGCGGAAGCCCTGGGCTGCGATGTTCGAGTAGTGGGCGAAGACGTCGGCGCCGCCACCCTCCTGCTCGATGAAGCCGAAACCCTTTTCCGCGTTGAACCACTTCACGGTGCCAGTAGCCATGTCATATCTCCTTCGGGGCAGTGCCCGGAGCCCACACCGTGCGGGCTCCGTATCGCTGCGTTGATTGCCCGTCCGGAAACAAACACCGGAAATACGAAAACGCTCCGCCGTGTACGACAGCGAGCACGCTTGAAGTCTTGGGAACCACAACTGCAACTGAGATCGACGGTAGCACGGTACTGGCGGCCGTGCGCGGCACATGATCCCGACGCTTTCGAGAGGGTAAAAAACAACTACCGCCCCCGTGGCCATTTCTACAGTTGCGGTATGAGATATTCAGCACCGGCGCTCGCCTCTATTCGACCGGAAATGCGCCGCCCTCCTCGGCCACCGCCCAGGCTCCGCAGGCACGGGCCGGGCACCATCCGTGCCTGGCCGCACCGCGCCGGTACAGTTCGTGCCGCGCCGCGATGTGGCCCTGACAGTTGGGGAATCGTCCGACCCTGCCTGCAAGGGAATTTTGACGGCAAGCAGTCGCCTCCCGAAGGCGTCCGTGCCCTCCGCATGCCCCAACGAGCGGTGAATCACGGTCAATACGGGTCCCCACCGACCCTCTTCACTCTGCCCCACGGCAAGCGTTTGCGCAGGTCAGATCCGCAATGGCGCGTACACGCCCCGTTGATTCCCAAGCTCAGAGCGCGGGTTCGATTCCCGTCACCCGCTCCATAGTTGAGGCCCAGGTCAGCGACCTGGGCCTTGTTCGTTGTCCATCGAGGCTGCTGGCAGGGTAGGGCTGCCGTGTCAGCGCCGCGGCTACTGCTGCCGGCCCGGTCGCTGATCGCCCAGTAAGGGGTGTCGTCGACGGTAACCGACAGTCCGTGGCGGGCCTCGGGTTCACCCTGGTACGGCTCCTGCCGTGCCAGCTACCGGTTCCGATGAGCATGGATGCAGAACGGCGTTCACGCCGTGGCTACTGCTGCTTCCACTGCTCCTTGGTGATCTCGTACCGTACGCCTCCATGCTCGGAGCCCTCGACCATCCCCATGTCGGACGGAGTGGGGATGGTGCCCACGAGCGTCATTTCAAGCTTCTCCATGATGTTGCGCGAACCGTGGTTCACGGACATCGTCTCAGCCCAGACCATGCGCACACCAAGCTCCGTGAACGCCTTGCCCACCAAGGCCCGCGAGCCCTCGGTGGCATAGCCCTTGCCCCAAGCCGCCTGCCGCAGCCGGTAACCGAGTTCGACTTCGTCCAGCGGGCCCTCCGGCTCGGGACGCAGGATGAACCAGCCGATGAACGCGCCACCGTCCTTCTCGTGCGCGGCGAACAGCCCGAGGTCGCCGCCCCACTTCTCGTAGCCGGCGAGGATTCTCGGCAGGTAGCGCTCGCGGACGACCTCAGGAGCGGTCGGATTGCCGCCGGTCAGGTAGCGCATCACTGCCGGGTCACTGTCCAGCTCGATCAGCAGGTCCGCGTCATCGGCAGTGAAGCGGCGCAGGGCCAGGCGCTCGGTCTCCAGGTAGGTGTCCACGAGTCGATCGTGCCTGAAGCAAGTCGGGCAGCCCAACGGTTTTCCTCGGCACCTCGGGGGACTTGCCAAGATGTCGCAGGCTGTAGAGACGGGTGCACCCTGGCGCCGGCCCGTTCCCCGTTGCCTCCAAGGATCGGTCGCTTTCCTGGCCAAGGCTCCGGTCAGCGGCGGCACCAGCAGCAGCAGGACGGGCTGCCTTACGTACGAGCGCGGAGGTCGTTTACAGGCCACGGCGCCATGTGCCCTCAGTCCCGCGGTGACGAGGCCGACGAGCAGGCCGAGGATCTGCGGTTGGTGGTCGGGGGGCAGTCGCTGAAGCCGTACGCTCCAGCCATAGGTCCGTGTCGAGGTATGGCATGCCGCCGGCCCAGTAGTACAGCCCATTGCGCACACAATCGGCCTACACTCAGCAGCAGTACCGCGGCACCCCAGCGGCCCCGCCTCTGCTGGATCGCTCCCACGGCCCAGCCACGCCGTTCGTCGTGCCAGTACCGTGCCAGATGAGGCGGTCAACAAGGGTCAACAAGGGCCAGAGATTCAACCGCGCATACCCACCCCAGTCACGGCGTCTCTGCTGGTCAGGAAGCTGTTGGCCATCCGAAAGCCCCCTGATTCCCAAGCTCAGAGCGCGGGTTCGATTCCCGTCACCCGCTCCATAGTTGAGGCCCAGGTCGGAGACCTGGGCCTTGTTCGTTGTCTGGACCGGGCTAAGCGTCGCGCACCAGATCCGCACCAGAAGGCTCACCGGAAGGCTTCTGGCGAGCCTTGCTGCGGGCTGCCCGCACCAGACCGTCCAGCCCACTCGCGACTTCCTGTTGCCGCTCCAGGGAAGGTCCGGGTGGGCTGGTCGCCGGCAGCCGGGGCCGTGACCGAGGTGTACGGGTGCGTGGCGGCGGCGCGGATCGAGTCGGTCAGCAGGTCGACGCTTGCCCAGGACGGCGGCGGTGTTCCGGGGCCGTCCGGTCCGTCGATGCGGATCACCGCGCGGAAGTGGAGGGCGCCGCGCTTCTGGAACTCGGCGCCCGATATTGCCGCACGTCCAGGGGCCTGTCCGATGGGTCGCGCGACTTACGAGCGCCCCTCGGCGAAGCTGACCGTTGGGTGGTCGCCGGGATGACGCGGTAGCCGGGGCGCTCCGCGGCCCCTCCAGGTCGCGGCCCTGTTCGAGTCTCTGACTATGCTGACCGCTGCGCGGTGGGTGCGAGACGGTTGCGCCACTCCGGTTGCTCTTGGGAGAGGTGTGGGTGTGGCCAAGCCTGTGCGTGCGGCTGTCGGGAAGGTGTGGATCAAGTGCACTTTCTGTCAGGGCGATCTGTTTCGGGACCGTGAGGTGAAGCTCAACAGCTCCGGCATGGAGCTCATGAACTTCGGCTGGGCGAACGAGTCGGCGACCGGGCTGATCTGCTGGAGCTGCGGCTATGTGCACCTGTTCGTGAACAGAGACCTCGAACTGTACAAAGTGAAGAAAGAAGACAAGGGCTGATGTAAGTCCCGCTCGCAGGTGGTCGGCGAACGTAGGCCCTCCATAGGAGCTGTCCGGTGGGTCATGGGGTGACTCACCGGAGGCGCCCCAGCGCACCAGAAGCGCACCAGTTGGGGCGGAGAACCACGGTCAACAGTGGTTCGACCCCGGGGTTCGCAGCAGTGCCACAGCGAGCCGTTTCTCCTGGTCAGCGCCCATAAGCGAGCCAAACCGCCGGTGATTCCCAAGCTCAGAGCGCGGGTTCGATTCCCGTCACCCGCTCCAGAGTTGAGGCCCAGGTCAGTGACCTGGGCCTTGTTTGTTGTCCGGACCAGTTCAGGCGTCGCACAGCAGATCAGCACCAGCAGGCTTCTGGCGGGCCTTGCTGCGAGCGGCCCGCACGAGGCCGTCCAGCCCGCTCGCGACTTCCTGCTGTCGCTCAAGATCCGAGTGCTGGTGGATCAGCGCGGCCCTCTCCGACGTCTGGCCGGCGCGGACCGTCGTGTCCTTGAGGGTGGCCCCGGATCGGGTCGCCAGGGGGTGGCCGGTGTGCCACCGGCCGTAGAAGCGGAAGCCCTCCGGCATGCCGACGAGTGCCCGCACCTTGCGCCACTTCCGCCCGGAGGTGGACCGCCGGTACGGCTTGCCCCTCTCCTCCACACACGGCAGTCCGTCCCGAACCTTCTCCGCGTACCAGTCGAGGGGCGTCGAGGAAGGCCGGCAGGACCACAAGTCGCATACCCGCAACCGTGTTTGGCGGCACGGCGCGGCGCACCCGTCGGCCGGGGCCGCCTTCCAGGCGATGCGAAAGCAGCGGCCATGTGAGTTACGGCGTTTCCGGTCTCCTGCTTGCGGTGGGGGCGCGCCGAACCTTGGAGACACTAGGCACGAAAGCAAACAAACAGCGATTTTTAGATTATCTCCGCAGTCAATCCGCATATCCAGCTGTTTGGGTCGACCTGTCGAGCACCAGATTCCTCCTTGCAACGTTCGAGCCAAGGAGGGGACACGAACATGGCTGACTGGAAGCAGATCTCCGGTGGTCTCACAACGATCTCGGTCGGGTCCAGGACCCACGTGTGGGGAGTCAACTCCCTCGGCCAGATGTACCGATACACCGGACACGACTCCAACCCCTGGATCGGCATCCCCGGCAAAGCCGTGGACATCGGCGTCGCCGCCGACGGCACCGTCTGGCACGTCAACTCGGGCGGGGGGATCTACCGCTACACCGGAGACCAGCCGAGCTGACCCCTAGCTGCGGCCAGGAGGCCACGGACGACAAGGCACTGGCGGGGCGATGGGGAAGTCCCCGAATTCGCGCCAACGTTGTGTGCGCGGTCCGACGGTACGGCGGTTTCCTGGGAACCATCCTTCATCACTGATCGGCGGCCAAAGGCGCCACCCCACAAGTATCGCGAACGACCGTGCCCCGTCCGTGCCCTTCAGCCCGGTCAACACCGGTCACGAGGGGCACGACGGGACACCACCGGAGGACCACGAAAGCAGCATTTCGCCAGGTCAGCACTGAATGAACAGCCAAAGCCCCATTGATTCCCAAGCTCAGAGCGCGGGTTCGATTCCCGTCACCCGCTCCATATGCAAGCCCCAGGTCAGGGCCCCGGGGCTTGTTCGTTGTCCGGCCCTCTCCGGGGTGGGCATGCCCTCCGCGTGCCCGATGGCGCCAAAACGCCCCGGGCGGACGGGGCCTGACACCCCGCCCGCGTCCCGGGAACGTGCACCCATCTCGGATCGCGCGACGCATTCTTCGTGGCCTGCGCCACAGGCCTGGCTCGTGCGTGCGAATTCGCTTGCCCGAAGGGGGAGTTGCCCGCCAGGCCGAACGCGTCGGCCACGGCACCACCGCCCTGCCGGCCAGGGCCGCTGCGCAACGGGAAGCGGATTCACCCCAGAGGGCAGCACGGCGCTCAGGCACGGGGATGTGGCGTCGCACGCAGGGCGGGCGGTCTGCAGCGCGATTCCCGCGTCGCCGAAGGCAACAGCCGCGCTGACGCCGTGCGGGGCCACGTTGGTCGGGCTGAAATTCGCCCAGTCGTCGGGGCCCGCCATCAGCATCAGCTCTGGAAGCCGGCTCGCCGCAGGTCGGATGCTCCTGCGGCGATCCTTGCCCGGGCACAGGTCGGCCGGGCGGCGGCAGGGGCCCGGGGCTACTCAACGGCGCCAAGCGGGAACGGGGCGTGCGGGCGCTAGCGTCCGGTGTAGGTGAACTCGTCGTCCGGGCTGGTGGGAGAGGTGGCCTTGCCGACCGTCACGGTGATGTTCACCGTCTGTTGGACGTCGAGCAGACCGGGCGCTGTTGCGGTGAGCTGGCGGGGGGAGACGAACGTGACCGAGTCGGATGCCTTGTCCTTGAAGTGCACGGTGGCGCCCTGGGCGAAGCCCTCGCCGTTGATGGTGACCGGGGTGCCGACCTTTCCGCTGGTCGGGCTGACCGAACTGACCACTACAGGTGCGGGTCCGCCGTAGGCGAACTGACTCATGGGGATTGCCGCGGAGGTGCCGAGGGTGTTGGTGACGCGGACGTGGACGACGCCTGTTCCGGTGGGGACCTTGGCGGTGATCTTGAGGCCGGAGGGGTCGATGGTGGGCGGCTCGGTGCAGGCGAAGCGGCCGAAGTCGACCATGCTGTCCTTACTGAAACCCGTGCCGTTGATGGTCACCGTGTCGCCTGCCGCGCCGAAGGTGGGGCTCAGGTCGGTCACCACCGGCGGGGAAGGCACGTCAGGTGCCCCCACCAGGTCCAGGTAGGTGGAGTTGGCGTGCTGGTAGGCGACCTGGCCGAGGAAGTCCTGCATGGTCTTGCGGATCAGCTTCTCGGAAAAGCTCGTGTATCCGGTGTTCATCAGGCAGAGCGTGCCGGGCTGGACGTAGACGTTGCCGTTGGTGCGCCTGGCGATCTTCCCGATGAGCAGCTTCACTTCTTCGGTCGCCTGCGGTCCCGGGCTCGGGTACCAGTCGGCGGTGGTGTCGAGATCGGCCCACGCGTGCGGTACCAGGTCGTAGGCGTTGTTCTGGCGCTCGTCGATGACCCACGGAATGGAGTCGAAGTAGTCGACGAAGCTCTGCACGCCGGCGGTGGGAGCGGCGTAGGTCATCACCGCGAACTTCGGCTGGTTCGTCCAGGTCTGTGCCTGCAGGTAGGGCGCGAGCATGCTGGCGATGCAACCGCCCAGGCTGTGGCCGGTCAGATAGACGGTCGGCTGTGGCGAGGAGGGCGCCGCCTTGAGCGCGACGGAGAGCGCCTGAGCGAGCGTGACGTTCGGGGAGGGAGAGGCGATCGAGCGGGCGGTGACCACTCGTGTGAACGCGTCCTTTGCCCCCTTGGAAACGTAGATGGGCTTCGGCGATCCGCTTTCGGGGAACTGGACGACCGTGCCGACTTCGAGGTCTTCGAGGATGTCGGTCCAATCGGCGTCCGTTCCGCGAGCGACCACGGCGAACTCGTTCGAGCCGCTGGTGCTCCGTACGAGGTAGGCCATATTGGCGTTGGCCTCGCTCAGGGCCAGCCACACCAGCTCCCACGAGTCCTGCGTCGCAAGGCGGGGATCGCTCAGTTGCGCGTCGATGCCGCTGATGATGCGTTTGGTCTGCTGCTCCAGGGATTCCCCGGACGGACGCGGGGTGGCCCCGGTGGCTGCAAGGGCGGCCAGGGTCATGTTCACCTGGGAGATTGTCGGGTCGAGTGCCATCGTCGTTCCTGCTCCTCGGATGTTTTGCCGGTGCGGAGGGGGGACGGCCTTTCGACAGCATGCGGGCAGATCTGTGCCGAACCGACCGTCAGAGTGGATCGCACACCATCAGACCTTCCCTCTGTGTTGCCCGGTGCTTTTCCTGCCTGCAGGTTGACCAGGTTCACCTTTCTGGCCGTTCGTCGTGCACGTGTGCGGTTCGCCGGGCCAGGTGCGCAGCGCGGTCGCGAGAGCTGCGGTGTCCGCGGACAGGTCCGGGGCGCCGGCCCAGGCGACGATGCCGTCGGAACGGATGAGCGCGGCCGACAGATCGCCGCGGTCGGCAGGGTGTGTGGCCACCACGGTCGACAGGCGGTCCCGCCATCCGGCCGCATCCGGGAAGCGCGGGCACAGGTCTCCCCAGTGATCACGCTCCGGCGTCAGCGGCCTGGCGGCCTGCTCATGCCTGTCCCTCAAGGGCGATCTCGTCGAGCAGTCCGCGAATCCGCTGCTCGGTCTCGTCGCGGATGGGGCGCACGGCTTCGACGCCCTGCCCGGCCGGGTCGGGCACCTGCCAGTCGAGGTACCGCTTACCGGGGAAGACCGGGCAGGTGTCGCCGCAGCCCATGGTGATCACGACGTCGGATGCCTGTACGGCCTCGACGGTGAGCACCTTGGGCACCTCGGCCGAGACGTCGATTCCCACCTCGGCCATCGCCGCGACAACGGCCGGGTTCAGGGTGTCGGCGGGGGCGGACCCGGCGGACCGCACCTGTACGCGGTCGCCCGCAAGGTGCGTGAGGAACGCGGCGGCCATCTGCGAGCGGCCGGCGTTGTGGACGCAGACGAACAGCACGGAGGGCAGGGCGGTGTCAGACATGCGCGGGGTCTTCCTCGGTCAGGGACGTGCGGGCGGTGAAGAAGCGCCGGGCGTACAGCGCGACGTAGACGAGGCCGATCAGCACAGGCACCTCGATGAGCGGGCCGACCACTCCGGCGAGGGCCTGTCCGGAGGCGGCGCCGAAGGTGGCGATGGCTACCGCGATGGCCAGCTCGAAGTTGTTGCCGGCGGCCGTGAACGCGAGTGTCGTCGCACGCGGGTAGTCCAAGCCGACCGAGCGCCCCAGTGCCATGGATCCGGCCCACATGAGAGCGAAGTACACAAGCAGCGGCAGCGCGATGCGGGCGACGTCGAGCGGTTGCGAGGTGATCGCGTCGCCTTGCAGCGCGAAGAGAATGACGATCGTGAAGAGCAGGCCGTACAGGGCGAACGGCCCGATGCGCGGGATCAGCGTGGACTCGTACCAGGTGCGTCCCTTGGCCTTTTCTCCGATGCGGCGGGTGAGGTAGCCGGCGGCGAGCGGGATGCCGAGGAAGATCAGCACGCTGCGGGCGATCTCCCATACGGACACGTCCCCAAGCTCTCGGCTCCGCTCGAGCAGGGGAGACCCCAACCCGCCGGACTGCTCAAGGCCGAGCCACCCCGGCAGCACGGACAGGTAGAACCAGCCGAGCGCCGAGAATGCGATCACCTGGAACACCGAGTTCAGCGCGACCAGAACGGCGGCGGCCTCACGGTCGCCGCACGCGAGGTCGTTCCAGATGATGACCATGGCGATACAGCGGGCCAGCCCGACGATGATCAGGCCAGTGCGGTACTCGGGCAGATCGGGAAGGAACAGCCACCCCAGCGCGAACATGAGCGCCGGGCCGACGAGCCAGTTCAGCAGGAGCGAGGGCAGCAGCAGCCGACGGTCACGGGTGACGGTGTCGAGCCGGTCGTAACGCACCTTGGCGAGGACCGGGTACATCATCACGAGCAGACCGAGCGCGATCGGCAGCGATACCCCCGTGACAGTCACCTTGGCGAGAGCATCCCCGAGGCCGGGCACGAGGCGCCCGAGGCCAAGGCCGAGCGCCATCGCGGCGAGAATCCACACGGCGAGGTAGCGGTCGAGGAAGGACAGCCGGCCCGCGACCGCCTTCTCGGACGCGGCACTCACGCGCTCACCCCGTCCGCCTCGGCACGGGCGGGCAGCGGCTCGCCCGCGGGACGCGTGAGGATGCCCGCGAGGCGGTCGGTCATCTCGGGCAGCAGCCAGTAGTAGACCCACGTACCCCGCCGCTCGCAGTCGATGAGTCCGGCCTGCCGAAGCAGCTTGAGGTGATGCGAGATCGTCGGCTGCGACAGGTCGAACGCGGGAGTGAGGTCACACACGCACACCTCGCCGCCGGCCTTCGAAGCGATCATCGACAGCAGCCGGAGCCGCACCGGATCGCCCAGGGCCTTGAACACCTTCGACAGTTCCACGGCCTGGCCCTCATCGAGCGGGGCCGAAAGCAGGCCGGGGCAGCATTCACCGGCTTCGCTGGTCCGCTCGATCACCACGAGCTCCTGATTCGACATTTCTCTATGTTGACGTTTCTCGAATCAGGACGCAACCTTGAATCGACAGACATCAATGCAAGCCGATCGGAGTCTCGCCATGTCACGTGCACAGCTCGCCCTGCGCGTCAGCGACCTCGAAGCGTCGATCACCTTCTACTCGAAGCTGTTCGGCACCGAGCCGGCCAAGCGACGCGAGGGTTACGCCAACTTCGCCCTCACCGAGCCACCGCTCAAGCTCGTGTTGATCGAGGGCGAGCCCGGACAGGAGACCCGCCTCGACCATCTCGGCGTGGAGGTCGCGTCCACGGACCAGGTGACGGCCGCCACCACCCGCCTCAAGGACGCCGGCCTCGCCACATTCGAGGAGAACGACACCTCCTGCTGCTACGCCCTCCAGGACAAGGTGTGGGTGCACGGCCCCGGCAAGGAGCCGTGGGAGGTCTACGTCGTCAAGGCCGACGCCGACGCACTCGGCACGAGCGCCGACCCGTCCGCAAGCACCGGCGGTGACGCCTGCTGTGCGAGCAAGACCGTCGACGCAGAGCCCGTCGCGGGTTGCGCCTGCGGTAGCTGATGCCCGGCACTCCCCCCCGGCAACAGCTGCACCCAGGAGGCACCGGACGAGAAGGACCCGGCATGACGATGCAGGAGCCCCCGACTCGCTGCGCCGGCCTTGCCTGCGCGACCCCGCCCGCACGGCGGGCTTCCGGAAGCCAACTTTCTTCACCGACCAGCGCCCGGAACACTGCACGAAAAGGCGTCACGAATGCCCGTGCCCCATCCGTGCCCTTCAGCCCGGTCAACAACGGTCACGAGGGGCACGAAAGGGCACCGTCGGACGACACCACTAAGCAGCGTTTCCACAGGTCAGAGCCGGATGCTCGCTCCAGGACCCATTGATTCCCGAGCTCAGAGCGCGGGTTCGATTCCCGTCACCCGCTCCATAGTTGAGGCCCAGGTCGGAGACCTGGGCCTTGTTTGTTGTCCGGGCCGGGCTGGGCGTCGCGCACCGGACCGGCAGGGTACGACGTCGTCGACCATCTGTGCCAGGTGTACATGTGGCGGCACATGATGGGGGCCGGCGGTGTCCCTGCTGCTCGACGGAATGGCCTTCCTCGGCGCCTGCGTACTGATCGCCCTGGAGAACTGACCGCTTCAGCTGAGGGCTGTCCCGTAAAAGATCTCCGGAGCTCCGCGGTGGGCTACCCCATGACCGCACGGACTGTGTCGAGAAACGCCCCCCGCCGTCAGCGCGGTCAGGCCGAACTCCCGGCTTGGAAGGAGGAACGCCATGCCTCCCCGCAGGCGCCTCGGTCTGACGCGCCCACCACCCGCAAACATCCCGTCTGACCTGCCGACGCCGACCCGGACAAGTCGCGCCGTGGCACGGCCGGGATGGCGGGCGTGAGCCATGTCACTTGTCGGGGTGCATAGCAGGGCAGGGGCCAGTGTCTTTATTGAGGGTGTAGGGGCGTGTTGAGGTGAGGGGTGACGCTGATGGGGCAGTTGCGGGCCGATGAGTTCGACCGGTTCGTGGCGGCTCGGTGGTCGGCGTTGCTTCACCTGTCGCGGCTTTTCACCGGCGGAGACCGGCACCGGGCCGAGGATCTGCTGCAGGAAGCGCTCGTCAAACTGTGGTTTGCCTGGCCGAAGGTGGCCGAGCAGGCGCCCGAGGCGTATGTGCGCAGGGTCCTGGCCCGTGCTGCGGCTCGCTCGGCACGGCGTCGCTGGTGGGGCGAGCACCCTGTGGACCAGCTGCCCGACCCGCCCGAGGTGGCAGATGAGACCGCTGCCGTGGACGAACAGACCCGGTTGGAGGCCGTGTTGGCGTTGTTGCCGGCGCGGCAGCGGGCTGCGGTGGTGCTGCGCTACTACCAGGACCTGCCCGAGCGGGATGTCGCGGAGGTGCTGGGCTGTCCGGTGGGTACCGCCCGTTCACTGACAACCCGCGGCGTCGCACGGTTGCGTCAGCTTCTGGCTGAGGCAGAGCCGGTGGAGTGAAGAGGGAGCTATGGATCACTTCGAGCAGGAGCTGGCGCGGATGATGCGCGACAGCCAGGAGGACACGCTTTACGAGGACCGGCACCGAGACCGGCTGCACGCCGGCGTTCGCGCACGCCGGCGGGCTCGGGCAGCCTGGGCGGCCACCGGATCCGTGCTGACCGTTGCCGGACTCGGAGTCGGACTGATGGTCCTGCCGAGTTCCTTCGCTCAGGACGACTCCACCGGGCCCCAGCACCGTCCCGGCACCCCCGCGGAGTCGGTCCCGATGCCGTCGACGCCCCGCCCCGTGCCCAGTACCACGGAGGCGCCGATGCCGACCTGCACGTCTGTCACCCGGCCGGTGCCGATGCCGTATCGCCCCTCGTCCTCCGGTCCTTCGATGCCCACCCGTACGTCACCCCCCGGGCCGGTTCCGATGCCGAGCTGCGCCTCAACTACCGGTCCGGTGCCGATGCCGTACCGTCCCTCAACTGCCGAGCCGGTTCCGACGCCGACACGAACCTCGACTGCCAGGTAGCGCCCTGGCCGCGTTCAAGCGGTCCCGATGGGTGTGCAAGGAAGCCCGGTGTCCGTGCACCTGGGCGAGGGGGAGACGGCGACGTCGTCTGCGCGCGCACCGCGCCCTGGGCAACCAAGCCGGCCACAAAATCCTGCCTCGGAACCCCTCGTGCGGGCGAGTTCCGCGCAGTACAGCCGCTACGTATTCGTTGATCCTCAAGACCGTCGCCTCCCGGCCCCAAAGTGGCGGGAGGCGCAGGAGGCACCGTGCTCACCGCGTTCGCCCGAGCGTTCAAGACGCCCGACCTGCGCAAGAAGCTGCTGTTCACGTTGGGCGTCATCGTGCTCTACCGGATCGGGGTGCACATCCCGGTCCCAGGGGTGAACTACGCGAACGTCGAGTTCTGCATGGATCGGACCCACGCCAACAGCGGGTTGTTCGGCCTGGTGAACATGTTCAGTGGTGGTGCGCTGCTGCAGATCACGATTCTCGCGCTGGGGATCATGCCGTACATCACGGCGAGCATCATCCTCCAGCTGCTGACCGTGGTGATCCCGCGGCTGGAGGCCCTCAAGAAGGAGGGACAGTCCGGCCAGGCGAAGATCACCCAGTACACCCGCTATCTGACCGTGGCGCTCGCGGCCCTGGAGGGCACCGCGCTGGTGAGCGCAGCCCGCGCCGGTTCGCTCTTCCAGGGCTGCACTCGCCAGATCGTGCCCGACGACTCGGCCTTCACCACCATCACGATGGTCATCACCATGACCGCCGGCACCTGCCTGACCATGTGGCTCGGTGAGCTGGTCACCGACCGCGGCATCGGCAACGGCATGTCGATCCTGATGTTCATCTCGATCGCCGCCCGCTTCCCGGGCGCGCTGTGGCAGGTCAAGCTCACCGGCAAGCTCGCCGGCGGCTGGATCGAGTTCTTCGCGGTGATCCTGGTGGGCCTGGCGATGGTCGCCCTGGTGGTCTTCGTCGAGCAGGCCCAGCGGCGCATCCCCGTGCAGTACGCGAAGCGCATGATCGGGCGCCGGTCCTACGGCGGTACGTCCACCTACATCCCGCTCAAGGTGAACCAGGCGGGTGTGGTTCCCGTCATCTTCGCGTCGTCACTGCTCTCCGTCCCGGCGCTCATCGCACAGTTCAGCGGGTCGAAGGCGGCCTGGGCGACCTGGACCGCCACCGTCTTCACCAAGGGAGACCACCCTGTTTACCTCACCGCGTACGTCTTGTTGATCGTGTTCTTCGCCTTCTTCTACGTGGCCATCAGCTTCAACCCCGAAGAAGTCGCCGACAACATGAAGACGCACGGTGGCTTCGTCCCGGGTATCCGGGCCGGTCGCCCGACGGCCGGGTACCTCAGCTACGTGCTCAACCGGATCACGTGGCCGGGCTCGCTGTACCTGGGGCTGATCGCGCTCGTACCAACAGTGGAGTTGGTGCTTTTCCATGCGAACCAGAACTTCCCGTTCGGCGGGACGAGCATCCTCATCATCGTGAGTGTGGGCCTGGAGACCGTGAAACAGATCGAGAGCCAGCTTCAGCAGCGCAACTACGAAGGGTTCCTCCGCTGATGCGAATCCTCCTCGTCGGACCCCCGGGGGCCGGCAATCAACGATGGTGACAGCCCCCGTTGATTCCCAGGCTCGGAGCGCGGATTCGATTCCCGTCACCCGCTCCACAGTTGAGGCCCAGGTCAGCGACCTGGGCCTTGTTTGCTGTCCGGACCGGGCCACCAGGGTCACGACGACCGGTCGTCGGCCCGTGACCAAACGGCGGCACTATCGTGCACCGCACTAGCTTGCAGTGCATGAATCATGCTGTGTACGGTACCGGCCATGGAAGAGACATCCGCCCCCCGCGCCCAGTGGCTGCGAGGGGTACTGGATATGTGCCTGCTGTCCTTGATGGCGGAGGGCCCGGTCTACGGCTACGAGATGACCGTCCGGCTCGCCAAGGCCGGGCTCGACGTCGCGGACGGCTCGATCTACCCGGCGCTGGCGCGCCTGCGGAAGCGCGAACTGGTCGAGATCGAGCGCCGCAGCGGGGGCGGGGGCCCCGCCCGCACCTACTACCGGCCCAGCGAAGCGGGCCTCCGGCTGCTCCGGTCCTGGAGCCGCGACTGGGGCGAATTCGCCATGAGCATCGACACCATCGTCGGCCCACCCGGGCGGGAGAAATCATGACACTGACGGTCGAGGACGCCCTACAGAAGGCCACGGAGACGTGGCGCCGTCTCGGCATCGCGCAGGACACGGCCGACGAGATGACTGAGGAGCTGGCCGCGGACCTGGCCGCGGCCGCCTCGGACGGCCGGTCGGTCACGGACTACCTCGGCGGGGACGTCGAGGCGCTGGCCACCTCCTGGGCGGACGAACGCGGTCTGCGGCCGGCGCACCGGCACCTGAAGGAGACCGCCGTCGCGGCGGCCCAGGGCGCCGCTCTGCCCGCCCTTGCCGCCGTCGCCTTCTGGTACGTGTGCTGGTCCCACCTCCTCGACCCCAGCGGCGAATCCCTGACCACCACGGCCGACGGACAGGTACTGAGGGAGGTGCACACGTTCGCCAACCCCGGCGTCGCGTTGATGTGGGTGGGCCTGCCCGTGTGCGCGCTTGCCGCCTTCTTCCTGGTCCGGCGGGCCGTGCGCCTGACGCTCCGCTACCACCACGCCGCTGCGACCGACGCGACCGTGCCGGCCCTGACCAAGGCGCTTCCCGTCATTCTCGTGGCGGCGGCCGGGCTGGGCGTCGCCCTCGGCTTCTTCGGGTCCTACGCGGTGGGGTACTTCCAGCTCCTGTTCACCGTCCCCGCCGCGCTGGCCGCAATGATCGGCGCCACCGCCGCCGGCGCCGCCTGGGTCCGCCACCGCACCTGCCCGAGCGCGGCCGCCATCGGCTGAACCACAGACCGCGGGAGGCCCAGGTCGCCGACCTGGGCCTGGTTCGTGGTCCGGGCCGTTTCGCGCCCGCGTGCCATTCGCGTGACCTGACCCATCGACTGACGCGCCGACTTGGCACCCGCGACCCCTTGGCGGCGAGGTGATCATGGATGCCGTTGCTGGTGGGGCGACGGTCCGTGCGTCGTGACGCCGCAGCTGTCCAGCCGGCGCTGCGGAGAGCCACCGAGGCCGGCTCCAGCGGATCGGCCGACGGGCCGGGCTCGGCTGCTGCGACGGCTTCGGAGGCCGGTGCGATCCTTGAAGGAGGAATCTCTGGCGCGTCCGGAAGTCCAGCGCGCCGGATACGTCAGGTGCTGCCTCTCGCGGACGATGGTGCAGGCACATGGATAGCTCTGACAGCGCAGGTGCGGCCGGCCGTGGCCCGGAGCCCTCCGACGAGTGGTGGCAGGCGAATCCGCCGATGCTGGAGCGGATTCTCGCCCTTTCGCCGGCAGGTATGGCCGTGCTGGACCGGGATCTGCGCTTCGTCTGGGTCAACGCGGCTCTGGAGCGCCTCGGGGGCGTCCCCCGTGACCAGCGGTTGGGCAAGCGGCTGCGGGACGTGCTGCCCCACCTGGACTTCCGGCTGGACATCGAGGGGATCGAGTCGCTCACGCGGGACGTGCTCGACACCGGCCGGCCCCTGGTCGATCACCTGCTGCGCGGCGGTACCAAGGCGCACCCCCACCGACCGCACGCCTACTCGCTGTCCGTCTTCCGACTGCACAGCGCCACGAACCGGGTGCTGGGCGTGTCCTTCATCATCCTCGACGTCACCGACCGCTGGCGTGCTCGGGAGCGGCTCGCTCTGCTGAACGAGGTCGGAGCGCAGACCGGCAGCACCCTGGACGTCATGGACACCGCGCAGACCCTGGCCGACATCAGCGTCCCGCGGCTGGCCGACTTCGTCGCCGTCGATCTCCTGGAGTCGGTGATACGCGGCGAGGCACCGCGCCCCTGCGCTCACCTCCATCCGCCGCAGATGCGCCGTGCGGGCCAGCAGTCGATCCACGAAGGCGTGCCCGAGTCGGTCGCGGCGACCGGACAGGCCGTCGTGTTCCACCCTCACTCGCCCGAAACGCAGTGCATGCTCGACGGGCGCTCCCGTCTGGAGGCCATGCCGGGGGCCTCGACCAGCAGCTGGTTCGCAACGGACCCGGCCCGAGCCGCGAAAATCCAGGAATTCGGTTTCTGCTCCCTGATCCTCGTCCCGATCCTCGCCCTCGGTGATGTGCTGGGCGTCGTCAGGTTCATCCGCTGGCAGCTGCGCGACCCCTTCGAGCAGGACGACCTGCTCCTCGCGGAAGAAGTGGTGGCCCGCGCGGCGGTGAGCATCGACAACGCCCGCCGCTACACCCGGCAGCACAGCACCGCGCTGGCCCTGCAGCGCAGCCTGCTCCCGCGCAGTCTCACCGGCGGCAGCACCCTCGATGTCGCCTGGCGCTACCTGCCCGCCCATGCCTCCGACGGCGCGGGCGGCGACTGGTGCGACGTGATACCCCTGTCCGGGGCCCGGGTGGCCATGGTCGTCGGAGACGTCGTGGGCCACGGGATCGACGCCGCGGCCACCATGGGACGGCTTCGCACCACCGTCCGCACCCTGGCGGACATGGACCTCCCTCCGGACGAGTTGCTGGCCCACCTGGACGACCTGGTGCTGCGCCTGATCGACGAGGAACAGACCGCCGACCCGTCACTGGCCCCCGCCGCACTCGGCGCCACCTGCCTGTACGCCGTCTACGACCCGGCCACCCGCAAGTGCGCCATGTGCCGCGCCGGCCACCCTCCTGCCGCCGTCATCGCCCCGGACGGCTCGGTGACCTTCCCCGACCTGCCCGCCGGGCCCCCGCTCGGCCTGGGCGCCCTGCCCTTCGAATCCGCCGAATTCGACATCGCCGACGGCAGCGTCCTCGCCCTCTACACCGACGGCCTGATCGAGACCCGCGACCAGGACATGGAACTGGGCCTCGCCCGGCTGCGCACCGCACTGGCCTCCCCCGGGGCGCGGCTCGACGAACTCTGCGGAACCGTCCTGAACGAGGTGCTCACCGGTGGCCCCGACGACGACGTCGCACTGCTCCTCGCCCGCACCCACGCCCTCTGCGCGGACCAAATGGCCTCCTGGGAGCTGACGTCCGACCCGTCGGTCGTCGCCGACGCCCGCACGCTGACCGCGGACCGCCTCACCGCCTGGGGACTGGACGGTCTGGTCTTCCCCTTCGAGCTGATCGTCAGCGAACTCGTCACCAACGCCATCCGCTACGGCAACGGACACATCCGGCTGCGCCTGATCCGGCAGGACGCGCTCATCTGCGAAGTCTCCGACGTCAGCAGCAGCTCACCCCGGATGCGCCACGCACGGACCACCGACGAGGGCGGCCGCGGCCTCTTCCTCGTCGCGCAGCTGGCCCGCCGCTGGGGCACCCGGTACACGACCGACGGCAAGATCGTCTGGGCGGAGGAACACCTCCCGGCGAGCGACGCTCAGTACCAGGCGGCGTGACCTTCCACCGCGTCCCGGGCGACTGGCGCCTTCGGGGGCCCGACGCCGCGAGACGTGGCAGAGCCATGCCGCCGGCCGGGCCTGGCTAGGGTGATCGGGACGTGCGGCAGGCGCTGTGCAGCCAACAGGAGGTGACCAGTGGGGCCAACCGATCCCCCGGTGATACGTGTGCCGGTCGGGGAAGGCTCCGGTCGTTGGGTCAGCCGGGCCGCACATCGCCGGGTTCTGTTGGTGGTGCACAACATCGCCTCCGCCGGGCGCCTGCTGGACGTACTGCCGCTGTTCCACGACGACTTCCGGGTGCAACTGCTGATCACCTCGACGGATTCGTCTGTGTTCCAAGGTGGAATCCGGAACCTCTTCGCCGAGTTGAACCTGCCTGTGATGCCCTGGGCTCAGGCCCTGCGCACGCCCGTGGACCTTGCGATCTCCGCCAGTTTCGGCGGCCAACTGCACTGCCTCAAAAGCCATTTGACTATTTTGTCGCATGGTGTCGGATACACTAAAAGGCTGGCCGGGAGCCGGGAGCCGGGAGCCGGGAGCCGGGAGCCGGGAGCCGGGAGCCGGGAGCCGGGAGCCGGGAGCCGGGAGCCGGGAGCCGGGAGCCGGGAGCCGACGTTCGGGCTGTCGCCGGACTGGCTGTTGGCGGACGGCGAGCCGTTCGTGGACGGTCTCGTGCTGTCCCATCCGGAGCAATTGGAGCGGTTGCGCGTGGTCTGCCCGGAGGCCGAGAAGGCGGCCGTGCTCGCCGGCGACCCCTGTTTCGACCGCATACTGGCCGCCCGCCCCCATCGGGAGCGTTTCCGGCGCGCTCTGGGAATCCGGCGCGGACAGCGACTCGTCGTGGTGAACTCCACGTGGAACCCGGAAGGGCTCTTCGGGAACGGCGGTGGCCAGGACGTCCTGCCGAGCTTGTTGCCGCGGCTCGCGGCCGAGCTGCCGGCCGACGACTACCGGCTCGCGGCCGTCCTGCACCCGAACATCTGGTACGGGCACGGCCCGGGACAGATCCGGGTGTGGCTGGACCGGGCCCGCCGCAGCGGACTGACCCTGATCGATCCGGTGCACGCGTGGCGCCAGGCCCTCCTGGCCGCGGACATCGTCCTGGGTGATTTCGGGGCGGTCAGCTACTACGCCGCGGCACTGGGCCGCCCTGTGCTGCTGGCCGCCACCGGGGAGGAGCGGCTGGACCCCGAGGCACCGCTTGCGGCGTTCGTCCGGGAAGCTCCGCGGCTGGACCCGCAGGGCCCGTTGCGCGAACAGTTCGAAGCACTGCTGGCACGCCACCGGCCGCTCGCCGGGCCGGCCGAGTTCACCACCTCGGCCCCCGGAGCCTCGGCGGAACTGCTGCGACGGCACTTCTACGCGCTGATGGACCTCCCGGAGCCCGTGGGTCCCGCGCTGCTGGAGCCGCTGCCCTTGCCGCAGCACGACCCTCCGCTGCGTACGCATCCGCTGGATGTCCGTGCCCGTGTGCGCGGCCCCGACGTCGTGATCGAGCGGTCCGCCGGGCATCCGTACGACGCCGGCGGCGAGGCGCACCGCGCCGTTCACGAGGACACGCGTGATCCGGGTGACCTGGCGACGGCTGACGTGATCTGGCGTGACGGACCGCCGGATGATCCCCGCTTCGGGGACCCGGCCGCGTGGACAGCGGACGTCCTGCACCAGCACCCGCACTGTTCTCTCGCCGCGTATGTCAGCGGGCCGGACCGGTGCACCGTACGGGTCCGTGGTCTCGGTGTCCTCCAGCTGTCAGCGGGACCGGAGGCGGACGCCGACCCGGCGGTGTATGCGTCGGCACTGCACGCATGGCTGACGCGCAGCGGCGAGGCACCGCCGGACGGGGCGACGCTCCGGGTGCACGTGGCCGGCGGCGTGCATCCGGTGGTGTGCGCCAGATGACGGCCTCTCCTGCTACCGCGCCGCTTCGCATCGCTGCCGGAGGCGAGCGAGGTATTCCAGGTGCGGAGCCGCCCCCTCCGGCACGAGCAGACGTTCCGCCTCGGCGATCCTGGCGAGCGCCGCGGCGTCGTCGCCGGCGTCGTGCAGCGTCTCCGCGAGGTCGGTGAGGACGCGGCCCTGGTTGTACGCCTCGCCCTGTCCCACGAAGAAGTCCAGCGACCTCTCCAGATGGGTGCGCGATTCCTCCAGGCGATCCACTCCGCGCAGGGCACGCCCCTGGTGGCGCTCGGCGAGGGCAAGGGCGCGCGGCAGGTCGTCCGCGCCGTCCTGCCCGGCGGAGATCCGCCGGTACAGGTGTTCCGCCTCGACGAACCGCTCGTAGGCCGCGGGGTACTGCCACCGGCTCAACAGCAACAGGCCGAGCAGTTCCACGGACGACGCTTCGCCCCTGACGTGGCCCGCCGCTCGCTCGCCTGCGACGGCGCGGTGCGCCTCGCGGTCGGCCTCGTCCCATCGCCGCAGCTCGCCGAGGCAGTGACCGAGCTGGAAGTGGAGCCCGGCTGCCGTGCGGGGGTCCGCTTCCAGCTCATCGGCGCACCGGGCCGCGAGCTGCAGAGCGGGCAGCACCTCGTCCCAGTGCCCGGCCTTCAGCTGCAGCGGCCACAGCGCACGGGCCAGCTTCAGTGCCTTGCCGGGATGTCCGTATTCGTGGGCGACAAAGACCGCCCGGATCACATTCGCCGCGTCGGCCCGCAGGGCCGCCATGCCCGCGGCTTCATCGCGGTAGGGCCTGTCGTCCGTCGGGGCGGGCTCGACCCGCCAGCTCCGTGGCAGGGCGGCGTGGGCGGCGTGCAGTGCCCGGTTCAGCACACAGTCAAGTCCTCGGGACACGGCCGCGGCACACTCCGCGACTCCGTGTTCGGGACCCGCGGCGTCCGCCAGGAAGCGCCGTACGTCGGGGCGGAAGCGGTAACGGCCTTCGTGCAGGGGCTCCACCAGCTCCGTGACCGCCGCGTCGGCCAGCATGCGGTCGGCCTCCTCGGGCGCGACGCCTGCGACGGCGGCGGCCAGGCCGGCGTCGAACGCGGGCCAGCCGCCCACCGCGGTCAGCCGGCACAGCCGTGCGGTCTCCGGTCCGAGCCCCCGGCACAAAGCGTGGGCCATCGCGTGCACCGGAGACCGCCCGGCGGGGCCGGCCGCCGGATCCGGGAGCGGCCGTTCCCCGGTCAGCAGGCTCATCGCCGCCGCCTTCAGGGCGAAGGCGTTGCCCGCACAGTGGCCCAGGAGCTCCGGCAGCCGGGGCTTGGCGAGAGCGACCTTCTCCGGTCCGGCGACCTTCCTCAGCATCGTCACCGCGTCCCGGTCCTTCAGCCGCGGCACGGCGATGCGCTCCGCCTCCAGTGCGAAGGCCGGTCCGGACGCGATGACCAGGAGGAAGACCTCCGGGGTGGCGGGGACGAGAGGGCGGACCTGCGCGACGGACGAGGCATGGTCGATCACCACCAGCGCCCTTCGGCCGGCTGTCAGCCGCCGGTACAGCTCCTCCCGCCCGGCCTCCGTGGGCGGAACGCGCTCCCGCTCGACCCCCATTTTCAGCAACAGGCGCAGCAGGACGGCCGACGGGCCGGGTCCGCTCTCGGTGGCCGCGTCCCGGAGATCGACGTAGAACTGTCCATCGGGGTACCGGGCAGGCCGGCCGGCACCCCAGTACAGACCCACCGCGGTGGTTCCGATTCCGGGCGGTCCGTGGAGGAGGGCGACCCTTGGCCTCCCGTCTGCCGGCCGGACCGCCTCTCGTGTCAGCTGCTTCAGCACCCGCTGGCGATCGGTGAAGTTTCTGGTGGCAGGCGGCAGCCCGGCTCCCGGGTGCAGCAGCAGCGCGGATTCCGGCATGCTCCGCAGCAGTTGGGCCCACTCGTCGTTCTGCTGCTGGTCCCGGCTCAGCCGCGCGTGCAGTTCCCGCGCCAGCGTCTCCCACCCCACCGGGCCGGCCGGAGCCGGCGTCTCGCGCCCCAGGGTCCGTCTCACCAGAGCACCCGTGGACACCAGCACCTGCTTGCCCATCTCCCCCGCGGCACCGTTCCCCACCGCGGTGAAGAATGCGGTGAGCGCCCCCACCGTCACGATCTCGAACACGCCGACCCCTCCCCTGGTCCCGTGCTGCGGTCCCTGGCCGGACTGTATCCCCGCCGCAGCAGCCCGGGAAAACGGTTCCTGGCCGGATCGCGCTCCCGGGGTTTCAGGGCTGTCTCGTGTCGCCGGTGATGTCCCGGGCACGGAACCGAGTGACGGAACCGGTCCCCGGTGCCCGCGACTTCAGCCGGCTCATGGGCCGGCCCGGCCGACGCCTGCCGGGGGACCCGAAGCCGCTCTCGAAGCCCGGCTTCGATTCCCGTCACCCGCTCCATGGTTGAGGCCCAGGTCAGCGACCTGGGCCTGGTTGGCCGTCCGCCTGCCCGGCGCGTGCCAGCTGTCAGGTCGCGCAACGGGCGAAGGCCTGCACCCTGCCGGACTGGTTCGACTCGTTCTCGAACCGGATCGACCACCGTCTGTCGCTCACCGCGCGGTTGCCCGTCACGTCGATGTCGGACGAGGACACGAGCCAGCCACCGCTGACGGCGAAGGTGCCCCTGGGGCAGGTGACGGTGACGGTCTCGGTCTGGTTGGCCCCGATGGAACGGACCGGGCTCTCTGCGGTGACGACGCGGGGGTGGGTTTCGTCATCGGCCAGTGCGGGGGACGCCAGGGTGACGGCCAACGCGGGTACAGCGGCCAGGGCGAGGAGCGTGGTGCGGGACATGCTGTGACCTCTCTGAGTGGTTCGTGCGTTCTCTGCGAATCGAACGCACCAGCCCAGGCTAGGAATGGGGCGGACGGAACCGCCATCCGATGCGCCCCATTGGAGTGACGGAAGGCGCGCCACCGGAGACCGGTCGTGGTGGCGCCGCCCGGGCGCTCCGGCCTCCAACTGACCCACGTACGCGGCCCTGTTGACCAGAGCTCAGCGAGCGACCTCAGGCCCCGGGGTTCGTACGGCGGGCGGCCGTCCGGGGCAGCGGGACGCGCCGCCCGGCCGTCCCTGGCCTAGAGGGCGTACGGCCCGAACCGGCCCCACGCCACGACGGCCGCGAGCGCGAGCAGCACCACATTCACGGCGATCATCTGCGCCTCGCTGCGGCGGGCGTGCACGGCCATGGCGCCGAGCATGACCAGCACCAGGCCGAGGGCCGCCAGGGGCGCCAGTACCGGTGCGGTGCCGAGCGCGGGCGGCAGGACCAGGCCGAGCGCGGCCAGCATCTCCAGGCCCCCGATCAGCTTCACCGTTCCCGCGCCCACGCCCTCGGTCCAGCCCATGCCCGAGGCCGCCAGCTTCTGCTTCGGCTGGGACAGCTTCATCGCCCCGGCCGCCAGGAATGCCACCGCGAGTACGCCCGCGAGGACCCACAACAGAACATTCACCATGATCAAAACCTTTCAATGACTTAAAGCGTGAAGTGAAGGCTAGGGCTCATTCACTTCAAGATGCAAGTCATCCATTAAATTGATCACTTCACGCGTGAAGCTATAATCGCGAGCATGGAGACCCCGCAGGAGCCCCGCTGGCTGGACGATGAGGAAGATCAGGCATGGATCGCGCTCAGCAGCATGCTGATGCGGCTCCCTGCGGCACTGGACGCGCAGCTGCAGCGCGACGCCGGTCTGAGCCACTTCGAGTACCAGGTGATGGCCGGGCTGTCGATGGTCCCCGAGCGCACCCTGCGGATGAGCGAGCTCGCCGCGTTCGTGGAGGGCTCGCTTCCCCGGCTGTCCCAGGTCGTCGGACGGCTGGAGAAGCGCGGCTGGGTACGCCGTAACCCCGACCCCGCCGACGGCCGCTACACCGTGGCCACCCTCACCGACGACGGGTTCGACAAGGTGGCCGCCACCGCCCCCGGCCATGTGGAGACCGTGCGCACCTGCGTCTTCGACGCCCTCACCCAGGCGCAGGTCCGCCAACTGGCCACGATCGGCCGCCGCGTCGTCGGCGCCATCGACCCCCAACACCCGCTCGTCACCGGGACGCTGGACCGGCTACGGCCGGAGAAGTAACCGCGCCCTCGGCGAACGGCTCCCGTCCAGCGGCATGTCCACCGGGCAGTAGGGCCGACTCCCGTCACCCGTACCGCAGTTGAGGCCCAGGCCGGCGACCTGGGCCTTTTGCGTTGTCAGGGCCGGGCGGGTTCCGGCATGACCCGCTGGTCAGCGCCCCCGCCCGCCGCTTCGTCACCGTTCCGCAACAGGTGTGAACCGGGTGGGCGGGTGGCTCGTACAGCCCCGTGTGTGCGGCCCAGTTGGCCGCGGCGATACGGAGCGAGGGAAGGAATCGGCATGGCCGGCGGCAACATCCAGATCAGCCCGGAGGAGATGCGGGAGGCGTCGACCTGGCTGCAGAACCAGAAGGAACTGATGCAGCAGAGCCTGCACGAGGCCAACACCAAGATGGACGAGATGGTCGAGGCGGCCTACGCCACCCCCGGTTCGGAGAGCAAGTTCCGCCCGTACTGGGAGGAGTACAAGAACGGCACCGAGAAGGCGATCGAGGGCCTGCAGGGTGTCAGCGAGTTCATCAAGCAGGTCGCCGACGCGTTCGTCGACACCGACGACCAGACGTCCGGCTCCATCGGCTGACGTGCCCCGTACCGTCCGGCCCCGTCCTCGCGGTGAGGGCGGGGCCGGACGGCCGGACGGCCGGAGAGGAGACACCGGTGGGTCGCATCAGCGTTCCCGTGCAGGATCTGAAGGACACCGTCAAGGAGCTCCAGAACATCGGGGATCTGATCGGGAACTCCGCGACGCTCTACCACGCCGCCGGCGGCTCGGGGGACTTCAAGAGCGTGGCCGGCGACAGCACGCTCGCGGACGCCCTCGACGCGTTCGACAAGGCGTGGGTGGCGGGTCACGAGCGGGTTCACGACAACGTGAAGACGTTCGCCGACAACACGGACACGATCGTCGAGAACTTCACGCAGACGGACGACGAGACCATCAAGTCGCTGGACGAAGACCAGCAGGACGCGTGACGGAGGAACGTCGCGCCGAAGGGAACAGCGCCATGTCGGAACCGACCACGGAGCAGCCGGAGGCGGCCGCGCCCGCGGAATACAGCCTGAGGTTCCCCGATTCGTGGTGGCATCTCGACCTCGACCCGAGCACGCGGGACGCGTCGATCCGCCGTCGCATCGAGGCACAGGTGGAGAAGTCCCCCCAGCTCCCCCGCGAGCGGGTGGACGGGCTGATCCGCAACACCCGGCGCATCGCCCGCGAGGCGCATGCGCAGGGTGCGCTGCGAGCCTCGGGAATGATCAGGATTCTCCGCGCGGGCAGCGGGCCGCTGGTGCTCAGCGCCACGACGGTGGTGCTGCGGATCACCGTTCCCGAGGGGGAGTCGGAGGATCTGGCGGACCTCGTCATGGCCGCCGGCGTGCAGCTCGGCACCGAGGCGGAAGGCACCGGACTGCCGCCCGGCGAGGTGGAGTTGGTGGAACTGCCGCATGCCGGGGCGGCCGGGCGGATCTCCCGCGTCGAGGACGTGGACTACCAGGGGAAGCGGGTTCCCACCGCGGTGCGGCACACCCTCGTCCCGGTGCCCCACACCCACGACTACCTGGTGATCGCCAGCTCCACTCCCAACGTGGACCTGGCGGAGCAGTTCTACGAGGTCTTCGACGCGATCGCCGAGTCGCTCCGCTTCGACGTCCAGGCCGACACGAGCGACGCAGCCGACACGACCGACGCAGCACAGGGAAAGTGAGGTCGCGACCATGGCGCGTCCAGCGGTGTCCGATTGGGAAGACGTCTTCGGGTTCTCGGACGACCCGACCCCCGGCGATGCGGACATGCTCGGCGATCTGGCCCGCCAGTACCGCTCCGTCGCCGACAACGCGGGCGACGCCCTGCCCCTCGTCTCCGGCCTGGAGAACAACCAGGTCGGCGAGGGCAAGACGATGGACAAACTCCGGGACAAGCTGGGCGACCTGGCCAACCAGGTGCGCAAGCTGCACAGCTCCTACGACCAGGCCGCCGGCGCGCTCGACACATACGTCCACTCGCTACGTGATCAGCAGCGCAACGCCGACAACGCCTTGGAGAAGGGACGCGAGGCAAAGGACCGCCTCGAGTCCGCCACCGACGTGGTCAAGGCGGCCGGCGCCGACATCAGCCACCTCGACGGCCAGAAGCACCCGCCGGACGACAAGGAAGCCCGCGCCAGCACCCGCCGCGCCCTCGACGAGGCCCACAGCAAACAGTCCAGCGCCCAGGCACAGGCCGACGACGCCCAGGCCGACCTCGACGCCGCCCGCATGCTCGCCGAGGACGCCCGCCAGATCCGCGAGGAAGACGCCGCCGTCGCCGCCGGGAAACTGGACGACGCCCGCGACGAATCCGTCGACGGCTACAGCCTCTGGGACAAGATCAAAAAGACCTTCAGCAAGGCCCTCGCCATCATCAGCGCCGTGCTCGGCGTGCTGGCAATGCTGGTACCCGGCCTGCAAGGACTCGGGATCGCGCTCACCATCGGGGCCTTCGTCGCCGGCGCGGCATCACTGGGCATCAACATGTCGATCATGGCCGAGACCGGCGACTGGAACATCGGCGAAATCGTCCTCGACGTCGTCGGCCTGGTCGCGGGCGGCGGCGCGCTCCTCAAGGGCGTCAAGGGGATCGGCTCGGCCCTCAAGAACGTCAAGCCCAACTCCGTCAAATCGCCAAACTCCCGTCTCACCGGACGCGGCGTCGACAAGCGCACGTGTGCGACCGACCCGGTCGATGTGGCCAGCGGCGAAATGCTGTTGCAGCAGACCGATCTGGCGCTGCCCGGCGTCCTGCCGCTCGCGGTCTCCCGTACGTATCTGTCGTCCTACCGCTACGGCCAGTTCTTCGGCCCCTCCTGGGCCTCCACCCTCGACGAGCGCCTGGAGGTCAACGAGCGGGGGCGGGTGTCATGGACCCGTGAGGACGGGTCGATTCTGTTCTACGCGGGGCTTCCCGGTGCCGAATCGGGCGAGCGCGAGGGGGTGCTGCCCGAGGAAGGTCCGCGTCTCCCGCTGGCCCGTGCGGGAACCGGCACCGAGGACCGAGCCACCTATCGCGTCGCCGACCCGCACACGGGTCTCGTGCGGACCTTCGCGGACCACCCCGACGACGAGAACGGCCTGTACTGGCTGAGCGGTTGGCACGACCGCAACGGCAACGAGGTCACCGTCGAGCGCCTGGAAGACGGCACCCCGACCACGCTGCTGCACTCCGGCGGCTACCGCGTCGACGTCCGCTGCATCGCCGGCCTGATCACCGGCCTCTCGGTCGCCACACCCGACGGCCCCGTCGAGGTCATGTCCTACGAGCACGACGCGGACGGCAACCTCACCCACGTCGTCAACTCCTCCGGCCGGCCCCTGCTGTTCGGCTACGACGAGCAGTCCCGCATCACCTCCTGGACGGACCGGAACGCCTCCACGTACCGCTACGTCCACGACGACGAGAACCGCATCACCGAGACCGTCGGCCCCGACGGCTGCCTCTCCTCGCAGTGGTCCTACGACACGGTCGAGCACCGCACCCACTACACCGACGCCTGCGGCGCCACCACCGTCTACCAGCTCAACGACCTCTACCAGGTCGTCGGTGAGACGGACCCGCTGGGCCACACCACCACCTCCGAGTGGGACCGCTACGACGCCCTCCTCGCCCGCACCGATGCCCTCGGCCACACCACCCGCTTCGCGTACGACCGGGCCCACAACCCCACCGTCATCGAACTCCCGGACGGCAGCCGGTCCACGGCGACGTACAACGAGCTGAACCTTCCGGTGTCCTCGACCGGTCACGACGGGACGACCTGGCACTGTGCGTACGACGAGCGGGGCAATCCCACTGCCATGACCGGGCCGGACGGGGGCACCCTCAGGTTCACCCACGACCGCGCGGGTGCCATCGCGACCGCGACTGACGCCTCGGGCGCAGCAGCCACGTATGACAACGACGCCGCCGGTCTGCCCCTCTCCATCACGGATGCCTCCGGCGGAACCGCCCTGCTCGAACGCGACTCGTTCGGCCGCCCCACCGTCCTCACCGACCCACTGGGTGCGATCACCCGCACGGTATGGACCGTCGAAGGCCGCGTAGCGGAGCGCACAGCAATCGATGGCCGCACCGAACGCCTCACCTGGGACGGCGAGGGCAACTGCCTCACGCACACCAACCCCGCAGGTGCCACCACCCGTTTCGAGTACACGCATTTCGACCGGCTCGCGGCGCGTACCGACCCCGACGGCGCCCGGTCCACCTTCGTCTACGACGCCGAGCTCCGCCCCACCCGAGTCACCAACCCGCAGGGCCTGACCTGGGATTACACCTACGACCGCGTCGGCCGTCTCATCAAGGAGGCCGACTTCGACAACCGCGAAATCCGTTACGCCCACGACGCGCTGGGCCGGATCACCTCCCGCACGACACCGCTCGGCGAGGAGATCGGCTACACGTACAACGAACTCGGTCAGCTGACGTCCAAGGACGTGGCCGGGGTGCGGACCGACTACACCTATGACGCCGCAGGCGCGCTCCTCCGCGCGGTGTCCCCCACCTCCACGCTCACTTTCGAGCGGGACATCACGGGGAACCTGCTGTCGGAAACCGTCGACGGACGCACCACCCGCTACACCTACGACTTCATGGGGCGTCGCACCTCCCGCACCACGCCCACCGGCGCGTACACCGAACTCGCCTACGACCAGGCAGGCAACCGTACCTCCCTGACCTCCGACGGCCACCGGATGGAGTTCACTCACGACCTCCTCGGCCATGAACTCGTCCGCGCACTGGGCGCGACCGCCTCGCAGGTCGCCATGACCACAGCCTGGGACATGGCTGGCCGCCCCGTCGCACAGGGGCTTACCACTCCGGGCGGGGTCGTTCGGGCCGGCACCTACGCGTACCGGGCGGACAACTACGTCTCCGCCATCACCGACGAGGTGACGGGGACGAGCAAGGAGATGGAACTGGACCGGGTGGGACGCCCGTTGACGGTCACCGCCGAAGGCTGGACCGAGTCCTACGCCTACGACCAGGCAGGCAACCAGACCGTGGCCAACTGGCCCGACAAGGCGCCGCGCACCGAGGCCCGAGGCTCCCGGACCTACACCGACACCCGTCTGCTCTCCGCCGGCACGGTCCGGTACGAATACGACGACGCGGGCCGCATGGTGCTGCGGCAGAAGCGCCGCCTGTCGAAGAAGCCCGACACCTGGCGCTACGAGTGGGACGCCGAGGACCACCTCGTCGCCTGCGTCACCCCCGACGGCACCCGGTGGCACTACACCTACGACCCGATGGGCCGCCGCACCGCCAAGTACCGCATGGCGGAGGACGGCGTCACCGCGGCCGAAGCGGTGCACTTCACCTGGGACGAAACGCGCCTCGCCGAGCAGACGGACGGCACCACCGGCGTCATCCTCACCTGGGACCACGACGGCCACCGCCCCCTCACGCAGCTGGAGCGCAAGCCGGGACGCCAGGACGAGTTCGACTCCCGATTCTTCGCCGTCGTCACCGACCTCGTCGGCACCCCCACCGAACTGGTCGATGAGCAGGGCACCATCGCCTGGCGCTCCCGTGCCACGCTGTGGGGCGTCACCACACGCAATCGGAACGCGATCGCTCACACACCGCTGCGTTTCCCGGGGCAGTACGAGGACCCCGAAACGGGCCTGCACTACAACTACTTCCGGCACTACGACCCCGAGACCGCCCGCTACACGACGCCGGACCCGCTCGGTCTCAAACCCGCCCTCAACCACCACACCTACGTCAAGAATCCCCTGGCGTGGACCGACCCCCTCGGCCTCGCGCCCTGCACTGCGACGTACGGCCCTCTGACCAACGGCGCCGGCAGCTCCATGAAGGTCAAGCTGGGGCCCAACTCCAACTTGGCCGGAAAGCCCCCGACGATTAAGCCCGCCTGGTGGCCGACCGGACAGGGGCCCACAGCGCTGTGGTTCCAGAAGCAGATGGTGCAAGGACATCTGCTGAACGAGCATCTCGGCGGGCCGGGCCACACCCTGAGCAATCTGACCCCGTTGACGAAGACCGGAAACCTGAACCACCTCAACTCCATCGAACGGACGGTAAAGAAGGAAGTGGCAGCAGGAAACACGGTGGAGTACGAGGTCATCGCGCACTACGGGAAGGTCTCCGGGGCGGACCTGGGGGCCACTGGCCAGGTTGCCGCCGACATCGACCGGAACTATTCGTCGCTGATTCCCGAGTACCTCTCGTGCTACGCCACGGTGTACGACAAGCAGGGCGCCCACATGTACGGAGAAGGCTGGCAAGTACGCAACACGAAGTGACTCGGGCGACGCCGATTCTCCTGCCGCGAGCCTTATCGCATTCGAGGTTGCGCGTGACATAGCCGCGTACACAAGGCGAATCTGAACGGGGACGACGTTCAACGCCGGCGCATCGCGCAGTAGCGAACGCCGTCCGCACACCACAGAGGGCTCCCGCCGAACTCGTCGGCGGGAGCCCTCTGTCGCGCAACCCGTGGGGATCAGCCCTCGGGTGCCGGGAGTACCGTCTCCGGGACCTGCACGGTGCGCAGGACGCCGTCACCCAGGTGCAGGATCGCCCGGCCCGGACGGGTCGCGCCCAGGCGGCTGCGGGGGACCTTGACGCCGATCAGTTCGCCGTCGCTCATGTTCTGCGGCTTGAGCAGCAGGCCGCACCGGTTGCGGCGGGCCTCGGTGTGCCAGCCGGAGAAGCCGGAGGAGAGGCGGTCGGTCTGGCCGGCGATCACCAGGCCGCGGCCGGTCTCGGCGCCGGATTTGGCGATCTTGGTGAGGACCGGCTCGGCCTTCGTCTTCAGCAGCAGGTCGGCGTCGTCGAGGAGCACCACGGCCCCGTCGGGCGCGGAGGACAGTGCCGTCTCCAGGGCAGTGGGGTCGAGGTCGGCGTCGTCGAACACCGCGAGCACGCCGGGCCGCCCGGCGAGGTGGCGCAGCGGCGAGCGGGCGGGGGCCCCGATCACGACCGGGGTGCCGGCCGAGAGCAGGGCCAGCGCCAGCGTCGACAGGACGGTGCTGCGGCCCGAGCGGGCGGGCCCGGCGACCAGGAACGTCGGCGTGACGGTGAAGTCCGGGCCGAGCGCGGTGAGTTCGTCGCCGCCGACGCCGGCCAGGGCCCAGCGCGCGGAGCGCCGGGCCGGGACGAACCGGGCGGCCTCCTCGAAGGTGAGCCGGTCCGGCAGGGTGTCGACGCGGAACGGCCGGGTGGCGGCCGGCAGGTGGGCGGCCCGCTGCCGGCACTGCTCGGCGATCTGCTGGAGCGCCGCGGCCTGCGCCTGGCCCTCCGGATTGCCGGTGAGGAGCGCGATCTGCACCTCGGCCTTGTCGGCGGCGCGGAAGGCGCGGCCCGGCGGGATCTCGTCGGGCACGTTCCGCTGGGTGATGCCGATCATCCCGTACTCGGACTTCTCGTTCAGCTTCAGCACGAGCTTGTCCTCGGTGGAGCTGTTGACCCGGCTGGAGAACAGCGCCCGGTCGCCGGTCATCACCAGGTGGATGCCGGCGCTGGCGCCGTCCCTGAGCAGGGTCAGCACGGAGTTCAGCAGGTTCCCGCCGTCGTACTCGCCGAGCTGCTTGTCGAAGACCTCCCACCGGTCGACGAACAGCACGATGTGCGGCGGCCGTTCGTGCTCGGGCAGGGCGCGGCGCAGCTCGGTCAGGTCGGCGCTGCCGCGGGCGGCGAGCATCTCCTGGCGCCGGGTGAGCTCCGCCGTCAGCCGGACGAGCAGCCGGGCCACCCGGTCGGGCTGGGTGCGCTGGGTGACGGCGCCGCAGTGCGGCAGGCCCTCCATGGCCAGCAGCGCGCCGTTGCCGCAGTCGATGCCGTACATGTGCAGCCGGTCCGGGGAATGGACGCTCGCCAGCGTGCCGGCGAGGGTGCGCAGCGTCTGCGAACGGCCCTGCCGGGGCGAGCCGACCACGTGCAGGTGCCCGAGCGTCGCCGGGTCGATCACCAGCGGGAGCCGGGCCTGCTGTGCGGGCAGGTCCACCACGCCGTACGCGACGGGCGGCAGGTCGTAGTCCGAGGGCGGGACCGGGGGCAGGTCGCCGGTGACCAGCTGGTCGGGCAGCGGCGGCAGCCAGGGGCTGTGCTGCGCGGGGATGCCCATCTCCCGGTCCGCGGCGCGGATCGCCGCGACGAGGCCGGTGAGGTCGGTCTCCACCTCGGCGGGCGCGGCCGCGGCGCGCGGCCGGGCCGGCAGCGGCTCGCCGAGCCGCTCCCAGCCGACCGCCACCGCCCACGGCGCCGGCAGCGAGGCCGCCGCGGCGCCGGGCCGCCGGCCGCCGACCCGGCCGGACTGGAACGGCACCAGGGAGTTCTGGCCCAGGCGCACATAGGCGCGGCCGGGGGTGCTCTGCGAGATCCCGGCGGCTTCCGGGGAGTTGAGGACGTCCTGGCTCTCGCCGGCGTCCGTCACGCGCAGTGCGATGCGCAGGTTGGTGTTGGCGCGGATCTCCGAGGAGACCACGCCGCTGGGGCGCTGCGTCGCCAGGATCAGGTGGATGCCGAGGCTGCGGCCCCGCTGCGCGATGTTGACCAGGCCCTTCACGAAGTCCGGCAGGTCGCGCACCATCGAGGCGAACTCGTCGATGACGATGAGCAGCCGGGGCATCGGGGGGCGGCCGGCGGCCGGCTCGCGCTCCAGCAGGTCGACGTAGTCCTCGATGTCCTTGGCGCCGGCCGCGGCGAGGATGTGCTCGCGCCGGGTGAGTTCGGCCGTCAGCGACACCAGGGCCCGCTCGACGAGGTGGGCGTCGAGGTCGGTGACCATGCCGACGGTGTGCGGCAGGTGCACACAGTCCTTGAACGCGGAGCCGCCCTTGTAGTCGACGAGGACGAACGTCATCGCGTCCGGGCGGTTGGCCACCGCGAGCGAGGCGACCAGCGTCTGGAGGAGTTCGGACTTGCCGGAGCCGGTGGTGCCGGCGACCAGCCCGTGCGGGCCGTCGCGCCGCAGGTCCAGGTGGAACGGGCCGTCCAGGGAGACGCCGACGGCGGCCCGGGTCGAGCGGCCGCCGGCCGTCCAGCGCGCCCTGATGCCGGCGGCCTGCGGCGGGTCGAGGGCGAGGACGTCGAGCAGCCGCGCGGAGTTGGGGAGCACCGCGGCCTCCTCGGCGTCGCCGCCCGGGTCCCGCAGCGGCCCCATCGCGCGGGCCAGCGAACGGCACCAGTCCGGGGACACCACGTCGGGCCGGATGCCCCCGACGGTGCCCCGGCCGGAGCGGCCCACCCGCACGGTGCCGCCGGGCTCCTCGGCGACGACGGCGTGGCACTCCTCGGGCAGCAGCCGCTCCTCGGCGTCCAGGCAGACCGCGCGGACGCCGACGGACGGGCCGTCGCGCAGGATCTGCGCCACGCCGGGCAGCGAGCGCAGCCTGCGGGCCCCGTCGAGGACGACCAGCACATCGGGCCCGGCGGTCCGGCCGCGCCGGTCCTCCCGCCCGGCGCGCTCGGCGATCAGCGCGCTCAGTTCGGCGACCCGCCGGGCGCAGGTCTCGGTGCCGTAGCCGATGCTCGCCGGGGTGTCGCCGGACTTCTTGCGCACATGCGGCAGCCAGCGCAGCCAGGACCAGCCGTCGCGGCCCGGGCCGCCGGTCGTCAGCAGGTGGATCTGCAGGTCGCGGGGGCTGTGCAGGACGGCGGCCTGGGCGATGGCCCACCGGGCCACGGCGCGCGCGGCCTCGCCCTCGCCGGCGATGCCCAGGACGTCGTGCTCGCGCAGCGGCACGGTCACCGGGACGTCGTACGCGGTCCACGGGTCCTGGCGGCGGTGCTCGTCCTTGGTCGGGTCCGTCAGCACCACGTCGGAGGGCAGGTCGGCGGTGCCGATGCGCAGTTCCAGGAAGTCGGCGTCCGAGGTGCGGCGCTCCCACAGGCGGCGCCGGGGGCCGACGGCGGTCAGCACGACCTCGGCCGGGTCCGGGAAGCCGCGGCGCCGGGCGGTGCGTTCGGCCGCCAGGGCCTGTTCCGCCTCGCCCTCGATGCGCGCCTTCTTCTCCTCGTAGGCGGCGACCTCGTCGGAGTGCGACTGGCGTCCGTTGCGCCGGCTCATCAGGTAATTGCCGACGATCACGACCGGGGAGAGCAGCCCGAAGAACAGCATCTGCATACGGCCGAGGGCCAGCGCCCCGACGACCGCCATCACCAGCGGGGCGGCCGCGGTGATCCACGGGAGCGGCCGGGCGGCGGGCGTCGCGGGCGGGGAGGGCAGGGTGAAGCGGGTGGCGTTCTCGGCCGGACGCAGCCGCGGCGGCCGGTTGTAGTCCCGCCCGGTGCCGTCCTCCGACGGCTGCAGCGCCGCGTCCGGCGGCTGCGGGAGGGCGAGTTCGAGCAGGCAGCCGCCGACGAGGAGCTGGGCGCCGGCCGGCCAGGCGGTGGCCCCGGCGAGGACCTCGCGGTCCAGTTGCGCGGGGCCGTCCGGCGCCGCCGCCGCGTCGGGCGCCACCCGGCAGCGTCCCCCGGGGCCCACGGTCAGGACGGCGAACGGACGGTGCGGCGCGGCGCGCAGCACCTGGGCGGTGCCGTCGGGCGCCAGGCCGATCCGGTACTCGCCGATGTCGAGCCGGTGCACCGCGCCCGCCCCGGTCCCGCCGACCGCACGGACCTCCACCAGCCCGTCCGGTTCGGCGGACGCGGTGCCCGCCGGGCGCCCCAGGCCCACGACCGCCGCGTGCTGCAGCGGCGCCTCCCGCAGCCGCAGGTCCGCGGGCAGCAGCCGGTCACCGGCGTACAGGCCGAGGCCCTCCGGGGGCCGGGGGACGCCGCCCGCCTTGGCCAGCGCCTCCGCGACGGCCCCCACGGGCGTGTCGGGGTCGGCGTCGAGGTGGACGTCGAACGCCTCACCGCCCCCCTCGACCACGGTCAACATCAACGACACGAAAACGTCCTCCAGCCGGCGTGAACGGGGGCCGCGGGAGTCCTGATCGACGGCTCCCGTGCCACTGAGGGGACCTACGGCGCCCGCCCGCGGATGGTTCACGGGCCCGGCCGTCCCCGGTGCGTGAACCATCCGCGGGCGGGCGCCGTAGTGGCCTTCGGGTACCCGGCACCGCGACGCCGCCGCGGTGCCGCCCCCGCTTCCGCCCGCCCCGGCTCCGCCGCCGGGGCGACCCGACAAGGAGTCAGAAGATGATCTGGTACGTCCTGGCCGTGGTGCTGGGGCTGGCGCTGATCGGGGCGGTGGCCGCGCTGATCGTCACCGAGCGGCGGCCCCGCCCGCCGAAGCCCGCCACCGCCTCGGCCGCCGTCGTGGGGCGGGAGGCGCTGGACGTGGTCAACGCGGGCCTGCGCCGGCTGACGGGCGAGTGCCTGCGCTCCGGCCGGTCGCTGCCCGACCTGTACGCCGTCGTCTACTCCGAGGAGCGCCTCGGCCTGCTGCTGGCCGGCCCGGAGGAGACCGCCCCCGCCCCCTGGACCGCCGAGGCGGACGGCGAGCGCTGGACGGTCTCGCCCGACGACCTGCACCGCCCCGGCCCGGAGGGCGAACCGGCCCTGCCGTACGCGCTGACGGTGACGGTCGGGCTGGACGGCGCCGACCGGGTGCTGGTCGACCTCTCCCGGGCGGCGGGACCGGTCGCCGTGTCGGGCCCGGACGAGGAGGTGCGCAGCCTGGCCGAGGCCGTCGTCGCCGAGGCGCTCGCCGGCCCGGTGGGCGCGCTCGCCGAGGTCACCCTGGTGGGCTCCCTGGCCGGCGACGGGTTCCTCGCCGGCGCCGTGCCGCGGACCTCGCGGCTGCACAGCGCGGCGAGCCTGGAGGAGGCGTTCGCCAGGGCAGCCTCGGCGGCCCCGGGAGCGCCCGCGCCCGGCGCGTCCGAGGTCACCCAGATCTTCCGGCTGATCGAGGGCAGCAGCCGGATCGCCGTCCAGGGCGAGGCGCCCCACCTGTTCGTCGTGGACGCCTCACAGCTGCCGCGCCGTGAAGGGGCGCTGGACGGTCTGCGGCGCGGGGACGCGCTGCTGGTGCTCGGCGACGCGCCCGCGGGGTGGCCCTGGCGGGCCGGTCCGGACGGCACCCTCGACACCGGGCCGCTCGGCCTGGCGGTCACCCGGCACGCGGGGCGGCTCGCATGACTCATCCGGCGGCCCGGTCCTGACCGCCCGCGTGCAGTCCGCGGCTGTGCAGCGCCTCCCGCAGGGCGCGGGCGGCGTAGTACGTCCGGGACTTGACCGTGCCCGGCGGCACGCCGAGGACCCGGGCCGTCTGGTTGACGCTGCGCCCCAGGTAGTGCACGTGCAGCAGGACCTCGCGCTGCGGCGGCCGCAGCTCCCGCAGCGCCTCGATCAGCACCTGGGAGGTGAGGATGTGGTCCACCTCGTCGGAGACCGGGAGGTGGGCGAGTTCCGGGTCGCCGACCTCCGGCGGTCTGGCCTGGCGGGCCCGGTGGCCGTCGATGACGAGGTTGCGCAGCACGGTGAACAGCCACGGCCGCGCCGAGTCCGCGGTCGGGTCGAGCTCCCCGGCGTGGCGCCAGGCCCGTATCGCGACCTCCTGGAGGACGTCCTCGGCGCGGTGCCAGTCGCCCCCCAGCCGCCGCGCGGCGAACTGCAGCAGCGCGCTGCCGTGGAAGTGGTAGAGGGCTCTGAGGAACTCGTCGGGGCGGAGTTCCGCTGCGCGGGTGCGGGGTATGCAGTCTTCGGTCGAAGCGCTGGCCGACAAAGGCCTGTTCCTCTCCGGTCGTCTGTGGGGAGACGGGCGCGGCCGGCCGCGGACACGCCGGAGCGCGCCGTCGCGAGCGGTCGTTCGCTGCGTACGGCGTGCCCGTCGGTGTGTCCGCGGCGGCGGTGAACCCGCCCGGTACCGCCGTCAGCCCGGTTCGCGGGAGGAAAGCGCACTCACCTCACGGGGCGTCAGCTCCCGGTCGTAGAGGTGCACATCGGAGACCGCCCCGTTCCACGCGTCGGCGGCCTTCCCGTCGAACTTGCCGCGGCCGATCACCACGGAGCCGTTGGGCCGCACCGTGCCGGTGGCCGTCCTGCTTCCCGCGAGCCGGCCGTCCACGTAGATCCGCATCCGGTGGTCCTTCTGCCGGTACGTGCCGGTGAGGTGGTACCAGCGGCCGGCCTGCGGCTGCCCCGCCTTCTCCGCGAGGGTGCGGGCGCCGGTGAAGCTGAACGCGAAGTTCTGGTCCTGGCCGGAGTACTGGAGGAAGAACGTGCTGGCCCGGTCGCCGTCCTGGGACAGCACGGTGTGGAAGCCGTTCATGTCCTCGGGCGCGAGCCGCACCCGCGCGGCGACCGAGTAGTCCTTGCCCGCGGTGTCGATCCGGGTCCCGGTGTCCGCGAATCCGCTGGCCCCGTCCAGCTTCAGGGCACCGCCCTGCGGCCCGTCGATCCACCGCCCGCCGCCATTGACGAGGGCGTCGTGCTCCCCCGCCTTCGCGGTGCCCGACCGGTGCAGCGGCCACCACCCGACCCCGCGCAGCGCCCCCGCGCCGTCCCCGGGCCCGGCCGAGCTCCCCCCGGCCTGGTCCTTCCCGGACTTCTCGGCCCCCTGACCGCGCACCAGTTGGGCGACGACGAAGGCCAGCGCGACGGTCAGTACGACGATGGTGGTGATGAGCGACCATCTGCGCGTCATGAATCTCCCCGGGACGTACGGCATACAGCTATCACTGCTGACCACGTGCCCGGTCCGGAAGTGGTTCAACGTTCCCGCAAAGTCCGGGGGGGGTGGGGGACCCCGGCCTCTCCCCCGGCACGACGAACGGACCCGGCAGACGCGCCGGGCCCGTTCGTCGGAGGGTGGCCGGTCAGGCCGGCAGGGGCGGGTAGTCGGTGTAGCCGCGTGCGTCGCCGCCGTAGAAGGTGGCGCGGTCGGGGGCGTTGTAGGGGCCGCCGGAGGCGAGGCGGCGGGGGAGGTCGGGGTTGGCCAGGAACAGCGCGCCGAAGGCGACCAGGTCCGCGGTGCCGTTCTCGATCAGGTCGAGGGAGTCGTGGCCGGTCGGCTCGGGGTGCGTGAAGGGGTTGAGGACGAACGTGCCGGGCCAGTCCTTGCGCAGGCGCTCGGTCAGACTCCGGTCGGGGCCTTCGAGGACGTGCAGGTAGGCCAGGTCCAGCGGGGCGAGCGCGGCCACCAGGGACGTGTAGGTCTGCTCCAGGTCCGCCGGGTCGGTCTCGGCGATGTCGTTGAAGGGGGCTCCGGGGGAGATGCGGATGCCGGTCCGGTGCGCGCCGATGGCGTCCGCGACGGCGCGGGCGGCCTCGGCGGCGAAGCGCACCCGGCCGGTGGCGTCGCCGCCCCAGGCGTCGGTGCGCTGGTTGGCGTTCGGGGCGAGGAACTGGTGGATCAGGTAGCCGTTCGCCCCGTGGAGCTCCACCCCGTCGAAGCCGGCGGCGATGGCGTTGCGCGCGGCGTCGGCGAAGTCGGCGATCGTCCGCACGATCTCGTCGTGCGCCAGCTCCTTGGGCGTGACGAAGTCCTGGGGGCCCTGGTGGGTGTAGACCTGGCCCGTCGCGGCGACGGCGGAGGGGCCCACCGGGATCAGGCCGTCGGGCAGCAGGCTGGGGTGGCCGATGCGGCCGGTGTGCATCAGCTGCGCGAAGATCACTCCGCCCTCGCGGTGGACCGCGTCGGTCACCTGCCGCCAGGCGGCGACCTGCTCCGCGGAGTGCAGGCCCGGGGTGTCGGGGTAGCCCTGGCCGACCACCGACGGCTGGACGCCCTCGGTGATGATCAGGCCGGCGCTCGCCCGCTGGGCGTAGTAGTCCGCCATCAGCTCCGTCGCACCGGCCCCCGGCCCGTAGGCGCGGCTGCGGGTCATCGGTGCCATCGCGATGCGGTTGGCCAGGCGCTTGCCGCCCAGCTCGATCGGGTCGAACGCGGTCGTCATGATCATTCCTTTCGTAGGGAGCGGGAGGCCGCCGGCCTGGCGGCGCGCCCTCGGCGTGCGGTGCCCAGCACACCATTACCTGTCCGAACAAGCAAAATGCTTCGCGGCCATCCCGATCCCCGCGTGAACCACGTCACCCGCCGCCCCGTTCCCTGGAAAACCCCTGTTTGACGTACGGGTTACGCCCGGCGGGCACAAGGGGGCCGCGGAGCGCGGAGGGTCGCTATCCTGGCTGTATCGGCGCCATGGGAGCCGGATCACTGTCCGGCAAAGTTCAGCCGGGAAGGGACGATGACGATCAGATGAGCCGGACGACCAACCGGGACACGCCCAGCACCCCGCCGGCATCCGCACCGGCCGACGCCTCGGTGCCGGTGCCCGCCGCCGCCCACGCGGGGCCCGTCAGCCACGCGATCTTCCGCGTGGCCCGCCTGCACCGCATGATCGCCGGGCAGCTCCTGCGCCCCCTCGGCCTCCACCTCGGCCAGGAGCTGGTCATGATGCACCTGTGGGAACTCGGCCCCCAGCGGCAGACCGACCTCGTGCGCCTGATCGACTCCGATGCCGCCACCATGACCCGCAGCATCAAGCGCCTGGAGAACGCCGGCTTCGTCCGCCGCCGCCCCTGCCCCGACGACAGGCGCGCCGTCCTCATCGAACCGACCGCCGCCAGCCAGGCGCTGCGCCGCGAGGTCGAACGCATCTGGGCCGAGCTGGAGGACGCCTCCGCGGGCGGCCTCACCCCCGACCAGCAGACCGAAGCCCTGGACACCCTGCGCCGCATCGAGGACAACCTCGCGCGGGTGGCGGCACGTTCGGGGGAGGGTGGCTCGTAGCGGCCGGCCGCGGACGGGTGCGGTGACGGACCGGGGCGGTGCCCGCGGCGGCGCCGGGCAGCGTGGTCGGCGCCATCGGGAAGGGGGACACATGCTGGACGTGCTGGACCGCGGGCTGCTGCAGGCGCTGCAGATCGACGGACGGGTGGCGTTCTCGCTGGTCGGCGAGGTGCTGGGGGTGTCGGACCAGACGATCGCGCGCCGGTACGCGCGGCTGCGGGCCGAGGCGGGGGTGCGGGTGCTCGGGGCGGTGCTGCCGCAGGCCGTGGGGCGGCAGGTGTGGGTGGTGCGGGTGCGGTGTGTGCCGGAGGCGGCCGTGGGGCTCGCGCGGGCGCTGGCGCGGCAGCCGGAGACCTCCTGGGTGCAGATCGCCTCGGGCGGCTCGGAGATCATCTGCATGGTGCAGGCACCGGCCGACGCCCCGGCCGAGGAGTCGGCGCTGCTCTCCCGTCTGCCGCGCACGCCCCGGGTGACCGAGGTCAGCGCGCACTGCGTCCTGCACATGTTCTTCGGCGGCAGCACCAGCCCGCTGACGAAGAACGGGCCGCTGACATCCGGACAGCGGGCCCGGCTGCGACCGCCGGCGGCCGAGCCGGTGACCTCGCCGGTGGACCTGTCCGCGGCGGACCACGCGCTGCTGTCGGCGCTGGCCCTCGACGGGCGGGCCGGGTTCCGGTCACTGGCCGAGGCGACCGGCTGGTCGCAGACGAGGGTGCGGCGCCGGCTGGCCGAACTCCGCTCGGGCGGGATCGTCTACTTCGACGTGGACTTCGATCCGGCGCCGTTCGGCCTGCGGACGAGCGCGGCGCTGTGGCTGAGCGTCGCGCCGGGCCACCTGGCCGCGGCGGGCGAGGCGCTGGCGGCACACCCGCAAGTGGGCTTCGCGGCGGCCACCACCGGCGCGTCCCACCTCTACGCGAGCGTGCAGTGCGGCGACAGCACGGCGCTGTACGCGTATCTGACGGGGCCGGTGGCGGCGCTGCCCGGGGTGCGGTCGGTGGAGACCGCGCCCAGCATGCGGGTGTTCAAGCAGGCCGCCACCGTCGTCGGATAGCGCCGGGGAAGGGCCCGCACGCGTCGGATAGCGCCGATGCGGGCGGTTTTCCTGGCCGCGGCCGCCGGGCTCGGCGACGGTGTGCGGGCGAGATCCGCCCGTACCGAAGGAACCGCCCGATGCACACCGCGTTCGACCCGATCACCGTCGGCCCGCTCACCCTCCCCAACCGGATCGCCATGGCGCCGCTGACCCGCCGCCGCGCGTACGGCGAGGGGCTGTCAGCGACCCCGCTCATGACGGAGTACTACCGGCAGCGCGCCACCGCCGGCCTGATCATCGCCGAGGCCCTCCAGCCCAGCCGCGTCGGCCAGGGCTACACCGACACCCCCGGCCTGCACGACGCCCGCCAGGTCGAGTCCTGGCGCCCCGTCACCCGGGCCGTCCACGACGCGGGCGGCCGCATCTACGCACAGCTGATGCACGCGGGCCGCAACAGCCACCCCGAACTCCTGGGCGGCGGCCTGCACCCCGTCGCGCCGTCGGCGGTCGCGGCCGACGGCATGGTGCGCGTCCACGGAGGCGAGCCGGCCGTCCGCAGGCCCTACCCCGTGCCGCACGCCCTCAGCACCCAGCAGATCGCCGACACCATCGCCGACTTCGCCGACGCGGCCGCGCGCGCGATCGACGCCGGGTTCGACGGCGTCGAGCTGCACGGCGCGTACGGCTACCTCGTCCAGCAGTTCCTCTCGGGCAACGCCAACCTCCGCACCGACGCCTACGGCGGCAGCGTCGCCGGGCGCGTCCGCTTCCCCGTCGAACTCGTCGAAGCCGTGGCCGCACGCATCGGCGCGGAGCGGCTGGCGCTGCGGATCAGCCCCGGCTGCACCGCGTTCGGCCTCGAAGAGCCCGACCTGCGCGAGCTCTACCCGGCACTGCTCGACGCGCTGCCCCGGCAGCTGGCGTACCTGCACGTCTTCGAGTTCCCCGGCCACCGCGACCTCACGGTGGAGCTGCGCCGCCGCTGGGACGGGGTGTTCATGCTCAACCCGCACGCGGCCCCCGAGGACTGGCCCGCCGGCCCCCGCCAACTGCACCTGGTGGACGACGGGCTCGCCGACATCCTCTCCTTCGGCACGCACTTCATCGCCAACCCCGACCTCGTCGACCGTCTCCGCAACGGCGCCGCCCTCAACGAGGCCGACCACACCACCTTCTACCGCGGCGACCACCACGGCTACACGGACTACCCGACGATGACGCAGGCCCGGCAGTAACCGCCCGCTCCCTCGGCAAGCCCCAGGTCATGTACCTGGGGCTTGGTCGTCGTCGGCGGGAGCGGTGCGGGTCGGGAATCCGAACTGCCGCCACCGGCCCCTGCCCCGTCGCGCGACACTCCCTTTTTGTGTGAGGCGCGCCTACGCCCTCCCCCTCAGCGATATCCGCTATTCCGTTTTCGCGAACACCACGCGCCCGCACGGTGGTTGAGGAAAATGACGGGCCCCGGCCGAGCGAGCACCGCCGCGTTGCCTTCGGAGCGCCGCCGAGACCGCCGCTGTGCGGTGCGGTTCTGCCGCTCCCTGCCGCGGCGCCCCCTTGTTAGTGAGGCGTTAATGGCTCGCTAGCGGTCCCCGACAGAGTCATGGGCGTCCAAGGGCGTTGTTCGGGGGGCGGTGCGGCCTTCGGGTATTCGCCCCGTCCAACTCATAGGGGGGTGCGTGATGCAGGAGATGACGCCGGACAGCAGGGGCTGTCGCGCCGGCTCCACCGCTTAGGCGACGCCCGGGGTGCGTCCGGGTCCCCCGGGTCCGGGCCGGTCGCGGCACGGATCGGGCAACCCTGGTCCGGGGCAGGCTCCGCCGGCGGCGGGAGGCCGCGGAGCATCGCCGGGCCACCGCGGACCGCAGTCGCCCGAGGGCAGCCACCATTCCCGTTCCGGGGAATTCGGAGCGTAAGCAATTCGCAACCCTCCGTGGAGAATTCCGCTTCTCGTGGCCGAAAGGGAACCTCGGGGGCTGCCTTCTCATCTCTCTGGGCGTCCCGCTTCTCCGGGCGCCCCGCTCACCAGAACTCCGAACGAATGCAATGGGGACCGTCATGCGTGAAATCAGCCGCCGAGGGATATTCGGGCTCGGAATAGGAGCGGCAGCCGCTCTCTCCGTCGCCGGCTGCACCTCTTCCGGATCGTCGGCCTCCGGAAAGGTCGGAACCCAGCCCGGCCAGAAGAGGCAGGGCAAGCCGATCGGTGACGGCTCCACGGCGTACACCGGGAAGCAGCCCCACCAGCCGTCCACGCCGGAGAAGCTGCAGCCGGGCCAGAAGCCGCCGCAGTTCGTCGTCTTCTCCTGGGACGGCGCGGGCGAGGTGGGCAACGGGCTCTTCCCCCGGTTCCGGAAGCTCGCCAGGGACCACAACGCCTCCATGACCTTCTTCCTCTCCGGGCTGTACACGCTGCCCGAGTCGAAGCGGCGCATGTACCGCCCGCCGAACAACCCCGTCGGCCACTCCGACATCGACTTCCTCACCGACGAGCACATCAAGGCGACGCTGAAGAACGTGCGCGCGGCGTGGCTGGAGGGCCACGAGATAGGCACCCACTTCAACGGCCACTTCTGCGGCGACGCCTCGGGCTCGGTGAAGTACTGGACCCCCGCCCAGTGGGACGACGAGATCGAGCAGGCCATGTCCTTCGTCACCAAGTGGCGGACCAACACCGGCTTCACCGACGTCGAACCGCTGCCCTTCGACTACAGCAAGGAGTTGGTCGGCAGCCGTACGCCGTGTCTGCTCGGGCAGGACAACCTGCTGCCGACGGCGCGCAAGCGCGGCTGGCGCTACGACGCGAGCTCCCCCGGCGGCTCGCAGATCTGGCCCAGCAAGAAGCAGGGCCTGTGGGACTTCCCGCTCCAGAAGATGCCGTTCCCCGGCCACACCTTCGAGGTCCTCTCGATGGACTACAACATCCTGGCCAACCAGTCGAAGAACTCCACCAAGGCCCCGCCGGCCAACTACCCCGCCTGGCGCAAGCAGGCCACCGACTCCTACATCAACGGCTTCAAGCGGGCCTACGAGACCAACCGCGCGCCGTTCTTCGTCGGCAACCACTTCGAGCAGTGGAACGGCGGCATCTACATGGACGCCGTCGAGGAGGCGATCAAGTACATCGCCGACGCCAAGCACAAGGACGTCCGGATGGTGTCCTTCCGCCAGCTCTGCGACTGGCTGGACGCCCAGGACCCGAAGGTCCTCGCCGACCTGCGCCGGCTCGACGTGGGACAGCAGTTCACCGGACGCGGCTGACGGGGCGGCGGGACGACGAGGGGCGGCCCGACGGCGAGGGGCGGCGGGGCGGCAGACAGCGTCATGGGGCGAGGCGATTCCGCCGGGACGCAGCGGGTGTCACGAGGGTTGCCCGGGAGGTTCCCTCGCCATGGGCAAGGGACAGAAAGTCCCGAATGTGGCGACCAGGCACCGCTTTTCGGTCACAGCGGGGAAATCAGGTACCAGTGCGCATAAAGTGAATCGGCCGGTGCGCGGTCCGGAAGGCCGGGCCGCCACGAGGACATGACGGTATGCCATGCCATAAGGGGCGGGGCAGGTCACCGTCGGCCGAGGGGGGAACGATGTTCCATCGTGCACGTGTGATTCCTGCCGCGCTGGGAGCGTTGGCCGTATCTCTTGCGGTGAGTTCGTGCGGCACGACGGCCGACGAGGAAAGCCGAAGCGAAAAGCGGGACTTCTCCTACGCGGGCGAGAAGCTCTCCATCAGGGCGACCAATGCGTCGGTGCGGCTGAAGGCCGGCGCCGCCGACGGCACGGTGCGCGTGGAGCGGACGCTGAAGGGGAAGGCCGGGGACCCGGGCAACTCCACGTGGTCCCTGGACCGCTCCACCCTGACCCTGCGGACCGATTGCCGCGGCATCTCCCTTTCCTGCGAGGGGAGTTACACGGTGTTCGTGCCGAAGGGCGCGGCCGTGGCGCTGGAGAGCACCGCGGGCCCGGTCAGCGCACAGGGCCTCGCACAGCCGCTGGACCTCCGCGTCGAGGACGCCTCGGCAGCGGTGTCCGACGTGTCCGGGAAACTGGCGATGACGGTGTCGGGCGGCAACGCGTCGGCGACGGGCATCACGTCGAAGGAGTTCTCCGCGACCACGTCCAACGGGCGCGTGAACGCCACGTTCGGGGCGGCACCGCGGACGGTCACCGCGTCGGCCGCCAACGGGAACGTGAACGTGACGCTGCCGAAGGGCGACGACGCGTACCGGGTGGCGACGAAGGCGACGAACGGGCAGGCGCATTCGTCGGTGCCGAACAGCACGGGCAGCGACCGCAAGATCGAGCTGACGAGTCAGAACGGCAGTGTGCGGGTGGACCGGGCGGAGTAGCCGAGCAGGGGCGGGGCGGCAGCCTCCGGCCGCACGGTGCGCCGGCGTCGTCCGCCCGGGGAACCGCCCCTCGCACCGTTCAAAGGCGCCGCAGCCGGGCGGCGATGCCGTGTCCGACCAGCAGGTAGATCACGGCGGGCAGGCCGTAATTGAGGAAGACCCGAAATCCTTCGGCGTCCATGGTGAAGATGTCCTGCGACCACCAGGCCAGAAAGTCCGCCACGCCCTGCACAAAACCGACGAAGACATTGGCCCGGTTCGCTTCGAGAAGGTAGAGCAAGATCCACAGGCCGAGGAACACGGCGGCGATATCGGCGATCGTGTGAATGATCAAGGCCGAACGCCGTGCGGCGGATCCGTCCCGATGACGTTCGGAGCGGTAGGGGTCGCTCGGGGCGTAGTAGTCGAAGGGCTGGTTTCCCGGCAGGGGTTCGATGTTATTCACGGCTTCCCAATCTGACGCGTACGAGACCATGACGGCAAGGCGGACACGGCCGGGCGCTTTTCTTTCCTCCTCCAGAGGCATCACGTCGGCGGCCGCCTACGGGTCACTGGGCACACCCGCATTCCCTTCTGCGCCATGAGTGCGTCATTGCGTTACCCGGGCTCGGCAAGAGAGCCGAGACGCCCCCTCCGAAGGCATTCCTTCGCCACCGCCTCGACCTGCGGAAAGAGGGGACTTTCGGGCTCTCGGGCCACCGGGCTCCGGCAGACCTCTGGCCACCGCGCTTCCGGCCCCTGGTCACCGGGCTCCCGCAGGCCCCTGACCGGCGGGAGCCCGGCACCCCGCCGGTGGCGAAACCCCCGCGAACACCCCAACCCCAAAGGGAGCCTCTCCGACCACGACACAGCGCGTGAAACCGAAATTCGGCGACACATTCCCACGGCACGGCGGCCGGGCAACTCTGCGCATTCTCCACACAGAAAGGGCACACACGCACGTCCGGTGCACACAAGTCGCGGTGCGCACGCCCGCGTCAGGGGTTGTTATGTCCCCTGCTCGACCACAGCGTCTTCCGTCGCAAGACCCGGCCTTGGAAAAGTCCGTGAAGGAGTTGTCACCATCCGGTCGAAAATCCGGCTCGCCGACATGCCGCGATACCGAAACGTCTGCAGAAATTTCGGACGGATCGGGGTGGCCGAGCGGCGGTGGACCGTGGTTTGATCCGCGTCATTCGGAAGTTGCATCTCCGCCAACCAGGCGGGAGTTGCTCCTTCGCTTCCGGATGTCGGACGACCGTCGAACCGGTTGCATCAGCTCGGCGCCGGGTCGCTCGATATGGCTCACGATCACCGCACAAAACGAAAGAGAAGGGCCTGCCATGCGTAAGGACGCCATGCCCCAGAACGAGACCCGCGAGATCGCCGACAGCGACCTGGAGAACATCTCCGGCGGAATTCTCGGCACCGAGAACCTCACGAACGGTGCGACCTCCGCGCTGCCCGGCCTGCCCGGCCTGCCCGCCCTGCCCTCCGCGAGCGGCTCGGTCGCGGGCGGCCTGAACGCCCACCTGGGCCCGGTCTCCGGCAGCACGGGCTTCTCCGGCGGCCTCACCGTCTGAGACACCACGCACCAAGGACCACCCCGGTCCGCTGTGACACCCCGCCGGCCCCCTCCTGTACCGGCAGGGCCGCCCTGGGCCCCGGCGCTTCCGCTCCGGGGGCCAGGGCATGTCGCGTTGTCGGCGTCGTCGACGCGGCCCATCACCGGATTCCTCGGGGTATGTCCGGAACGGTGGGGTCCGTTGGTGAGGGATCTGCACGGAAGCGTCACACGGTCTTCGCTTTGCCTGACGGGGGTGCCGTTAGCGTTACAGCCCGCTCGATCCCGCGTGCGAACTTGATCAGGTCGCCGGCGTCCTTGGCGGCGCAGTCAGCACAGAAAGATCGCAGATGGACTACTGCACCTCGTGCCGCCGCAGTCTCAACGGGGCCCTCGTGTGCCCCGGATGCGGGGACTACGCGCCCGACATAGCACCGCCCTCCCACCGCCGCGAGCGGGCGATGTCCGCTGCCGAGAAGTGGGAGGCACAGCGCGCGGAGGAGGACACCGCGGGGTTCTCGCGGGGTGCGGGGCAGCATGCCGCCGCGTCGCCGGCCGGGGCCACCGCCTTCGGCACCGGGGCGTTCGGGGCCTCGGCGTTCGAGGCCGGGGCGTTCGGGAGCGGTGCGCCGGAGCCGGACGGTGCGGCGCGGGCCGATGCCGGGGACGACGGGCCGTCCGACGGTGCCGCCGGGGTCGCCGCCGGTACCGGGCAGGGCCGGGCGGCGAGGCGCCGGCAGCTGGCGCGGTGGAAGAAGCACCGGCGGCGGGCCGCGGCCGCTACCGCCTTCGCCCTGGTGGGCGGCGGTCTGACCGTCTCGCTGCTGCAGAACAAGCCGTCGGCCGGCCATGCGCAGGCGGCCTCGTCGCCGGAGCCGGGGAGCGTGGGCACGCCCCGTACGGAGACGGCCGCCTCCTCGTCGGAGCAGCCGGATGCCGAGGCGCCCGGGCATTCCCCGGCGCGTCCGCACACGACGGACCACCGGCCGGACAGCGCCGCGGCCACGCCGCCCGCCGCCACACCGGCGCCCCGGCAGCAGCCGCACCACGACGCCCCCGCGCGGCAGCAGGTGTCCTCGGGCACGACGCGGCACAGCAGCACGCCCGGCTCGTCCGGGACGACGCACGTCGGCCACACCGACGCGGCCACGCCGACGGCGTCCGCCCCCGCTTCCGGCGGGCACACGAGCCACGGCTCGGGCCTCACGGCACCGTCGGACAGCGCGCCGGCCGCCTCGCCCGCGCCGAGCACCCCGACGGCGCCGGCCGCCCAGCCGACCTCGCCGTCGCATGTGTGCCTGCTGGGGCTCGTCTGCGTCGAGTGAGAGCCGCTCGCGGCCCGTCCCGACGCGGGGTCACGGGCCCCGGTGGGTCCGGCTCACGCGGTGCCGGGTGTGCGCCCCGCGGTGGGCTGCGCCCGGTCTGACGGGGCCGGCGCCGGGAGCGGATGGCGCGGGCGGGTGCGGGACTTGAGCACCTGGGCGCCGACGGCGAGCGGGACGGCGAGGAGCAGGACGTAGAACACGCCGATCTTGCGGAGGTCGTCGAGGAAGAACCAGACCGAGGCCAGGGCGGTGAACCAGAACGCCACCAGGGCGAAGCCGCCGGTTTCCTCGTCGCGGAGTCCGGCGGTCAGGCAGAGGGCGGCGACGATGCCCAGGACCAGGGCGATGACGACGTAGCGCGTCTCCCAGCCGACGTTGGCGCGGGCCAGCTCGGACCAGGTGGCGACGGCCTCCGCCACCGGTCCCCAGGCCACCGCGCAGGCGAGCCGCGCCGACCACAGCAGGAGCACCGCGCCGGCCACGGCGGCGAGCAGCGCGACCCGGGTGAACTGGCCGGTCTCGATCATGTCGGTCCGGGAGATCACCAGCGACAGGAAGCAGCCGAGCAGGGCGACCGCGCCCTCGGCCGTCGGGCGGAAGACCACCCGCGCCGGTCTCCGGCGGGCGGGCGGGGCCGCGGCGCGGCCGGCGGCCGGGGCCGCAGGGGAACCGCCCGGCACGGAGGAGCCGCCCGGCGCGGGGGACGTGCCGCCCGGTCCCGGCGCGGCGTGACGGGCCGGCGCCGGGTCGACGGTCGTCGGGGTCCGGACGAGGGGCGCCGGTGCGGCGGGGGCGCGGGACGCCTCGTCGAGCGCCCGGTGCATCTCGGACGCCCGGGTGAAGCGGTCCTCCCGGTCCTTGCGCAGCGCGCGGACGATCACCGCGTCGACGGCGGGCGGCAGCTCCGGGCGGAGCTGCGAGGGGGGCACCGGCTCCGCGGCCAGGTGCTGGTGCATGACGGAGAACGGGGAGTCGCCGGTGTACGGGGGACGGCCCGTCAGCAGCTCGTAGAGCAGGCAGCCCACGGCGTAGAGGTCCGTGCGGTGGTCGGTCGCGGCGCCGTTGATCTGCTCCGGGGCCAGATAGGCGGGGGTGCCGACCGCCACGCCCGTGCCGGTCAGCCGGGTGGCCGCCTCGGTGAGCGCCTTGGCGATGCCGAAGTCGACGACCTTGACCTGGCCCGTGCCGGTGAGCATGACGTTGGCGGGCTTGATGTCGCGGTGCACGATGGCGTGCCCGTGGCTGTGCTCCAGGGCCTCCAGCACCTGGCCCGCGATGCCGACCGCCTGCGCCACCGGCAGCGCGCCGTCCTGGAGGACGTGGCCGAGGCTGCGGCCCTCGACGTACTCCATGACCAGGTACGGCTCGGCCGCGCCGCCCTCGGCGTCCTCGCCCACGTCGTGCACGGTGGCCACCTTGGGGTGGTTGAGCGCGGCGGCGGCGTGCGCCTCCCGCTGGAAGCGGGTGAGGAACTCGGGCTGCAGCGCCAGCTCGGCGGAGAGGGTCTTCACGGCGACGGTACGGCGCAACCGGTGGTCGACCGCCCGGTACACCGTGCCCATCCCGCCGTTCCCGAGCCGCTCCACCAGCTCGTAGCGCCGGCCCAACATCCTGTGCTCCACCGGGTTCCTCCAGGGACCTTCGACATCCACACGTACGCGGGAAGACGTACTGGAGTGCGAACGGGTTCCTCCGTGGGCGGTCGGTGGCCGCGTCCGCGCTCGTGGCGGCGGTCGCGGCCGCCCCCGTGGCGTCCGCGGCCGCCGGGTGGCCGCGCTCCTCGTGCCGGCTACGTCTCGTCCCAGGTGACGGGGAGCCGGTGCACCCCGTTGATGTTCATGCCCTCGCGCAGCGGCACGTCCTCGGGCGGGACCGCCAGGCGCAGCGTCGGGAAGCGGGTGACCAGCGCGGGGAGGGCGACCTGCAGCTCGACGCGGGCCAACTGCTGGCCCAGGCACTGGTGGATGCCGTGGCCGAACGCCAGGTGCCCGGTGGCCCGGCGGCGCAGATCGAGGGTGTCGGGGTCGGGGAACCGTGCCGGGTCGCGGTCGGCGGCCTCCAGGGAGAGGGTCACGGTCTCACCCGCCCTGATGAGGTGGCCGGCCACCTCGACGTCCTCCAGCGCGGTCCGCGCCCCGGTGTGGGCGATGGTCAGGTAGCGCAGCAGCTCCTCGACCGCCGGGGCGGCCAGGGCCGGATCGGCGCGCAGGGCGGCCAGTTGGCCGGGGTGGGACAGCAGCGCGAAGGTGCCGAGGGCGAGCATGTTGGCGGTGGTGTCGAGGCCGGCGGCGAGCAGGAAGCTCCCGATGCCCGCGAGTTCGTCGTCGGTGAGGTCGGTGGTCGTCAGGTCGCCGAGCAGGTCGTCGGTGGGGGCGGCGCGCTTGGCCGTCACCAGCGCGGCCAGGGTGTCCTGCAGCGCGGTCATGGCGGCGACCACCTCCTCCCGGGTGGAGCCGCGGGTCATCAGCGTCGCCGTATGACGCTGGAAGTCCTCCTGGCCGGCGTGCGGGACACCGAGGAGTTCGCAGATCATCAGCGCCGGGAGGGGCTTGGCGTACGCCTCCACCAGGTCCAGCGCCGGTCCCCGGCGCTCCATGGCGTCGAGGTGCGCGTCGGTGATCTCCGTGAAACGGGCGGTGAGCGCGCGCATCCGGCGGACGGTGAACTTGGCCATGAGCAGCCGTCGGTAGCGGGTGTGCTCGGGTGCGTCGAGCCCGGTGAGGTCACCGACCGGAGCCGGTGGCAGCGGGCCGGTGGGGCCGCCCTCGAACGGGTTGTGCAGCAGCTCGTAGCGGGAGCTGAAGCGGGGGTCGGCGTGTATCGCGCGGACCACGGAGTAGCCGGTGGCCAGCCAGCCGAGGTGCCCGTCGGGGTAGCGCATCCGGGCGAGCGGCCGTCCGGCGCGCAGCCGGGCCAGGCCGGCGGGCGGGTCGAAGGGGCAGCCCTCGGCACGGGCCGTCGGGAGCGTGACGGGGCCGGGGCCGGGGCCGGCGACGGGGGCGCGGGCAGGGGTGAGCGGTTCGGGATGCATGGGTGTCCCTCCGGTACGGAGTGCGGAGTGCGAGGCGTGGGTGCGGGGCGGGAGGTGCGGGGCGGGAGGGTCAGCGCGTGCCGCCGCGCCGGAAGGCGGACCGTGCCCACAGGTAGCCCGCCAGGGAGAGGCCGACGCCCCATGCCACGGCGATGGGGCCGTTGTTGCCGGTCCCGGTGCCCAGCAGGAGGCCGCGCAGCGTCTCGTTGACGGGGGTGAAGGGCTGGTACTCGGCGAACCACCGCAGTCCGGCCGGCATGGAGTCGGGGGTGACGACGGCGCTGCCGAGGAAGGGCAGGAAGGTGAGCGGCATGGGGGCGTTGCTCGCGGACTCGACGGTCCTGGCCACCATGCCCATCGCGGCCGCCAGCCAGGTGAGGGCGAAGGCGAGCAGGGTGAGGAGGCCGAGGGCGGCGAGCCACCCGGCGGGGGTGGCGTGCGGCCGGAAGCCCACCGCCAGCGCGACGGCGACGACCAGGACCAGGCTGACCATGGTCTGGATGACGCTGCCGACCACATGGCCCGTCAGCACGGAGGCCCGGGAGATCGCCATGGTGCGGAAGCGGTTGATGATGCCCTCGGTCATGTCGAGGGAGACGGACACGGCCGTCGAGATGGCGCCGGAGGTCACGGCCATCAGGATGATGCCCGGGGTGACGTAGTCGACGTAGGCGCCGCGGTCGGTCGCCGCGCCCGGCAGGCCGATGCCGTTGCCGAGGGCGCCGCCGAAGACGAAGACGAAGAGCAGCAGCATCACGATCGGCATGGCGACGACCTGGAGCGTCAGGGACGGGTAGCGCCGGGCGCGGGTGAGGTTGCGGCGCAGCATCGTCATCGAGTCGCGCAGGGCGTGGGCGTGGGTGCTCATCGGGCGTTCTCCCGGGAGGAATCGACCGTGGCGCCGGCCTGCGGAGACCGGCCCGTCAGGGTGAGGAAGACCTCGTCGAGGCCGGGGGTGTGCACGGTGAGCGCCTCGGCCCGGACCGAGGCGCGGTCGAGGGTGTCGAGGACGGCGCGCAGCGCCGGGATGCCGCCGTCGCCGGGGATGTCGAGGGTGAGCGCGTCGTCGTCGCGGGCGGCGGAGGGGAAGAGGGCGGCGGCCGCGGCGAGTTCGGGCGGGCCGGGGAGCCGGAGGCGGAGGTGGCCGCCGGGGATCTGCCGCTTCAGCTCGTCCGCGGTGCCCTCGGCGACGAGCGTGCCGTGGTCCAGGAGGGCGATGCGGTCGGCGAGTTGGTCGGCCTCCTCCAGGTACTGCGTCGTCAGGAAGACGGTGACGCCGTCGTCGGCGACCAGGCCGCGGATGATCTCCCACATGGTGCGCCGGCTGCGCGGGTCGAGGCCGGTGGTCGGCTCGTCGAGGAAGATCAGGCGCGGGCGGCCGACCAGCGTCATCGCGAGGTCGAGCTTGCGCCGCATCCCGCCGGAGAAGGTGGCGACGGGCCGGGCGGCGGCCTCGGTCAGCTCGAAGCGGGCGAGGAGTTCGCTCGCGCGCCGGCGGCCCTCGCGGCGGTCGAGGTGGTGCAGGTCCGCCATCAGGAGCAGGTTCTCCCGGGCGTCGAGCAGGTTGTCCACCGCGGAGAACTGGCCGGTGACGCCGATGGCGGCGCGCACCGCGCCGGCCTCGCGGACCAGGTCGTGGCCCGCGACCCGGACCCGTCCGGCGCTCGCGGGGATCAGGGTGGAGAGGATCTGGACGGTGGTGGTCTTGCCCGCGCCGTTGGGCCCGAGCAGGGCGAAGACCGTGCCCTGGGGGATGTGCAGGTCGATGCCGTCGAGCACGGCCTTGTCGCCGTAGGACTTGGTTAACCCCTCCGCGGTGACGGCCGCGGGGCGGGGACGGGCCGGGGTGTTGATCATGGTCATGACACTTCCTCTCTCGAAGAGGGGCGGTGGCCGGCCGGGAGCGGCCGGCGGCCCGTGGTCAGGCGCGGTGGATCACGATGTCGCCGAGGCTGGTGTGGGCGCGCACCTCGACGGTCTCGGCGGCGTCACCGGGACCGTCGGACGGGCCGAGGGAGTTGCGTACGCTGCCGACACCGGTGGCCACGTCGAGCCAGGCGGCGGTGGACCCGGGGATGCCGACCTCCAGGTCGCCGGCCGCGGCCCGTAGCACGACCCGGCCGCGCGCCGCCTCGCCGATCCGGATGGGGCCGTTGGCGGACTTGGCGTCGACCCCGGCTCGGGCGACGCCGACGGAGATCAGGCCGTTGGACGCGCTCGCCCGCAGCGCGCCGGTGACCTCGCCGATCGTGGTCGCGCCGTTGCCGTTCTTGACCACGGCGGCTCCCGCGATCTCACCGGCCTCGATCCGGCCGGCGGCGACGAGTTCGGCGTCCCCGGCCGCCCGGCCCAGCCGGATGTCGCCGTAGTCGGTCCGCAGGTTCACGGTCTCGGCCTCGTCGACCTGGAGGTCGCCGAGCGAGGTCTTGAGCCGGCACTCGCCGAGGAGGCCCGCGCAGGTGAAGTCCGCCATGGGCGAGGTGCCCTGGACGTCCGAGCCGGCCGGCAGCTCGATGGTGATGTCGAGCGAGCCGCACTTGCCGAAGATCGAGCGCTTCTTGGGGCCCTTGACGACCAGCCGGCCGCCGGAGCAGGTGACCTTGGTCTGCTGGGCGGCCCGTACGTCGGCGTCCGCGGTGGCGTCGGCCGGGCGCACCTCGACGACCGTGTCGGTGCGCTTGCCCGCGGTGATCCGGGCGGTGCCGAGGTCGAATTCGAGGGTGACGGTGATCGGTTCGGGGGTCTCAAAAGAAGGCATGGCTGTCCCGTCCTCGTGACTGTGGAGTGCCTCCCCGCCGGTGGGGCGGGGGAGGTGAAGAGTGGTGGAGTGCGGTGCGCCGGGCGCGCGGCCGGGGTCGGCCCCCTGACGGCCGGGGCCGGCCCCTGTCGACGGGGGCGGGCCTCGGTGGCCGGGCGGGGCCCTAGCGGACCCAGCCGGTGTAGCCCTGCCGGCCCCCGTGGCGGCTGCGGCCGGCGGGGCGGGGGCTCTCCCCCGGTTCCAGGGCGCCGGCGACGGCCCGTACCAGCCAGGCGTTGACCGACAGGCCCTCCTGGCCCGCGGCGTCCTCGACCCGGGCCTTGAGCGGGGCGGGCAGGCGGAAGTTGATGCGGGCGGTGCCGCCCTCGTCGCCGTCCACCGGGGCGGCGGGCGCCGGTGCCGCCGGGCCGGCCGGCGTGCTCTCGGGCGGCCCGGCCTCCCCGAACGGCTCCGGGGCCGGCGACGGGGTCACCACGAACTCGGGGTCGAGCCCGCGCAGCCGGACGTCGACCGAGCCCGGCGCCAGCTCGCGGGTGACCTCGGCCATGGCGGAGGACAGGGCGTTGAGCAGGGTCAGCCGGGCGGCCGATTCCAGGGGCGCGGTGAGCCGTTCGGCCAGGGCGCGGGCGTCCTGGCCGCCCGCGTCGGCGGCGATGGCGAGTTCGTTCCGGAGGGTGTCGACGTACGGCGTGAGGTCCATGTCCGCCATAGTGGCACCATCATGGCGCCACCGCAAGCCTTTGTGGCGCCACCAAGGCGTTAAGTGACGCCACGATGGCGACAGGTGCCATCTAGGTGGCACCATCCGGGCGCGGCCCGGTGCCGGCCGCCGGCACCCGCTCCGGCCTCCGGCGGCCCCGGCGCCCCCGGCGGCTCCTGCCCTCGGGCCCGCCCGAGGCGCTCCCCGAGGCGCTCCCCGGGCCGTTCCCCGCGCACTCGCCCGCCGCGGGCCGCAGCAGGGTGACGAGGGTGAGCGCGGCGCAGGCGGGGTAGCCCCAGCCGAGCGCGGCGAGGTACCAGGGGCGGCCGAACTGCCAGATGTCCGGCTGGGCCATCCCCAGCCAGTGGACGAGGTGCCCGCCCAGGGCGAGGCCCCAGGCGGTCAGTGCCGCGGTCCGGCCCCGGGTGCGGTGCGGGGCGTGGGCCAGCCACAGCACGGCGGCGACGGCCCAGACCCAGTGGTGGAACCAGGAGATGGGGCTGACCAGGAGGCCGAGGAGCTGCACGGCGAGCAGGGCGCCGAGCGGATCGGCGCGGCGGACCGCGCGCACCACGGCCGCCAGCGCCAGCAGCACGGCCGGGACGGCGCAGGCCCACCACGCGGCCGACCATCCGGTGTCGTGGCCGAGGGTGCGCGACAGCGCCCCGCGCAGCGACTGGTTGAGCACCGAGCCGACCGGCCCGACCCGGGCCGCGTCGCCGACCGCGTGCAGCCAGAAGTCGGCCGCGGCCCCGGGCGCCGCCCACCAGCCGGCCGCGACGGTGGCGGCGCCCGCGGCGGCCGTCCAGCACGCCGCCGCCCAGCGCCGCTGCGCCAGGAAGTAGACGCCGGTGACGGCCGGGACCAGCTTCACGCCGGCGGCGAGGCCGACCCCGAGCCCGGCGGCGGCCGCCGGGCGCCGCCCGACCGCGTACGCGACGCCCGCCGCCAGCAGCAGGTTGATCTGCCCCAGCGCGAGGGTGCCGGCGACCGGCTCGGTCCACAGCAGGGCGGCGCTCCACAGCAGGACGCGCCGGCGGTGCCGGGCGGCGGCCGCGTCCGGGTCGGCCATCCGCAGGCAGCAGTGGACCAGGACGCACAGTGCCGCGATCGAGGCCGCGGTCCAGGCGGCGCTCACCGGCGGCCACGGCACCCGGGAGAGCGGGAGGAACAGCAGCGCGGCGAAGGGCGGGTAGGTGAACGGCAGCGGGAAGAGGTCGGTGCCCGGCAGGTTCAGGCGGAAGGCGTAGAGGTCGCCGCCGAGGAGGTGCGGGGCCGCGCTCCGGTAGACCCGCAGGTCCACCATGCCCGGCCGCAGGCAGGCCGGGATCCAGGTGAGCAGCAGCATCGCCGCGGCGGCGACGAGCAGCACCGTGCCCGGCCGGCGGGCCGCCAGGCGGCGCGCCTCCTCGACGCGCCGCCGGCCCGGCCGCGTCCCCGGCGGTGCGGCGGGCGGCGGGCCGGCGGCCGGGGCGCGCGGCGCGGGCCTCACGCTCCGCGGCCCGGGTCCGCGGTGGCGCGGACGTCCCGGGGAAGTCCGGGCCGGGGCGCGGCGGGCCGTTCGTAGACGGTGACGGCGAACGGGCGGAAGGAGTCCGGTTCCACGTGCTCGATCACGCGGTGCAGCCCGGCCACGGTCTCGAAGTACGCGCAGAACCGGCGGGACTCCGGCCAGGGGTGGACCAGGACCAGCAGCCCGCCGGGCGCCACGGCCCGGGTCAGATGGGCGCAGGCCCGCCGCAGGTGCGGGGGCCGGCCCAGGTAGTAGAGCAGTTCGGCGCAGAAGACGAGGTCGAACCGCTCCTCGGGCGGCGCGGTGAGGATGTTGAGCCGGGTGAACCGGGGCGCGGCGGCGCGCCCCTGCACGGGGGTGCGGGCGCGGGCGAGCGCGCGCTCGGAGATGTCCACCCCGGTGATCTCGGCCTGCGGGAACGCGGCCGCGAGGCGGTGGGTGAAGGCGCCCTCGCTGCAGCCGACGTCCAGGATCCGCCGGTAGGGGCGATGGGGCAGCAGCCGCAGGGTCGTCGCGTACTTGAACTGCTCGTAGTCGTCCACGGCCAGCCCCCACGGGTCGGGCCGCCGGTGCCACCAGTCGAAGTACCAGTGCAGGACCCGTCCCTGGCCGCGGAGGCCGATGAGGGAGAGCGCGGCGAAGAGGGCGCGGTGCGCGCGGTCGAGGAGGCGGTGCATGAGAACCTTCCGGGCCGGTGCGGTGGCCACGCTTCCGGGAGGCCGCCGGATGTCTGCGGGATGACGGGGCGTCAGCGGGTGACGTCGTCGTAGGCGTGCGCGAACGCTTCGGTGACCACGGGCCAGGTGCAGTGCACCGGCTCGGTCTCCCAGTTGTGTGCGGCCAGGCTGCGCCGGGCCCCGGGGGTGCGGGCCAGCCAGAGCACCTCGTCGGCCAGGGCGAAGGCCGAGTGGCCGCACAGCGCGCCCTCGCGGTTGTGCCGGACGAAGTCGGCGACGCCGGTGTGCGCGCGGGCGAGGACCGGCAGTCCGCTGGTGCGCGCCTCCAGGGCGGCGATCCCGAAGGACTCCCGCCGGCAGGGGTTGACGAACAGGTCGGCGCCGGCCAGCAGTTCCCGCACCTCCCCGGGCTGCAGCCGGCCCGCGAGGCGGATCCAGCTGTCCATCCCGTGGCGGCGCAGATAGCGCTGTATCGGGCGCAGGCTCGGCCCGGCGCCGGCGAACGTGGCGCGCAGCGCGGTGCCCCGGCGGGACATCCGGGCATGGGCGGAGTGCAGCGCCGCCAGCAGTTCCATGGGTTCCTTGCGCGGGACGAGCCGCCCGACGGCGACGATGTGCACCCGGCCGTCCTGGCGCTCGGCCGCGCCCTGGGTGCCGCGCCACCACGCGGCGTCGATGCCGTTGGGGATGACGCGCGGGCGGACGTCCGGCAGGGCCTGCCGGATCAGCCGGGCGGCCGAGGTGCTCACGGTCGTCACGGCCACCGGAGCGGTGGGGCCGTGCCCGGTCCGGCTCAGCAGCCGGTACAGGGCGCGCACCACCGGGTCCCACATGCTGTGGACGGTGGCCACGGCGGGGATGCCCCGCCGCCGGGCGCAGGCCAGCGCGGCCCAGGCGAACGGGGAGGCCGCGCCCAGGTGGACGTGCACCACCCGTGGGTGACGCTCCGTCAACAACCGGTCGATGGCGTGTCCCGCCCTGGGGTGAACGGGCAGGTGCCCGGGCAGCCGCGCACTGATCCTGTGCACGGGGTAGGGCCATCCGGCCGCCGGCGCCCCCGGGGCGGCGGGCGTCGCGGTGACGACCTCGGCGGCCTGGCCCGCCCGGTGCTGCGCGGCGGCCAGGGCGGCGACCTGGATCTCGATACCTCCCGTCCGCGGAGCGAAGCAGTCTGAAATGTGAAGGATCATGGCTGCACTTCCGACATGGGGCGTGAAGTTCCCCAGTATGGGGTGGTAAAGCATGGTTCGTGAGACATACGTGCTTGTTCTTTCACGCGCATCCGGACGACGAGGCGCTGCTGACCGCCGGGACCATGGCGCGCCTGGCCGGTCAGGGACACCGTGTGGTGCTCGTGCTGGCCACGGCGGGCGAGCGCGGCCTGGCCCCCGAGGACCTGCGGGAGCGCGGCCTGGGCGCGGTGCGCCGCGCCGAGGCGCACGCCTCCGCCCGGATCCTGGGCTGCTCCCGGGTCGCCTTCCTCGGCTACGCCGACTCCGGGCACGGGCCCGCCCCGGCCCCCGCCCGCGCCGGCGCCGAGCCGTTCGCCGCGGCGGACGTCGACGAGGCGGCCGCGCGCCTGGCGGCCCTGCTCACCGAGGAGCGCGCCGACCTGCTGACCGTCTACGACCCGGCGGGCGGCTACGGGCACCCCGATCACGTCCAGGTCCACCGGGTCGGCTACCGCGCCGCGCGCCTGGCGGGCACCCCGGTGGTGCTGGAGGCCACCGTCGACCGCACCCTCCTGCTGCGCGGGCTGCGCGCCGCCTCCTGGATCCACCGCTTCCCGCCGCACTTCGACCGGGACTCCTTCCGGCAGGCGTACGGCGCACGCGCCGAGATCACCCACCGGGTGCCGGTCAGACGGCACTGGCGGGCCAAGCGCGCCAGCATGTCCGCGCACCTCAGCCAGGCCCGCGGCGGCGACTCCGAACGCACTCTGGCCGCCCTGGGCCGGCTGCCCGGACCGGCCTTCCGCCAGGTGCTGGGCACCGAGTGGTACATCCAGCGCGGGCTGCCCGCCGGGCCCGTCCTGCGCGATCCGCTGGCCACGCTGCCGGGCGCCGGGGCGGCGGCGCGCGGCCGATGACACCGCTCACCGCGCGGCTGCCGAAGTCCGCCCTGCGGCTGCTGGGCCTGCTCTCCTCCGCCGCCGGCCTGATCCTGCTGGCCCTGGCCCTGCCGCGGGCGGCCGGCACCGACTGGGCCGCCGTCCGCGCCCAGCTCGGGCACGTCGGCGGCCCGCAGGTGGCACTGCTGTGCGCGCTGGCCGGCGCCGCCCTGTGGAGCTACACCTACGTCCTCAGCGCCGCCCTCCCCGGCCTGACGCTTCGTCAGGCGCTGTTGGTGAACTGCACGGGCAGCGCGGTGAGCAATCTGCTGCCGCTCGGCGGCGGTGCGGGCGTCGCCGTCACCTACGCCATGACCCGCCGCTGGGGGCATCCGCCGCGGGCCGTGACCGTGTGCGTCGCGCTCACCGGGGTGTGCAACGTGGCCGCCCGGCTGGCGCTGTCGGCGGTGGGCGCGCTGCTGCTGGCGGGCAGCCCCGTCCCCGGCATCGGCTGGGCGGCGGCCGCGGGCGGCGTGGTGCTCGCCCTGCCCGTGGCGCTCGCGGCCGGGTGGCCCGCCCTGCGCCACCGCCGCCGGGCTCCCGGCACCCGTCGCCCGCCGGCCCCGGCCGGACCGCTGCGGCACGCCGCCCGGCGGGCCCGGCAGCTCGCGGTGCGGCTGCGCGACGAGAGCCGGGACGTGGTCCGCCGTTCCTGGGTGCGGCTGGTGTGCGGCATGGCCGCCACCCTGGCGGCGCAGGGCGCCCTGTTCCTGGCCTGTCTGCAGGCGGCGGGCGCCGGCAGCGGCACGGGGGAGGCGCTGGCGGTGTTCGCGGCCAGCCGGCTGCTGACCCAGATCGCGGTGACGCCCGGCGGCATCGGCGTGACCGAGTGCGCCGCCGCCGTCGCGCTGGTCGCCCTCGGCGGCGTCCCGGCCGCCGTGGCCTCCGCCATGCTGCTCTTCGCCACGTTCACGCACCTGCTGGAGATCCCGCTCGGCGCGCTCACCGGCGCGCTCTGGCTGCTGCGGGCGGGACGACGGCGGCCGGCACCGGCCCCGGCCGCTCCCTAGGCGCCCACCGCAGCACCACCGCCAGCGCCACCGCTCCCCCGGCGGCGGCCGCCAGCCCGGTCGCCCAGGTGGGCCCCTGCCCCGACGGCATCACCACCAGCGTCAGCGCCGCCACCGCCGCCTTGGCGCCGCCCCCCGCCAGCCGCCGCCAGGACACCGCCGCCAGCGGCACCAGCGCCCACAGCGCGTACCAGGGCTGCGCCACCGGCGCGGCCGCGACCAGCACCAGCAGCGCCGTCCCCGTCGCCCGCTCGGCGCCGGCGCGCGGGGCGCGCCGCACCCAGTAACCCACCGCTCCCAGCCCCACCAGCAGCCCCGCCAGCCGCGCCGCCGTCATCGCCCCGGCCGCCGTGCCCCACCCCAGTCCCCGCGCGAGCCACCCCAGCACATGGCCCGCGTCCGTGCTCAGGGACAGCAGGGTGTGCACCGCGGCGGGTGTGCGCAGGGTCCACAGCCACCCCCAGCCCTGGCCGCAGAGGAACACCCCCGCCACCAGCGCGGCGGCGGCCAGCGCGGCGATCCCGGCCGCCCGCCGCGCCCGCCGCCCGGCGCCGTCCCGCCCCGCCACGGACACCGCCGCCGCGCACAGCAGGCCCACCACGGCGGGCGCCTTCACCAGCACCGCCGCGGTCAGCACGACGGTGCCCACGGCCCAGCGCCCCCGCCGGAACGCGAGCAGACCGGCCGTCAGCAGCCCGAGCATCAGGGCCTCGTTGTGCGCCCCGCCGACCAGGTGCAGCAGCACCAGCGGGCTGAGCGCCCCGGCCCACAGCGCCCCGGCCTCGTCGGAGCCCGACGCGGCCGCCAGCCGCCGCAGGGCCCACACCGTCAGCGCCAGCCCGGCCGCCGCCACCAGCCGCAGGCCCAGGGCCGCGGCCACCACGTGCTGTTCCCCGGTGAGAGCCACCACGGCCCGCGCCACGGCGACGGACAGCGGTCCGTACGGGGCGGGGGCGTCGTGCCACATCCCGGGCACGTTCGCCGCGAGCGGGCCGCCCAGCGCCGCCGGGCCCAGCGCGTACACATCGCGCCCGCGGTCCGCCAGCGCGCCCTGGGCGAGGTAGCTGTAGGCGTCGCTGCTGCCCAGCAACGGGCCCGGCAGCAGCGGCAGCACCCAGCACCACACCGCCGTGCGCAGCGGCCGCCCCCCGCCCGCCGTGCCGTCCGCGACGCGGGTGCCCAGCCGCCACCACGCGGCGATCAGCAGCACCAGACCGGCGTACGACACGGCGACGCCCGCGCACCGCAGCACCTCGCCGGGCCGTCCCCACAGACCGTCCGGCACGCCGTGCGGCAGCGCCCCCGCCCCCCATCCGCCGACGCCCAGCAGCACGGAGCCCAGCGTGCCCAGGAGCACCTCGCCCCGGACGGTGACCCCTGCCGCGCTCATCCGGCCAACCTAGACGCGGGAGCGGCCCGCACGGCGCACGCGGCCGGACATGTCGCCCGTCCGCCCGTGCCGCGCGGGCCGGTTCACCGGCGCCGGGTCAGCCGGCGCAGCGCACGTCCCGCCCCGGGCGGTGGCCCGTCGTCAGGAAGGCGGTGACCGCCCGGTCGCCGCAGGCGGTGCCGTTGGCGAGGTAGGCGCCGTGGCCGCCGTGCTCCAGGGTGACCAGGCGGGCCCGGCCGCCCAGGGCCCGCCGCATCTTCAGGGCGCCGGCGTACGGGGTGTTCGGGTCCCGGCGGTTCTGGAGCATCAGGATGTTGGACGGGCCCCGGTCGGTGATCCGCGTGGGCCGCTCCGCCGGCGCCTCCTTCCAGAAGGAACAGGGCGTGATGTTCGCCGGCATCCCGGCCGTGAGCGGGTGCCGGGCGCGGTCGGCGGCCACCGCGCGCCGGTGGGCGGGGACCGACGCCGGCCAGCGCACGTCGTTGCAGAGGGGGAGCAGCACGGCCGCGGCGCTCTCGTCGGGCAGGGGCCCGGCGAGGGCGGCGGGCAGCACCGGCGTCGCGTGCGGGTCCCGGGCCTGCCGGACCAGCCGGGCGAATCCGGGGAAGGAGGCGTCGCTCTGCAGGGTGTCCTGCAGGGCCTGGCGCAGCAGATTGCCGGTCAGCGGGACGCCCTGGGTGGTGGACCGCTTCGGCGCCCGGTCCAGCTCCGCCGCCAGCGCGAGGACCAACGGCCTTACGTCCCCGGGGCGTTCGGCCAGCCGCAGCCCCTCGTCCTTCCGGGCCGGGTCGGCGGCCCAGGCCGCGAAGTCGGGGAACCGGTCGTCGGCGCCCACCGCCAGGTTCGCCAGCCAGCCCCGCTCCACCCGGGACGGATCGGGGTCGCCGGAGCTGTCCAGCACCCAGCGGTCGGTGTGCCGCGGGTACTTCTGCGCGTACACCGCCCCGACGTAGGCCCCGTACGAGGTCGCCCAGGCCGACAGCTTCTCCTCGCCCAGGGCCCGGCGGAGGCGGTCGATGTCGCGCGCCTCGTTCGCGCTGGACATGCCGCGCAGCACGGCACCGCCCTGCCGGGCACAGGCGTCGGCGATCCGCCGGGCCCTGGCGGCGTTCTCCGTGATGCCGCCGTCCGGCGCGGGCCACGACCGCAGGGCCACCAGGTGCCGGTCGGCCGCGTCGAGCCCGCAGCCCGCCGTCGAACTGCCGCCGGTGCCCCGCGGGTCGAAGGTGACGAGGTCGTAGGCGCCGGCCAGCTCCCTGCCCAGCGCCGCCCGCTTCGCCGTCAGCCGCGGCACCCCGGCCCCGCCCGGCCCGCCGGGGATCATCAGCAGCGTGCCCCGCCGCGCCGCGGGCCGGTCGCTGCGCACCCGGGACACGGCGAGGGTGAGCCGCGGGCCCCGCGGGTCGCGGTAGTCGACCGGTACGGGCAGCTTCGCGCACTCCTGTCCCGGAAGGGCGGGAGGGGCGCACGGCCCCCAGGTGAGGGCGGGCACCGCCGTGCCCGACGTCTGGGCGCGGGCCGCCGGGGCGAGGGCGGCCAGGGTGGCGGCGACGGCCGCGGCGGAGAGCGTGAGCGCCAGGGCGCGGGGCGGGTGAGTCGTCATGGGGCAAGGGTTGTCGAGCGGCTCCCCGGTGCCCATCCGGCTGCCGGTAGCACCGTGGTGGGGTTCTCCCGAGGGCCCGCCGGCCGGTGCCGCCGCACGGTGGCGCCCCGGGGGCGAGCGGATCGCTCCCCGGTCGGTCACTCCCCGATGGTGAGCAGGGCCAGCGTGATGTTGTCGGGGCCGCCCGCCTCGATGGCGGACTTCCACAGCTCGAAGGCCGCCCGGCCGCCGCTGTGGCGCCGCAGCAGCTCGCCGACCTCGTCCTCGGGGACGGGGTCGGTCAGCCCGTCGGTGCACACCAGATAGCGGTCGCCCACCGTGAGCGGCGCGGTGGTGAGGTGCGGGGTGACGGCGCTGAACTCCGGTGCGCCGCCCAGCGCCTGGGTGACGACGGAGGTGGTGCGCCGCCCCGGCGGCAGCGGCGGACTGTCGTCCACGCTCACCTGGCGCAGCTCCTCCCCGGCGCTCGCGAACACCCGGCTGTCACCGACGTTGAACACCACCACGGACTTCTCCCGCACGACCGCGCCGGCGACGGTGGTGCCCATGGTGGTCAGCTCCGGGTCCCGCTCGGCGGCCGCGTACACCGCGCGGTTGCACAGCTCGACGACGTCCTGGACCGCCTCGTCGGTCTCCAGCGACGGGCCGAGCGCGGCCAGGTGCCGGACGACGAGCGCGCTGGCCACCTCCCCGGCCGGCTGCCCGCCGATGCCGTCGGCGACCGCGACGACCAGCGGGTTGCCGAGGGGGAACACCAGGGTCTGCGGGTTCTCGGTCACGGTGCCGCAGAGCGTCCACGGGCCCACCACCAGGCTGTCCTCGTTGTGCTCGCGGATCAGCCCGGTGTGGCTCAGGGCGGTCACGGTGAGGTAGGGCATCTCCCGGCTCCGGTGCTCCGCTACCGCCACGCCCCGTGCCCCCGTGGCGTGCCGTACCCCCATTGTGGCCACCGGCCGGCCCCGCGCGCCCGCCGGCGGCACCGGCACCGGCGGCGCGGTCCGGTCAGCCGGTCCCCCCGCCGCTCAGGGTGGTGCGCCGCATCAGCCGGGCGATGTCCTTCCCGGTGACGATCCCCACCAGGTGTCCCGCGTCCACGACGAGGAGCCGCGCGCCGGTGCGCAGGTTGATCCGCTCCAGGGCCTCGCTCAGCGGATCGTCCGGAGCGGCCGTCGCGCACTGGGACAGCGGGAGCGCCGCCTCGCGCACCCGCACCGTCTCCCGGCTCGGCCCCGGCACCGCCGCGAGCCGGCTGAGCTGCACGATGCCGCTGGGGCGGCCCTCGAAGTCCAGCAGCGGCAGCGCGGAGTGGTGGGCGTGCACGGCCACCTCGTCGATGAAACGGCCGACGGTCAGCCAGTCGGCGCCGGTCACCACCGGGCTCGACATGGCATCGGCGACCCGGATGCCCCGCAGCGCGGTGTGCACGGCGGCGCGGCGCCGCTCCGCCCCGGCGACGATCAGGACGAAGAGGCCGATGAAGACGATCCACAGCCCGCCCGGTGCCCCGCGGAGCACCGAGATCCAGCCGGCGGCCACCAGCAGCAGCCCCATGATCTGGCCGCCCCGGGACGCCGCCAGATCTGCCCGGTCGCGGTCCCCGGTGCGCCACCACAGCGCCGCCTGCAGCACCCGCCCGCCGTCCAGCGGCACCGCGGGCAGCAGGTTGAACACGCCCAGGAACAGGTTCGCCCAGCCCAGCCACGCCAGGACGACGGCGGGCACCGCCCAGCCGGACAGCCCGTGCAGCCCGAACCCGGCCCCGAGCGCGACACCCCCGATGACCAGGCTGGTCAGCGGCCCGCTGACGGCCACGGCGAAGGCGGCCGCCGCGGACTGCGGCCGCCCCATCCGGGTGGTGCCGCCCAGCGCCCACAGCGTCACGTCCTGGACCGAGATCTGCCGGCGCAGCGCGGCCCTGGCATGGGCTGTCTCGTGCAGCACCAGACTGCCCATGAGCAGCGCCGCCCCGACGACACCGGCGAGCGCGTAGACCCCGTCCGAGCGGCCCGGCGTCCAGACGGGAAGGCCCTGGTGGCCGAGCCCGTACGCGAACAGGCCCACCAGCAGCGGCACGCTCCAGTGCACGCGCAGCGGCACCCCGACCACATGTCCCACACGGACCGAGCCGTTCATCGTCGTCTCCCGCCGGCCCGGCGCCCGGCCCCGCGGGCGGGCCCTGGCGGCCCGCGCTCCGTGCTCCGGCGCCCACCACAATTGTCGCTCGCACGGCCCGCACCGGCGGTACGAAAGGCCCGCGCGCGGTCCGGGTGGCACGCTGGGGGGTACGGACCGAACCGCCGGAGGTGCGCCATGGGACACAGCCACCACTTCCACCTGGACCAGGGTGATCACTCGATCACGGTGAACGTCGGGCCCGGACGGTCCGGGGAGATCGAGCTGCTGGTCGACGGCAAGGTGGTCGCGTACCAGAAGCACCACAGCCCCGGCATGAACGTGCTCACCGGCGAGCTCCCCGAGGAGCCCGCCCACCCCTTCCGCGTCCTGCTGCGCCAGCCGCACCTGGTCCCGTCCATGCCCCGCTGCACGCTGGAGCTGGACGGTGTGGAGCAGCCGATGCCGGAACGCCTGGTGCTCTAGAGGGCCTCCGCCCGGCCCGCCGGCGTGCCCGCGTACGCGCCGGCGCCGCCCCGCGAACCCCCGCGAAGGGTTGGGCCACCCGAATGATTATCGCCGACAAGCGTTTCGCTCCTGCGGGTTGAACGATGATGCGGGCCGCCACCGGCAGCACGATACGTCTGGCATCAGAAGGACGAATCGGCGAGGAGCGACGTGAGAAGAATCGTGAAGGCGGGAAGTGTCCTCGGGGCGTGCGGGCTGGTGCTGTTCGGCGGCGGGGTGGCCGGTGCGCAGAGCATTCCGGGCGAGTCGCTGCTCGCGGCCGCGGTGGGCGCCGACCTCGGCACGGTGACGGGCATGGTCTCCGGGGTGGTCTGCAACAACCGGCTCGCCGACTTCAACTACAAGTCCCCGGTGGTCAAGTCGCCGCACCCGTGCATCAACGGCCCGGTCCACAGTGGCAACAGCCTCAACAGCGGCAACTTCCTGAACCACGGGAATCCGAACAACAGCGGCAACATCCACAACACCAACGGGTCGACCAACAGCGCGAACTCCGCCACCGGCGCCTCGGCGGGCAGCAACAACAACATCCAGCGCATCCTCGGAGGCTTCCTGCACTGACCGGCGCCTGACCTCCCCCACACGGCTGCGGGCCACGACCGGAGCCGTCCGGCGATCGCCCGGCGGACCCACCCGCCGGGCGATCGCCGTGTCCGCGGGCGGCGGCCCGGGAAGGGAAACCGCCGCGCACGCCTCCGGCCCCGGACGAACCGGGGCCGGAGGGCCGGATCAGCGCCGGATCACAGGATCTGCCGGCCGCCGCGGCCGATGTGCTGGATGTCGTTGCTGGTCTTGTTCTCGGCTCCGGTCGTGCCGCCGGCGTCGTCGTTGGTGTTGCCGTTGACGTTGGTCGGGCTACCGCTGTTGCTGTTGTTGCCGGACAGGTGGACGTTCTGCGAGTTCGCGACGTTGCCGCTGTTCAGCGGGCCGTTGATGCAGATCCTCGCCCGGTTGCGGCAGCTGAAGCCGGCGTGGAAGCTCGCCACGGTGTCGCTGTTCCACACCCCGTCGAGGCCGTACGGTCCCCCGTCCCATGCCTGGGCGGGCGACGCCGTACCGGCCGCCAGGAGCAGGCCGCAAGCTCCTGCGATCACCAAGTTGACGCGTGCCATGTTCTTCACTGTGTGCTCCTGCACCTCGCGGTTGGGTACCCCGCGGTCTTGCTACCGGGCGTTGCCCCGTCCACCAAGCCTGAGCAACGGCCCGTCCCGCGCATTCACTCTGAACGATCAGTGGATTCACCGTGACGGCTCCCTGCGTCACCGTGCGGACGGGCCCCGCCCGCGGTGTGCGCCCCTTTCGCCCGTGCCGGGCGGTGGCGCCGCTCCTCACCCCCGCAGCCGCAGCCGCTGCCCCGGATAGATGTGGTCGGGGCCCTGGTCGAGGTGGTGTTTGTTGCGGTGGTAGAGGCCCTTGGTGCCGCCCGGGGCGTGGGTGCGGTGGGCGATGGCGGAGAGGCAGTCGCCGGGCCGGACGACATAGCTGCGCGCTCTGGGGCCGGAGGAGGTGGTGCGGGCGCGCGGGGCGGAGTCCCCGGCGGCCGCCGGGGACTGCCGGGCGTCGGGGGCGGAGCTGCCGGCGGAGCCGTTGGTGGCCGTCCGGGCGCAGTTGGGCCAGGCGGACAGGCCGCGGTCGCGGGCGATGCGCTCGCCGACGGCGATCTGCTGGGAGCGGGTGGCGAGGTCGGCGCGCGGGGCGTAGCGGCTGCCCCCGTAGGCGCGCCAGGTGGGGAGGTCGATCTGCAGGCCCCCGTGGTAGCCGTTTCCGCTGTTGATGTGCCAGCGGCCGCTGCTCTCGCAGGCGGCGATGCGCTCCCAGTCGGGTCCGGGCGAGTCGGCGGACGGGACGGTGTCGGCGGCGTTCGGGCCGGCCGCCGCGGCGCTCGGTCCGGTGAGGGCGGCCAGGCCCACGCCGCCGACGAGGACCAGCAGCACGGACAGGAGCGTGTCGACGGACCGTTGGGCGAGGGGCGACGGCATGACGGGAAACCTCCGCGGTGCTCCGGCAGCGCCGTGACGGAGTACTCGCCACGACCGGTGGGCACGCACCAACTAACCCGGCAATATGGTTTTCCGTGGCCCCGGTGAGCGCGACATGCGCGAGTTTCACCCGGGTGGGCGCAGCGCGGAATCCCCGCTTCCCATTGCCCGTCGGGCCGTGATTGCACCGCACATTTCCGCGCCGCCACCCGGCGGCAAGGCCCGAATTCCGGCCGCGCCCGGCAATTCCGGTCCGGTGCGCCCCGCCGCCCCTGTGGGAACGGGCATTTACCTGACCGAATAGGCGAATGAGGGGGTGAGCGCGAGGGGTTCCGGGACGGCGACGGCGAACTCGTAGGCGGGCGAGAAGGTGAAGTTCCGGACGTAAACGGGGACTTCGGTGCCGTACGGTCCGGGGACGGTGACCGTGCCGCGGTCGGCGGGGAAGCCGGCCTCGACGCGTTCCGGCGCGATGGACAGGCCACTGCCGACGGCCTGCAGCGCGGCGTCCTTGCGGACCCAGAAACGGGTGATGAGGCGCTCGCGCTCGGCGGACGGGCGGCCCGCGGCGGTGCGGGACTCCTGGGCCGTCAGGACCTCGCACGGGGTGTGCGGCGAGGACGTGGGGCGGACCGACTCGACCGAGAAGCCCATCCGGCGGGCGTCGTCGCCGCAGGCCACGACCAGCAGGCCGCGGGTGCCGTACAGCTCCCAGTGGGGGGCGGCGGCCATCGCGGCGCTCACCCGGTCGGGGAGCCGGGCCTGCAGCCAGCTGCGGGACGCGCCGTCGAGCGTCGCCCTGGAGTGGCCGTTGAGGCCCAGGCAGCCGTCGGGGGACAGGGCCTCTCCCGCGCCGCGGGACGGGGCGGGTCCGATGGGGACGACGAAGACCGGAACGGGGGTGGCGGGGACGTCCGGGTGGTCGTGAGCGGGTGGGGGCGCGGCGGCGAGCGGGGCCGGGCGGGCCCGGCCGTGACGGGACGACTGGCCGGGAACGCCCAGGTCGAGGGGCTCCGGACAGAGTTCGAGAAGAGCGGCGTTCGTTTCCACGTACTTTCCGTCCTCCACAGGTGAGCGGTACCAGGGCCGCACTGGGAGAGTGGCGGCCTGTCGTGCGGTGCTTCTCTCCCCCTTTTTCGCCTACATCGATCGATACAGACAGCCCAAGGTTTGCAGATCCTCCGGAAGCTTCGAGTCATCCCTCCTGCTGATGTACGGCTACATACTTCGATGTACGAGGGACCTCCCCAAATTCGGGCGCCAGGGCCAGGAGAACGGGCAACCCACCGAAGTACTGTCCTCGTGTGTGGTTACGCCTTTTCCCCAGTACGCACGCGCGCCGCCGCCCCGTCCCGCTCCGTGACCTCAGATTGGCAGTGGGTTTCTTCGCCGGCTGTCTGATTCTGTATGTCGTGGGCGGCTCCCAGGTGATGGGGGGCGATATCCCCGCTTGGCAGGCCGTCCTGCCGGTCGCGGTGCTGTGCACCGCGACCGCCCTGCGCAGCGTGGCCCCGCCGGTCGCGGTCGCCGTCGGAACCCTCACCGTGACCGTGGAGACCACGTCCAGCGGTGGCCTGGGCCCCGTGCTGATCTACACCGACCTGCTCTACGCCGCCGCGCTGTACGGCGCCCCCTGGCTGTGCCGGCTGCTGCAGGTCGGGACCGTCACGGCCACCCTCGCCACCACCGTCGTCCTCGTCCTCACCGGCGACCGCTCGGAGGGGGTGACGACCGGTGTCATCGTCGCGCTGCTGCTCATCTCCCCGGTGTGGACCGGGGTGTTGATACGGAACCACAAGGAACGGGCGGACAGCGAACGGCAGCGCGCCGCGCAGATCAACCGGCTGGCGGAGCTGGACCGCAAGACCGTGCTGCAGACCGAGCGCACCCGGATGGCCCGCGAACTGCACGACCTGGTGGCCAACCACCTCAGCGCCATCGCCATCCACTCCAGCGCCGTGCTCTCCCTGACCGAGTCGAAGGTGTCCGGGGAGGGCGCCGCCGAGGACGACCCGGTGCTGCGGGCGCTGGCCGTGATCCGCGAGAACAGCGTGCAGGGGCTGGCCGAAATGCGGCGGATGGTGGTGCTGCTGCGGTCCGACCGGGGGGTGGACGACGACTGGGACCGGCCGCAGCTGAACGCGCTGGGGGCGCTGGTCGAGCAGGCCAGGCCGGCCGCGGACGCGGCGGCGCTGACCCTGCACACCGAGTTCCCCGAGCGCTTCCCCGAGGTGTCGTCGGTGATCGAGGTGACGGCGTACCGCATCGTGCAGGAGGCGCTGACCAACGTCCTCAAGCACGCCTCGTCGGGGCGGGTGCGGATCCGCTGCGAGGCGGGCGCCGAGCAGCTGACCATCTCGGTCGACAGCCCGCTGACCCTGCCGGACGGCCGGGTCCGGCAGCGCCCCGTGGAACAGCTGACCACCGGGGCGGGCGCCGGGCTCACCGGGATGTCCGAGCGGGCCGCGCTGGTCGGCGGCATCTTCGACGCGGGCCCCGACCGCACCGCCCCCGGACGCTGGCGGGTGCGGGCCGTGCTCCCGCTGACACAGAACTCCTAGGGAGGGTCTCCGTGATCCGGACCGACCGGGAAGACACCCCCTGGGGCGTTTCCAGAGATTCCGACGAGAAAGGTGGCGCAGCCAGTGGAGGAGCTAGTGGACGAGCTGGTGGCGGACGAGCGCGGGAGCCGGCCGGGCCAGGCCCCGGCCCCGGACCCGGACCCGGTGGAGCGGCCCGAGTGCATACGGGTGCTGGTGGCCGACGACCAGGCCGCCGTACGGTCCGGGCTCGTCCTGGTGCTGCAGACCGATCCGGGCATCACCGTGGTCGGCGAGGCCGGTGACGGTGCGGAGGCGGTGCGGATGGCCGCCGAACTGCGGCCCGACGTGGTGCTGATGGACGTCCAGATGCCGCAGCTCAACGGGGTCGCCGCCACCCGCCGGATCGTGGAGCGCGGCCTCGCCGAGGTGCTGGTGCTGACCACCTTCGACCTCAACGAGTACATCTTCGGGGCGCTGCGGGCCGGCGCCGGCGGCTTCATCCTCAAGAACGCGGAGCCGGCCGTACTGGTGGGCGCGGTACGGGAGGTGGCGTACGGGGACGGCTTCCTCACCCCGGCCATCGCCCGGCGGCTGATCACGGAGTTCGCCGGCCGCCCTCCGGCCGCCGGACCCACCCTGCCGGAGGGCGCCGCGCAGGCCCTGGACACCCTGACCAAACGGGAGTTGGAGGTGCTGGCCTGCATCGCCCGCGGGCTGGCCAACAGCGCCATCGCGGAGACCCTGCACCTCGCAGAGGGCACCGTGAAGACGCACACCAGCCGCATCCTGTCGAAGCTGCACCTGAGCAGCCGGGTGCAGGCCGCGATCCTGGCGCAGCAGCACGGGATCGCCCTGCGGGGCTGAGCGGGCCGGGCACGGGGGGTGCGGCCCCCGGCGGCCTCACTCGTCGGTGAGCAGCAGGCGCGCCAGGGCGTCGTTCTGGCGGAAGTAGACCGCGTTGGTGCCCGGACGGGGGAACTGCGCGGGCCCGGCGACGATCCGGTCCCGGTGCACGGCGCCGGACGCGTCGACGGGGTGCAGACCGGCCCCGGACAGCTGCGGCATCCCGCCCGCGCCGTCCTCGGACAGCTCGCCGCGGGCGAACAGGGCGCGCAGCAGCGGGTCGGTGACCCGGTCGGAGGCGGGGGCCGCCAGCCGGGCGTCGAGGAGCACGGCCGCCTCGTGGACGGCGCCCGGGACGGCGGGCCCGGACGCCCGGAAGACGGCGCCGCCCGACGCCCCGTCCCCCTCGACGGCCTCCACCCGCATCCCGGGCCCCACGAACGTCACGATCCCCGCCTCGGCGAGCGCCAGCAGCTGTGCGGCGCGCAGCGGCGGCGGGCCCGAGCTGAGGTAGGTGCCGAGCGCGAACCTCTCCAGCGCCTCCGCGACCTGGTCGGCGTCCAGATCACCCGAGCGCCACAGCTCCTCGATCACCGCGCCGACCCGCTGCAGGCCGTCGACCAGCGCGGTCTCCACGCCGCGTGCCGGGCCGGTGCGGCGGCGCAGGACCTCGGCGAGGTGGCCGCGCAGCCGCCGCTGCAGCGCGTCGGTGCCGTCGAAGCGCGCGCCGGCGAGCGGGGCGGCCAGCCGGTCCAGGTCGAACCGGTCGGCGGGGTCGGGCACCGCCGACCGGGCGAGCTTGGCCAGGCCGTCGGGGTCGGTGAGCAGCAGGGCGTACTGGGCGTCGAAGTCCTGCCAGGTCGTACGGGTCCGGCCGGGCTGCCCGGCGAAGAGCGCGCGGTAGTGCCACCAGCCCAGTTCGGCCACCACCAGCGGCCAGACCTCGCGGCCGAAGGAGGCACCGGGCGCGGACAGCCGGGCCCGGCAGCCCTCGACGGTGGCGAAGCGCGGGGCGGCGGGCGGCGCCGGGGCGCCGGCCGGTGCCGGGTACGCCGGTTTCGGCGGCAGCGGGACGCCGCGGCGGGAGCCGGCGTACAGCCGGGGTTCGCGCCCGGACGGCAGGTAGCGCAGCGTGCCGCCGGGGGCGCGGACGAAGCGCCCGCCGCGGCCCTCGGTCAGCAGCGCCAGGCAGTCGATGAAGACCAGGCCGAGGCCGCGGACGACGACGGGGGCGCCGGGCGGGATGCGCTCCAGCGCGTCCGGGTCGGCGGGGCCGGGCCCGATCCGGGTCAGCCCGGCCGGCACCGGCTCGGCGAGGACCGGGGTGTGGCCCTGGGCGAACACCACCCGGTCGGCGAGGAAGGGCGGTTCGCCGGAGTCGAGGACCACCTGCTGGCGGCCGCCCCCGTCCGGCGCGCCGGCGCCGCCGGTGCGCCGCAGGTCGACCGCCCGGGCCCGGTGGACGAACAGCCGTACGCCGGGGGGAAGTTCGCGGGTGACGGTCTCGAAGAAGTGCCGCAGATAGCGGCCCTGGTCGCGGCGGGCGGCGTAGGCGCCGTCGTGGAGCGGGGAGCCGAGCCAGGTGGCGGTGGTGGGGCCGGGGCGCGGCGGCCCGGCGCAGTCCACGCTCTCGTCGGGGTACATCGTGACCTGCTCGGCGGCGGAGTTCATCCACAGCAGTTCCGGCTGGTCGGTGCGCCAGGTGCGGCCGGCGCCCGGCGGGCAGGGGTCGACGACGTGCAGGTCGAGGGGCCGGCCGCCGTACAGGGCGGGGACGTTGGCGAGGATCCGCTCGACGATCGAGGCGCCGCGCGGGCCGCAGCCGATGAGGCAGAGGGTGCGTGCCGCGCCCGCTTGGTCGTTCAACTGGCCTCCGTCCATGGGCCTTCGTCCGGAAAACACAGGGGCCCGGTGGCCCGTGCCGCAGCACGGGACCACCGGGCGCCGTGTCAGCAGCCGCCGCTGATCGTGGAGCCGAGAGCCTGGGCGTCACGCTCGCCCGGCACCTCCAGACCCTGAAGATCCATGATGGTCATCTCGACACCTCCCTTCCGCGGATCGGTGGACATGTGTACGGTGAGATACACGGCGTGTGGTGGAACACCCACACCGTGTGGCCGACTGCGTCAGCAGCCGCCGGAGATGGTGGAGCCGAGCGCCTGAGCGTCACGCTCGCCCGGCACCTCCAGACCCTGAAGATCCATGATGGTCATTGCGACACCTCCTTCCGGGGACTCGTCGTGGCAAGGGAACACGGTGATGACGTACCAGGTGCCGTTGCGGGACACCTGGAGCCGGTGGACCGTGCATCACAGGTGCACGGTCCAGCCGGCGTCGCGTCAGCAACCGCCGCTGATCGTGGAGCCGAGAGCCTGGGCGTCACGCTCGCCCGGCACCTCCAGGCCCTGAAGGTCCATGATGGTCATCTGACGACACCTCCTTCCGAGGGCTCGTCGTGGCAAGGGAACACGGTGATGACGTACCAGGTGCCGTTGCGGGACACCTGGAGCCGGTGGGCCGTGCACGAGAGGTGCGCGGTCCGCCCGGCGTCGCGTCAGCAGCCGCCGGAGACGGTCGAGCCGAGCGCCTGGGCGTCACGCTCGCCCGGCACCTCCAGGCCCTGCAGGTCCATGATGGTCATCTGACGACACCTCCCTTCCGCGGTGCGCAGTGCCCGCTGCCCCGGACGGGGCGGTGGGGGTGGCGGCGCTCGTGGCGCCGCCGGCGCGTCCCGGGGCGGCCGGCAAACCGGCCGTCGCGGGGCGCGAGTCGGTGAGGAACGGGAGCAGCGGGGTGCCCCGTTCGGTGGCGGACAGCGCCAGCAGCACTCCGGCGCCGCCGCCGGCCAGGTCCATGGAGATCCGGGCGCGGCCGTCACAGGGGAAGACGGTCGTGCCCCGCCATGTCATGGCGTGCTGGCCGAGGTTGGTCAGATGGCGGCGCAGATGCCGCTCGGTGGCCTCCGGGGGCAGGGGCACCCGTCCGCGCAGCGCCGCCATGGTGGCGAGCAGTCCCGCGCGGCCGCCCAGCAGCCCGGACTCGATGACGAAGTCGGCGGCGCAGGCGCGCAGCAGCGCGGGCAGTGCCTCGCGGATCCGGTCGTCGTCGCGGTGGTCCAGCAGCTCGGCCGCGACCAGCGCGATCCCCGCGCTGCCGTTGTCCAGGTAGGGCAGCAGCCGGAATCCCTCGTCGACCTGGAGGGTGTCCTGGGGGCCGGGGGAGCAGCGGTCGAGGTCGCGGTGGACGGCGCGGACCGCCTCGTCCAGCAGACCGGGATCCCCGGTGGCCTGGTGGGCGCGCAGCAGGAAGAGCGCGGCGCCCGACCAGCCGTACATCAGGCCGGCGGCGTCCTTCGAGCCGTGCCGGCGCCTGCGGGCGACCGGTTCGCCGCGGGCCGCGGTCAGCTGCCCGGTGACGCGGTCGGCGAGGCCGAGGGCCTGCCGGCGCAGGGTGTCGCTGCCGAGTGCGGCGGCGAAGTGCAGGAGGTTGAGGCCGACGCCGGACAGCCCGCGGTAGAGGCTGGGGCAGTGGCGTGCGGCGAGTTGGCCGGCGGCCCGGTCGAGGGCGTGCAGCGCGGCCGGTTCGTCGCCCAGTTCGTGCAGGACGTAGGCCATGCCGTGCAGTCCGTCGTAGAAGCCGGTCCGTTCGGCGGGCACCCGGTCGACGGCGGCGCGCAGCCAGGCCGTGCCGGCTTCGTCGCGCTCCCCGAGCGCGGTGTGCCGGGCCCACAGGACGCCGGCCGCGCCGTGTCCGAAGCCCGCGCCGCCCTCGATGAACTGCTCGAAGTCGCCGGGGTAGAGGCGGTCGGTGCGGTCCGGGGTGGCGGCGGCGCGCAGCCCGCGGCCGAGGGAGGCGAGCAGGCCGGAGGGCGGCCACGGCCCCGGTGGCGAGGCGAGTTCGGAGGTGGTGTTGTCGTTGGGGGCCAGCTGCGGCGCCAGTCGTGCGACCAGGTGGTCCGGCAGCCCGTACCGCTCGGCCGCGGTGGCCAGCAGCGCGGGGGCCTTGTCGGGGGCGAGGCCGCCGAGCGCGGCCAGCGGCAGGAACAGCCACAGTCCGATGGCGGCGAGGGCGTAGTGGTCGCCGTCGGTGCCGGTGGCGTCGGCCCGGTGGAAGCCGGGGGCGCCGAGGCTGCTCGGGGTGGCCTGATCGGCCTCGTCGGCCACCTCGAAGTCGATCAGGACGGGTTCGTCGCCGTCCCTGATGATGAGGTTGCCCGGGTGCAGGTCGCCGATCCGGATGCCGCGGGCGTGGACCGCGGCGACCAGCGCCTCGATCCGGCCGAGCAGGGCCAGCGCGCGGTCCCGGTAGGCCGCGACGGCCTGTTCGTCGGGGTCGGGGACGGTCAGCGGGTGGTGGGCGGCGAGCCAGGTCTGGAAGTCCTGTCCGGCGATGTCCTCCAGGACCAGGAAGAGGTGGTCGCGGACCTGGAGGGTGCCGAAGGTGCGCGGGATGCCGGGCAGTCCGGCCAGCCGCTCCAGCATCCGGTGCTCGTGGGCGAGCCGGCTGACGGCGTCGCGGCCGACGCCGTCGGTCCCGGAGAGGGGCCGGCCCTCCTTGAGGACGACGCTCGCCTGGCCGGCGCCGAGGGCCTGGTCGCCGACGGGGGCGGCGCGGTAGACGCCACCGCCGTTGGAGAACTGCAGCGCCCCGGTGATCCGGTAGGGGAAGTCGTCCACGGCCTGCCGGGCGGCCAGCGAGTCCTTGAGGACGTCGGGCACCGTGACCCAGTCGGGGGTGTGGAAGACCGGGGTCCTGCGGTCCGGTTCCGGTGTGCCGTCGGGCCGCCGGAAGGCCGTCACCAGCTCGCCGTGGTCGTCCTCCATGTAGCGGGTGCGGAAGCCGCCGTAGCGGACGTAGAGCGGGCCCTCGCGAAAGCGCAGGTCGGTGAGGACGTACGGGCCGGGGCGGCCGCCGACGACGGCGTCGAGCCCTTCGAGGGTGCGGGTGAACTCGGCGTCGTCCACCGGGTAGACGGTCAGCAGCTTGCCGGCCGAGGAGCGCTGGGCGTACTTGCGGCTCAGGGCGCGCAGGACGTTGGCGCTCTTGAGGTACTTGAAGGCGATGCCGTGCGCGGTGCAGTGGGCGGCGACGTCGGCGAGGGTGCGCGCGGCGTCGTCGGGGGCCGCGCTGACGTGGATCTTCCAGCCCTGGTCGGGGAGGCGGTCCTCGGCCGGGCGGCAGAAGGTCCAGGCCTCGTTGTCGTCGCGGGTCCAGCCGTCGGGCAGCGGCGGGGCGGGGAAGCGGGTGGCCTCCAGGTCCCAGTTGCCGGGCCAGTCGAAGAAGGTGCGGTCGGCCAGGGCGAAGCTCTCGGCGCCGTCTCTCATGCGGCACCTCGCGCGGGGGCGGCGGCCGGGGCGGGCGCGGGGACGGGGGCGGTATCGGTGGCCGGGGCGGCGTCGTGGTCGCGGGCGGCCTCGTCGTCCAGGTACCCGGCGAGCGCGGTGCGGCGGGTGGCCGCCAGGTGCTCGGTGAGGATGGCGCGCGCCTGGGTCTTGTCGTCCTCGTCCACGAAGTCGGCGAGTCCCACGGCCAGTACGCGGTTGTCGGCGCTGGGCTTCAGCGAGGCGTAGTGCTCGTCGCGCAGCAGTCCCCACACGATCGAGTCGTGGTACGCGCCGTCGAGATAGCAGTGGTCGCGCAGGATGCCCTCGACCACGAACCGGGTCTTGGTCATCAGCCGGATGATGCCCTTGTTGTAGCCGGCGGTGGTGACCTGCACGCGGTGCGCGTCGAGCTGGTGGAAGAGGTAGTCGACGAGGAGGACGACGGCCTCCGCGCCGTAGCCGCGCCGCCACAGCTCGGGGGAGCCGATCGCGCCCCCGACGGTGAAGCCGCCGATCCGGCCGCTGCGCTGGTAGCTGACGGTGCCGATACCCGTGCCGTCCTTCGTCCGGATCACCAGGTGGTGGACCCGGCCCGAGCGGTTGGCCTGCTCGACCTCGGCGGCTCCCAGCAGTTCCCAGTCCCCGCTGAGCACGGCGGCCGGCGAGCCGGGCCGCAGCCAGGAGGCGATCGCGGCCCAGTCGTCGTCCCCGGGCCATTCCAAGGTCACCAGTCGTCCCTGCACGGTGCGTCTCCCTCCTCAGCCGGTGTAGCGGGTCAGTACGAGAACGGCGTTGTGTCCGCCGAATCCGAAGGAATTGCTCAGCACCACGTCGCCGTCCCAGTCGCGGGCGCCCTTGACCACCAGGTCGAGATCGGGCTCCTCGGGGTGGTCGCAGTTGCGGATCGGGGGGATCCGCCGGTCGCGGAGCGAGAGCACCGCGGCGACGGCCTCGGCTGCCCCGGAGGCGCCGAGCATGTGCCCGGTCATGCTCTTGACCGCGGTGACCGGGGTACGGCTCAGGTGGTCGGGGCCGAGCACCTCGCGCAGCGCCGCGGCCTCGATGCGGTCGTTGAGCACCGTCCCGGTGCCGTGGGCGCTGATCTGCCCCACGTCCTCGGGGGCGCGCCCGGCGTCGGCGAGCGCGCCGCGCATCGCGCGGACGGCTCCGGCGCCGGTCGGATCGGGGGCGGTCGCGTGGTGGGCGTCCGTGGTCGCGGCGTACCCGGCGACCTCCGCGAGGATCGTGGCGCCGCGGCGCTCGGCGTGGCCCGCCTCCTCCAGGGTCAGGACGGCGGCGCCGGTGGCCATCACGAAGCCGTCGCGGTCCCGGTCGAAGGGCCGGCTGGCTCCTTCGGGGTCGTCGTTGCGGCGCGAGAGGGCCTGGGCGTTGGCGGTGCCCGCCAGGTCGACGGCGGTGAGCGAGTCGTCCGCCCCGCCGGCCAGTACGAGGTCGGCGCGGCCGTGGCGGATCAGCTCGGCCGCCTCGCCGATGGCCACCGCGCCGGTGGCGCAGGCCGCGGAGACCGCGCAACTGGGGCCGCCGATGCCGTACTTGATGGACAGCAGGCTCGCCGGGTGGTCGATGGCGGTGAGGACGGAGTGGTAGGGGGAGACCCGGCGCGGTCCCTGCCCCTTGAGGACGTCGTACTGCTGCTGGATCGCGGAGGCGGCGCCGTAGCCGGAGCCGATCACCGCGGCGAAGCGGTACGGGTCGACGCCGGCCGGCGGTTCGAGGCCGGCGTCGCGCAGGGCCTCGGTGGCGGCGACCACCGCGTACCGGGTGAAGCTGTCGCTGCGCCGGGCCTCCTGGGGGGTGAGGCAGCCGGACCAGTCGAAGCCGGTGACCTCGCCGCCGATCCGGACCGGGAGGCCCGAGGTGTCGAAGCGGGTGACGGGGCCGACGCCGCTGCGGCCGGCCAGGAGGGCGTCCCAGAAGTCCGCGGTGGTGTTTCCCACGGGGGACACCACGCCGCAGCCGGTGACGACAACGCGCCGCCGCTCCTCGCGCATCTCCATGAAACCCGCCTCCTACTTTCTGCCCCTTTGTCACGCTCGGGGCGTCCTCATGACCAGAAACATGACAGGTGAGTCATTGCAGTGTCAACAGGCTTCACCGAAGACGATCCGTTGACGCGCTCGACAACCATGCGAGTCCAGGCCCCGTACCAGCGGAAACGCTCTCAACGGCATGACTATGAGAGTCATGAAAATTGACTGTGGCGGCCATGCGGCGGGCGCGGACAGGGGTGCCGGGGCCCGCGTCCAGGGGGCGGCCGGGGCTCCGCCGGCTCACCAGCAGACCGGTGTCGCACCACTGTCGGGCCCCTGCTGGGACGGGTCCCGGCCGGTCCCGACGGCCCCTCGGCACCCCGCCCGGCGCCCCGCCCGGCGCCCCGTGGCCGCCCCCCGGCCGGGCCGGGCGTACATAGAAAGTGACAGACGGCGGGGCGGAAAGTGCCTACCTGCGGATGATCCGAATGCGCCGGCCGCGCGGGACGCTGGTCCGTACAACGAGCTCCGACCCGTCACACGGAACGAGGGGAATCATGAAGGGTATTGCCGTCGGCATTGTTCTGGCGATCGCAGGTCTGGTCCTGTGGCTGACCACAAAGGAAGTGGAGACCCCGATCGTCTCGCTTCACAAGGCCGGTCTCATCCTGGCGATCGTCGGCGGCGCGGAGGCCCTGTTCGCGCTACTGGGATTGGGAAAGAAAGCTAATAAATAAGCGCGCATTGCTCACCATGACGGCATCCGCGCCGCGGCGGCACCCGCCGCCCGGCGGTCCTCAGTCCCGCTTTTCGATGAGATCCGTCAGCCGTTCCCGGGCCCGCTCGGCGTGCCGGTAGGCCTGGGCCCGCCGGAACAGCCCGGCGGAATACCGGAAGTAACCGGCCGCCCTTTCCCGGTCCCCCACCCGCTCACACGCCGCCGCGATCTCCCCGAGCGCGGCGGCTTTCTCATGGCCGCGGCCGGTATCGGGCAGCGCGGCCAGCCGCTCGCCCAGCGCGAAGAGGCGGCCGGTGTCACCGGCCGCCTCCGCCCCCACCGCGTCCGCGGTGGTCAGCCACAGCGGGAACGCCGGTTCCTGCGCGACCGAGGCCACCACCAGGCCGCGCTCGACGACGCCACGGGCCCGGTCCGGCTCGCCGCTCTGCAGCAACAGCAGGGCGTACCGGCCGTTGATCTTCTCCCAGAGCGGGAAGCCGGCGGCGGGCGCGACCCGGCGCGCGCACTCCCCCAGCAGCGCCGCGGCGCGCCCGGTCTCGCCCCGGTCGCGCAGGTCGAGCGCCCGGTGCAGATCGATGGCGGCCCGCGGCCCGGGGAGCACCCCGTCCGCCGGGGGCCGGCCGTGGTCGCCGCCGGGCGCCCAGTCGGGGCAGCCGCTCCAATAGGCGCAGCGGGTGAGCACCTCGTGGACCAGCAGCGAGTGGAACCCGGTACCGGGCTCCCGGCCGGCGCATTCGAGGAAGGCGGTGAGCGCGTGGCGCAGCCCGTCCTGGACCCGGCCGGCCGACTCCAGCAGGTCGGCGAGGGCGATCAGGGCGCGCAGCCGGGGCTCCGCGTACGGCGTGGGGGCCGGCGCGTCCAGCATCCGCAGCAGGACCTCGGCGCCCTCGTCGGCGCGGCCGAGTGTGCCCAGTATTTCGGCAATGGCGAGCTGCGCCTCGGTAAATACGTCGTCCTGCCGGCCGGAGGGGTCCATCTCGGCCAGTGCGCGGAATTCCGACAGCGCCCCCTCGGCGTCGCCGCCGTCCCATTGCCTGCGGGCCGCCACCAATCGCCCCACGAGGTCGAGCCTGCGGACCCGGCTGGTGGTTTCGGCCGGCTCGGCGGTTCCGGATATTTCGTCGACGCCGACCCCGAGGCGTTCCGCGAGGATCTTGAGTGCCCGGCCGCTGGGAATACGCTTCCCGCGTTCCACCAGCGAGATGTAGCTGGACGACATGTCGGAACCGGCGAGGTCGTGCTGTGTCATTCCAGCGCCGACCCGGAGCTCTTTGATTCTCCTCCCGGTGTCCGCCAGCTCAGGCATTCGACAAGCCCTCCGGATTTCGAACAGTGGATGACCCCGGCCGGCTGCTTCAAAACGCGCCGAGTCACAATGAGTGCTGGGCACTTTACCAACTAGTCAAGAAGAAGTCGACCGATATTCGGATTCCTCCCACTGTTCTTCACCGGGTCCGCCGAGATCATTTTCGGGAGACCGCCGCATTGCGCCCGGCGGTTCACGGGAGTCCGGTGCGCACACCGGATAACCGGCCGCCGGGTACACCGAACTGTGTGCCGCGCCACCCCGGGTCAACCTTTCGATGTACTACCGCACGGCGATGCACACCCCGCGGCGACGTGGTCGGATGAGGCAGCACGCGCCCCCACCACCGCCGGACTCCGCGGAGGCACCACCCCATGACCCAGCCCCAACGCCCCGATCTGCACAAGGATCCGGCGTCCCTCGCCACCTCGTCGCCCGCGGTGCTGGCCTCGGACGCCGAGCGGGAGAACATGGTCGAACAGCTCCGCGAGGCCACCGCGGAGGGCCGGTTAACCCTGGAGGAGCTGGCCGAGCGGTCCGAGGCGGCCTATCTGGCCCGTACCCGCGCGGAGTTGCTGTCCGTCGGCGAGGACCTGCCGCATGTGACGCCCCCCGCCCCGGCGGGCAAGCCGGGACAGCGCGCCTTCCGCGCCGCCTTCGGCGACCTCGTCCACCACAGCCCCGTGCTGGAACACGGCATCGAGGCGACCGCGGTCTTCGGTGACCTCACCCTCGACCTGCGCTCCTCCCCGGCACCGTCCACCGGCGAACTGACCATCGTGGCCCGCGCGATCGTCGGCGACGTGCACCTCCTCCTCCCCGAGGGCGTCCGGGTCGAGATGAACTGCAGCAAGGTCTTCGGCGATCTGCGCGACCTGACCCGCGAGCACGCCGGTCCGGAGGCCATCACCCCGCTCGTGCGCGTCACCGGCTCCGCCGTCCTCGGCGACATCGTCGTCGCCCACCCCGACAGCGACCGGCGCACGTACTGGCAGAAGTGGCTCGACGAGCGCCGCAAGCGGGCCTGAGGGGAGGAGAAGCCATGACGTCCGCCCCGGCCCTGCCCCGTCCCGCGCCGCCCGCCGCCGTCCTCGACGAGCGCCGGATCGGCCTGCGCGCGCGGGCGCGGCACACCGGCGCGCTGGCCCGCCGCAGCGTCCTGCAGATCCGGCAGAACCCGACGGCGATGACCGACGCGCTGCTCACACCGATCGTGCTGACCGTGCTGTTCGTCTTCGTCTTCGGCGGCTCGATCGGCGGCGACGGAGGACGGGCGCAGTACACCGCCTTCCTGGTACCGGGGCTGATGGTGATCCTCGGGCTGACCATCGCGATGGCCGTGGGCGTCGGCGTCCACGACGACTTCCGTACCGGCGTGATGGACCGCTTCCGGGCGATGCCCATCGGCCGCTCCTCGGTGCTGGTGGCCAAGCTCGTGGTGGAGACCGGCCGGATGCTGGTGGCCATCACGGTGCTGCTGGTGGTCGGCGCGCTGCTCGGCTTCGATGTCGCCGGGCACTGGCCGGGGCTGCTGGCCGCGGTCGGCCTGACCGCCGTCTTCGGCACCTCCCTGGTGTGGAGCTTCATGCTGCTGGGCCTGACCCTGCGCACCGCGCAGGCCATCCAGGGCCTCTCGGTCCTGGTGCTGACCCCGCTGGAGTTCGGCTCCTCGATCTTCGTACCGACCTCGACCATGCCGGACTGGCTGCACACGTTCACCCGTTTCAATCCCCTGACCCATATGGCCGACGCGGCCCGCGGACTCGCCCTGGGCGAGGGCCCGGTGGCCGGCCCGGTGTTCTGGACGCTGGTGTGGTCGGTGGGCCTCACCGCGCTCACCGCCCCGGTGGCCGTCGCCAAGTTCCGCACCAAGACCTGACACCGATCCGTACGGAGCGGAGACCTCCCCCGGCACGCCCTCGGCGTGACTCCCCCGTACGAAGAAGACGTGCCCGGTCTCCTCCGGCCGCCCCCGGGCCCGAGGAGACCGGGCACGCGCATACCCGGGGCCCTCCGGGGCCGGTACGCGCCGCGCCCGCGTACGCACCCGGACCACCGCCCCGCGCAACGGACCCGCACCACCGCGGTGCCGCGCCGCCCGGGGAAGTTCTTCCGCCGCGACGGCGACCGGCCACCACAGGGGTGCGGGTCCGAAGAGGGGCCTGCGGGGTGTCACTCCTCCTGGGCGGACTCCCGCTCCGGGAAGTCCCCCGCGGCGGCGGTCATCCCCGGCGGGAGGTCGGCGAGCGCGGCCGCCACCTCCACCACGGCCGTGGTCCCGGCGGCGACCTGCCGCCAGGCGTCCGCCAGCGCCGCCGGCAGCGCGTCGGCGTCCGTCACCCGCTGGTAGCCCAGGCCGTGGGCGGCGGCCAGGCCCTCGGTGCCGGTCGGGCGGGGCCGGGTGAAGGCGAAGCGCGAGCCGTCGGGACAGACCCGGTCGAGGTTGGACTGCAGCCAGCCGTAGCCGCCGTTGTCGAGGACGACGTAGAGGACGGCGACGCCCGAGTCGGCGACGGTCGGCAGCTCGCCGCGGAAGAGGTTGAAGGCGCCGTCGCCGACCACCGCGACCACCGGCCGCCCGGCCGGTTCGGCCAGCCGGACGCCCACCGCGGCGGCCGCGCCGAAACCCAGCGGGGTCTGCTCGCTGGGCACCACCGAGCCGCCGCCGGACCCCAGCGACCAGTGCGGGAAGTAGTACGACCACATGTCCTGCAGGCCGTTCTCCTGGACCAGGACCCGGTCGGCGGGGACGGCGCGGTCGAGGGCGGCCAGCACCCGGGCGACCGGCACGGCCCCCTCGGTCACCGTCTTGGCGGCCTCCTCGGCCCGGTCGGCGGCGCGCCGCGCCAGCGCGGCCCGTGCCTCCCGGACGCGGGCCGGCCAGGCCGGTGCGGGCCGGTGGCCGGCCAGCAGCTCCGCCCAGCCGTCGACGATCCGCCCGGCGTCCCCGAGCACATGGTCGCCGGGCCGCTCCATGGCGAGATTCTCCTCACCCAACACCGCCTGGATGACCGGGAGTTGATCCATCTCCTCCGGCCAGCCGAAGGTGGCGGTCTCCTCCAGGCGGCTGCCCAGCGCGATGACGAGGTCGGCCTCGCGCCACAGGGCGTCCACCGGGGCGACGGTGTAGAGGCCGCTGACGCCGCAGTGCAGCGGGTGGTCCTCGTCGACCGTGCCGCGGCCGGAGGCGGTGCTGAAGAGCCCGGCGCCGAGCAGCTCGGCGAGGCGCTCGATGCGGCGGCCCGTGTTGCGGTGCCGGGCGCCGCCGCCGACCAGCAGCAGCGGCCGCTCGGCCGCGGCGATCCGGGCGGCCGTGGCGGCCAGCGCGTCCGGGTCGGGGGCCGTCCGCTGCGGCCGGACGGGGCGCCACGGCGCGACGCGGGTGACCGGTTCGGCAGCGACCTGTTCGGCGAGCTCCACGTAGACCGGCCCCGGGGCGCCGTTGACGGCGAGCGCGGCGGCCTTCTCCAGGGCGGCGGGCAGCCGCTCGGGGTGGTCGACGCGGGTCGCCCACTTCACGTACGGGCGGATCGCGGTCAGCTGGTCCAGCTCCTGGAAGGCGCCGGTGCCGAGCCGGTCGAGGCGGGTGCCGTCGGCGACGAGGATCAGCGGCGCGCCGGCGGAGCGCGCCTCCAGGACACCGGTGAGCGCGTTGGTCAGCGCAGGGCCCTTGCCGATCACGCAGACGCCGGGGCGGCCGGCGGCGAGCGCGTAACCGGTCGCCATGAACACGGCGTTGCGCTGGTCGCGGCAGAGCACGACCGTGGTGTCGGACCGCTCCAGCTCGCCGAGCAGCGCCATGTCGTCGCCGGGCAGCCCGAACACCACGTCGGTGCCCAGGTGCCGGAGGTGGTCGGCGAGCGCGGCCCAGGCGTTGGGGTGGGTGGTGGGGGTCATCGTCCGGCTCCCGGTCGGTGGGCGGCGACGGCCTGGGAGATCAGGACGGGTTCGGCCCGTACGTCCTCGCCGTCGGCGATGTAGTTGGCCATCCGGCCGTAGCCGCCGAACGGGGCGTTGCCGTTGTCGATGGACAGCAGGGTGGTGTCGAGGGTGACGGTGGTGCGCCGGCGCAGCGCCTCGACGAGGCGGGGGGCGTGGCCGTAGACGCTGGAGCCCAGGGCGCGTTCGGTGAACATGCCCGTGGTGAGGGTCGCGGCGAGGGTGTCCTGGTCGCGGTAGCCGGCGATGTTGAAGATCGGGGCGAAGAACTCCGGCACATGGGTGCGCGGGGTGACCTCGGCGCCGACGACGACGGTGGGATCGAGCCGCCGGCCGCGGAAGTCGACGTGCCCGCCGTGCACGATGCCGCCGCGGTTGCGGGCGAGGAACTGTGCCCCGTCCTCCAGCGCGCTCTCGTAGAAGATCGGCCCGAAGTCGGCGTCCGGGTCGGTGTAGGGGCCGTAGCGCAGCCCCTTCAGCTCGCTGACCAGCGCGTCGACGAACGGGTCGAGCAGCGACTCGTGGACGGTGAACAGGTCGGGGCCCAGGCAGTCCTGGCCGGTGTTGAGGACCCGGATGGCGATGGCGTCGCGGGCCGCCTGCTCGACGTCGGCGCCGGGGGCGACGACGAACGGGTTGACGCCGGAGCCGAGGAAGAGGAAGAGCTGCCCGGGGGCGAGCCGGGCCCGGATCTGTTCGGCGTTGGCGTAGGCGCCGGTGAAGACGACGACATCGGCGGGGCGCACCTGCTCCTGCAGGAACTCCCGCTGGCTGGCGCCGGAGAGGGTGATGGGCAGGCCGTGCCGCTCGGCGAGCAGGGCGTGCAGCCGGCACATCTGGTCCTTGACCCGGCTGGAGGGGCGGAAGACCAGCCGGTCGGTGTAGAGCGCCGGGACCAGCAGGTAGAGGGCGTAGGAGTAGAGGATGACGTTCGACGGCATGAAGGCGGCCAGCCGGGGGACCCGGCCGGGCCGGTGGGCGGCCACCTCGTCCAGGGCCCCGTCGAGGGTGGCGATGGTCGACTCGATCTCGTAGGCCGCGGCGCGGTGGGTGGAGATCTCGCACAGCAGCTCGTGCACGGTACCGGCGTCGTTCACCAGGAAGTCCCGGACCCGGTGCACGGCCGCCGCGCGCCGGCTGTCGGTGCTGTCCTCCGGCTCGGCGGCCACGGTCGGCCATGCGGGAGCGGAGCTCATATGTCCCTCCTCGGGGCGTAGTCCATGGAGGGTCAGCGTCAGCCAATTGTCATTTATTGTCAAGTAAAGTCATTGCACTCGACTGGCTCCTATGACAAGCAACCTCGCCCGCGGTCGGGCCGCGAGGTCGCCCTCACCCCTGCTCTTCGGGGGCCCAACCCACGAGTCGGCTTCTCATCTGTCGTAATACCCTCGCTTGAGCAAGGGGAATGCCATGCTCCGAACGTGACAAAAAATGACTGTCCGCCGGAAGTCGGGCCGTCCACAGGCGCCCCTCGGCGGGGCCGCGATGAGTAGAATCGCGGTCATCAGTGCCCCTGTCCGCAGCGTCCCGGCGCCCGTCACCGTCCGTCCGTCCCACTCAACTGCGAGCGATTTTCTTGACGATTGAGCAGCCTGCTTTCGGTAAGCGAGTGCGGGAGGTCCGGCGCGCTCAGGGTCTGTCCCAGGGGGACCTCGCCGGGGACGACCTCTCCCCCAGCTATGTCTCACTGGTCGAGAACGGCCGCAGAATCCCCGGCGCCAAGATCGCCCGCTCCCTCGCGCAGCGCCTCGGCACGACGGTCGAGGCGCTGTCCGCCACCGACGAGCCCGGCGACCGGCTGACCCGGCGCCTGGGCCTGGTCGGCCAGTTGGTGGCCGCCCGCGCCGGCCAGCTGGCCGGGGACTGGCCGGCGGCCCGGCGGCAGCTGGAGTCGGTGGTGGCCGAGGCCGGCGCCGGTCAGGACGAGGTGCGCTGGGAAGCCCGCTGGGAACTCGCCACGGTCCTGGGGCGGCTCGACGAACCGGCCCGCCACGAAGCGGCGCTGCGGGAGCTGCTCGACGATCCGCTCACCCGCTCCGCGCCCGTGCTGCACGCCCGCGTCGCCGTCGAACTCGCCCAACTACTGCGCGCCGCGGGCCGCCTCGCGGACGGCGTCCGCTTCGCGGAGGAGGCGGTACGGGTCACCGGCGAGCTGGAGCCCGGCCGCCCGGAGCGCGCGCAGGCCCGGGTGGCGCTGCTGTCCCTGTCCGTCGACAGCGGGGAGTGGAGCCGCGCCGCGCAGCTCGGGGCGGAGCTGCGGGAGGAGGTGGCACCGCTCCCGCCCGGTGAACTCCGGGCGAGCGCGCTGTGGGCCGTGGCCGGCGCGCAGTACCTGGAGGGGCGTCCGGACCGGGCGCTGGAGCTGCTGGCCGAGGCGGAGCAACTGCTCGCCGCGACCGACGGGATGCGGCTGCGGCTGCGGCTGGCCCGCGCCCGCACCCTGCTGGCGCTCGCGGCCGGTGCGCAGGACCAGGCCGACGCCCTGCTGGAGCGGGCCCGGCAGGCCGCCGCGCTCATCGACACCCCGTCCACCCGGATCTGGCTGGCCGTCCTGGAGACGGCCGCGGCGCTGCGCAGGCAAGAGCCGGCGGCGGCCGCCGGGCACGCCGCCGCGATCGACCCCGACGCCGCCGCGCTGACGCCCCTCGACCGGGCCCGCTGCCTGCTCCACCTGGCCCGCGCCCACCGCGCGGACGGTGCCGGGGAGTTGGCGGAGGACGCCTTCAAGAAGGCCGCCGAGGGCTACGAGCAGGCCGGCGCGTTCCGGCTGGCGCTGGAGAGCTGGCGCGAGCTGAGCGCCGGCGGCCGGACGGGCGAGGGGCCCGACCCGCACGCCGTGCTCATGCCCTAGCGGCGCCCGCCACCGGGGAACCGCGCGTCGCTCATGCCCTGGTGGAGCCCGTGGCCGGGAAGCCGCCCGTTGCTCATGCCCTGGTGGAGCCCTCGGCCGGGGAGCAGCCCGTGGCTCACGCCCTGGCCGAGCCCGCGGGCCGGGAGCCGCCCGTGCCGGCCGCCGGGCCGCGGCCGTGGTGCGCGCCGTCCGGCCCGTCGGGGGACTCGGCCCGCCAGACGCGGACGCCGGGCACCGGGGACGGGGTCGCCGCGCAGGCCACGGTCTGCGGGCCGGCGGGCAGTTCGCGGACGTAGGCGGTGCCGCCGGGGCGTACGGGGGAGCCGGGCCCCGCGGGGGTCCCGGGGATGTCGATCCGGCCGTCGCGGGCGCCGCTCAGCGCGTCGATCGCGTCGGCGGCGGCCAGCTCGCCCCGGCCGGTCAGCCGCAGCGCCGCCTCCTTACGGGTCCACAGCCGGGCCAGTCGCCGCGCCCGCAGGCCCACCGGGGCCTCCTGGACGTAGTCGCGCTCCAACGGGGTGAAGGGCCGCAGCAGTTCGCCGACCGGTCCGCGCGGCACGGTGTGCACGGACAGGGCCACCGGAAGGTCCCGGATCAGGGCCAGGAACTGCCGGCCCGCGTCTCCGCCGGTGTCGAGGAAAAGGCGGTCGCCCGTGGTCCGGCCGACGGCGGCGGGCGGTTCCGCGCACACCGGACGTCCGAAACCGTCCCGGGTCACCCGGATATCGCCCGGGGAACACCGCAGAAGCCGTCCCAGAAATTCCGTCACACCATGGGCCCGGCTCATGTCGACGGGGATGTTCGCGAATATGTGTAAACAGCCGTCCGCTAATTCCCGGGAGCGGGACGGTTCCCAACTGACGCCCTCTTCCCGCACGTCGGCGGGGCTGTCGTCATGGTTGAGCGAATGCGCGCCACAGGAAGGCTGGTCCCCCCGCATAGATCCCCTCGCACCATGTCTCCTTTCCGGAATGGTCACATCCGAGAAAGCAGTGCCTTGAGTAGATTTGATTGTTCTCCGGAGATCCTCAAAGGTAACCCTGGCCTATGCCTGCGTCAACAAGCGACGACCGAAAATCAACTACGGTTTACCCGGGGGCATTACCAGATTTCGCCAACATGGCACGGGGTGCACCGCGCCGAACTCCGGGCGACCGCAAGTCCGGGCCGGGCCGTTCTTCCGCTGACAAGAATCTGACTGCTCTTCACATCCCTTGTACGGGTGCGCTTCTGCCGGTGTGGCGGCGCCGGCAGAAGCGCGCCCGCCGGGGCCGCCCTCAGGACGCCGCCCGCTTCTCCACCCGGATCACGATGTCCAAAACCGTGCGCATGTCCTTCATCTCCTCTTCGGGCAGCTCGATCCCGAAGCGCTCCTCGGCGACGACGATGACCTCGGCCATCGCGAGCGAGTCCACGTCCAACTCCTCGACCAGGGACTTCTCCTCGGTCACCTCGGCCGGTACCACGCCGGCCACCTCGTGCAGGATCTCGGCGAGTTGAGCAACGATCTCTTCGCGGGTCGGGACGGTCGGGACGGTCATGACGCTCACCTCTCCGTGACATCAGAGTCATTCCCATGACTACACTTGACTGTTCTAGTCAACTGGAGGTCCGATATGTTGTCAACGGCTTCCTTTCAAGACCAAGCCAGGACAATGCTTCTGAGTTGAGTTCATTGACTCCGAAGTCGAGAACGAGTCAGACGGAGGAACCGCATGAGCGGTCTGCTCGACGGAAAGCAGCTGGTCATCACCGGCGTGATCACGGAAAGCTCGATCGCCTACGCGGTGGCCAGGCTCGCCCAGGAACAGGGCGCCAAGATCGTCCTCACGGCCTACGGGCGGCCGAGCCTGGTGACCCGGCTCGCTCGCCGACTGCCGGAGGAACCCCCCGTGGTGGAGCTGGACGTCACGGACGACGCGCAGCTCAGCACCCTCGCCGACCGGGTCGGCGAGCACCTCGACGGCATCGACGGCGTGCTGCACTCGGTCGCCAACGCACCGGCCGCCTGCCTCGACGGCGGCTTCCTGACCGCACCGTGGCGCGATGTGTCCGCCGCCCTGCACACCTCGACGTACTCCCTGGTGGCGCTGACCATGGCCTGCCGGCCGCTGCTCCGCCCCCGGTCCTCCGTCGTCGGCGTCGACTTCGACGCCTCCCGTGCCTGGCCCGGCTACGACTGGATGGGCGTCGCCAAGGCCGGACTGGAAGCCTGCTCCCGCTATCTGGCGCGCGACCTCGGCGCGCACGGCATACGGGCCAACCTCGTCGCGGCCGGGCCCCTGCGCACCCTGGCCGCGCGCGGTATCGGCGGCGACGGCCCGTCCTTCGAGAAGAGCTGGGCGACCCGCGCCCCGCTCGGCTGGGACCCGCAGGACGCCGAACCGGTCGCCCGTACCTGTGTGGCGCTGCTGTCGGACTGGCTGCCCGCCACCACCGGCGAGATCGTGCACGCCGACGGCGGCCACCACATGATCGGCGACTGAGCGGCGATGACGGACGGAGCGGCGGCGCCCGCCACCCTGTGCTGCGGGCCGTACCCCATCGGACGGGCGCGGATCGCGGCCTTCGCCGCCGCGCTCGGCGACCCCCACCCCGCCTACACGGACCCGGCCGCCGCCCGCGCCCTCGGCCACCCGGACGTCATCGCCCCGCCCACCTACCTGGCCACCCTCGCCGGCGACGCCGAGGACCGGCTCCTGGCCGCCCGGCCCGAATGCCCGGCCCCCGAGGGCGTCGTGCACCGCGCACAGACCCTGCGCCACACCCGCCCCGCCCACGCCGGCGACCTCCTGCACGCGACCGTGCGCCTCGCCGCGGCCACCACCCTCGCCGGCCGACCCCTGCTCACCCTCGACTGCGAGTTCCGGGACGCGCACGGCGACCCGGTGGCCACCACCACGTCCACGCTGCTGTGCCCGGCCACCGCACCGCCCGGCCCACACCCGCTCGACACCACGGGATCGGAACACCCATGACCGACACCATCGCCCCTCCGGTCGCCGCCGCCCGCCTCGTCGACGGCACCGCGGCCCCGCTCGGCGGCACCGGCCGCCTCGACGGACCCACCCTCGACCGCCGCATACGCGCGGCCGCGCACGCCTTACGGCAGCGCGGCCTGCGCACCGGCGACCGGGTCCTGGTGCAGGGCGACAACAGCGTCGACTACGTGGTCACGCTGCTGGCCCTGATGCACCTCGACACCTCGCTCATCCCGCTCGACCACCGGCTCTCCCCCGCCGACGCCGACGCGGCCGGCCGCCAGGCCCGCGCCCGCTGGCTGGTCACCGCCGCCGACCGCGCCACCGCGTTCCCCGGCCTCCCCGACGGGCGCGTCGTCCCCTACCCGCGGCCCTCCGCCGACGCACCGCCGGCGCCCGCCGCGGTCGACCTGGCTCCCTGGTTCCGCCGCCCCGACGCCCTCGTCCTGTGGTCCTCGGGCACCACCGGAAGGCCCAAGGGCATCATCAAGCCGGGCGGGGCCGTCCTCGACAATTCGGTGCGCACCCTGCGGGCCATGGGCTACCGGGACGACGACGTCCTCGCGCCCCTGCTGCCCTTCTCCCACCAGTACGGACTCTCCGTCATCCTGCTGTGGTGGCTGGCCCGTTGCACCCTGCTGGTCACCCCCTACCAGCGGCTCGACGCGGCCGCCGGGCAGGCCGCGGCCCATGGCGCCACCGCCGTGGACGCCGCGCCCTCCACGTACCACTCGCTCCTCGGCGTGGTGCGCCGCCGCCCCGAGGTGCGCGCCGGACTCGCGGGCGTACGGCTCTGGGGCGTGGGCGGCGCACCGCTGCCCGCCCCGCTGGCCGAGAACTTCCACCGGACCATGGGCCGCCCGCTCCTGGACGGCTACGGCCTGACGGAACTCGGCAATGTCGCACTGGCCACGCCGGAGGCACCGCACGGCTGCGGGCGTCCGCTGCCCGGCGTACGGCTGCGCGTGATGCGGCCCGACGGCACGCCTGCCGGACCCGGCGAGCTCGGCGGCATCGAGGTGCGCTCACCCGGGCTGATGGCCGGCTACCTCCAGGAAGACGGCTCGCTGACGCCCGTCGATCCGGACGCCTGGTATCCGACGGCCGACCTGGGCAGCGTCGACGCCGACGGCACGGTACGCGTGGTGGGCCGCAATCAGGCCGTGCACCGGCTGGGCTTCACGCTCTACCCCGAGAGCCTGGAACGCCGTGCCGAGGCCTGTGGCCGGCCGGTGAAGGTACTGGCGGTCGAGGACCAACGCCGCGGCAGTGCGCTGCACTTCGTGGTCGCCGACCCGGAAGGGGCGGCCCCCCTCACCTGGCGCCGGCGGCTCGCCGAGCACCTGGCGGAGTACGAACAGCCCAATGCGGTCCATGTCGTCGACCACTTCCCGCTCACGGCCAACGGAAAGCCCGACACGCGTGCGTTGCGTGCGGAGCTCGGGCTGGAGCTGGGAGGGGGTCCGGGGACCGGCGCCCCGGTCGGGGGCTGAGCCGGAGAACTCCGGGTGAAGGAGGGGTGGTTCAGGTCTGTGGGTGATGTTTCACGTGGAACATGCCGACCGGTGCTTCATCCTCGTCGGCGCCGCTCCGTCATCCGCGTCGCTTCCTCGTCCGCGCCGGCGCCGGTAGCGGCGTCGGCATCTGTGCCTGCGTCTGTGTCTGCGTCTGCGTCTGCGTCTACTTCCGCTTCTGCTTCTGCTTCTGCTTCTGTGCCTGCGTCTACGTCTGCCTGTGTGGCTACGTCCGTGCCTGCGTCTGTGCCTGTGCCTGTGCCTTCATCCGCACCGGGCATCTGTGCAGATGTCTGTGCGGGTGTCTTCGTGGGCATCTGCGGGGGCGCCTGCCTGAGAGGCCGGGTCACCGTCCGCTCTGCGGGGGCGCCTGCTCCGGGTGAACCGCGGTTGCGTGGTCCCGGTGGACCGCGTCGGCGTCCCGTTTCCCTGGCGCGGAACGATCACGCGCCACTGCGCCTTTTTTCAGGGCCGGTTCAGACGGCACGAGCGGTGTGCGCATGGCGGCGGGCCGCCGGAATCGCCGCGGGACGGGCAACCGCCTCGGCACCGGCGTCCGGTGCGGTCCCGGCCGATGCGGCCCCGGCCGATGCGGCCCCCGCCGGTGCGGCCCCCGCCGATGCGGCCTCGGACGGTGCGGTACCGGACGGTGCTGCCCCGGCCGGTGCGGCGAGCTCATCGGCCGACCGCTCGGTGCGGGAGCGCAGGCGGGTGCGCAGGCCGGGCGAGGTGCCGTGTGCCTCGGCGCTGATGCGCTGCTTGATCGTCGGCGGCAGCTCGGGCCGGGCGAACATCCGCCGGGCGGGGGCGGGGTGGCAGTACTGCGGTACGGCGCGCGGAGCGGGCACCGCGGGGGTTCGGGTCCCCGGCCCGCGGTCCGGTGCGGCGCAGCGCACCACCTCCGGGGCGTCGGCACCCGGGGCGTCGGTGCCCCCGTTCTCGTTGCCCAGGGTCCGCTCGTACAGTGCGGCATCCCGGCGCGCGGCCGAGGCCGTCGCCGAGACACCCAGTGATGCCAGCAGCTTGCCCAGCATGGCAAGGCACACCGCCCAGAACTTCATGACCTTGGTCGCAGCCATGGCCCCTCACTTTCGGTCGGGATCTCCCCGAGAGATCCGTTGCGTCTGCTTCCGTCGTGCTTCCTCGATTGCTTCGCCGCAGTTGCGCCGCTTCCGGTGCACCGGTTGGATAGGCGTCGCTTCTGTTGCGTTTTCTTATGATGAGTACGCAATGGGAGGATTCACGGACCGACGCCCCCGGATCGGCGTTCTTCGGATGAACACCACCCGTACGCAGTAGCCACAGCCGTCGGAGGCCGGGCCGGAGCGGGCCGCGGGACCGGACGGCCGTCGCATGCCACCGCTTCGAGCGGGGCGGGCGAGGTGCCACCGGGGTGCACAGGACGGATTCCCGGGTTATGGCCCCCGGGCAGGCGCCCTCCCCCTGGTACCGGAGCCCCCTCAGTACCGGAGCCCCCTCAGGCCGGTGTCAGTTCCCCCGTGCGCGCCATCTCCGCCATCATGCGGACGGCCTCCGGCTCGGGGGTGCCGGGCGGGATGATCAGCAGGTCCCAGCGGCCGTGGCCGGGGGAGACCAGGCAGACGGTGTCCGGGCCGGGGCGGCCGGTGGTCCTGCGGAGGCGGACGACATGGCCCTCGACGAGGATGTGGGCCGGGAGCGGGGGCCAGGGCGCGCCGTTCACCGTGGCATGGGTGATCCGGGGCCAGTCGAAGGGCAACGCGGCCAGCAGTTCGGGGAGTTCCGCCAGCAGGTCGGCGGAGTGCGGCCACCAGACACCGTCGATGCGCCGCGCCGTGCCGGTGTGCGGGGCGATGGTCAGGCGGGCGACGGGGGGCGGCGCGTGGTGCGGGGGAGGAGCGGGGTGGGGGCGGTCCCCGGCGGTGGTCATGCGGTGCTCCTGACACGGCGGTCCGCCACCCGTGCGGGGTCGGGCCAGCGCACGTCCCGGACCCAGCCGAGGCGCTCGAAGAGCCGGATGACGGCGGCGGACACGTCGATCTGACCGCGGTCCACGCCGTGCCGGGCGCAGGTCGGGTCGGCGTGGTGCAGGTTGTGCCAGCTCTCGCCGAACGAGAGCAGGGCCAGGGGCCACAGGTTGGTGGCGCGGTCGTGGCGCCGGGTGCGGAACGGCCGCTCGCCGATGACATGGCAGAGCGAGTTGACGCTCCAGGTGACGTGGTGCAGCAGCGCGATCCGGATGAACCCCGCCCACAGCAGGGCGGTCAGCCCGGTGACCCAGGAACCGCCGAGCACCCAGCCCAGTGCGAACGGCAGGCCGAGCGTGAGCAGGCACAGCACCGGGAACGCCCGGTCGACGGCGCGGATCTTCGGGTCGGCGAGCAGGTCGGGCGCGTAGCGGCGGTGCGAGGTGGGGTCGTTGCCGAACAGCCAGCCGATGTGCGAGTGCACCAGTCCGCGCAACTGACCGCGCAGGCTGGTGCCGTAGCGATAGGGGGAGTGCGGGTCGCCGGGCCGGTCGGTGTAGGCGTGGTGGCGGCGGTGGGTGGCGACCCAGTCGATGACGTCGCCCTGGAAGCTGAGCGAGCCCGCGAGGGCGAGGGCGACGCGGAGGGCGGGGGCGGCGGTGTAGCTGCCGTGGGTGAGGCCGCGGTGGAAGCCGATGGTGACGCCCAGGCCGCTGATGACGTAGAAGACGGCCAGCAGGACGAGGTCGGTGAGGTGGACGACGCTGCCCCACAGGAGCGGGACGGCGACGGCGAGGCCGATGAACGGGGCGATGACGATGAGGGCGGTCACCGTGACGTACATCCGGCGGCCGGCGGTCGGCGGGGGCTCGGCGCCGCTGTCGGGGAACGGTGAGATCCCGTCGTAGTCGGGTGCCGTCGAGCCGCCTCGCGCGGTGGACGTCACGGGTCACCACCCGCCCTGTCCGGGGGCGCCGGCGGCTCGGGGCCGGAGCCGTCGTCCGGCGGCTTGTGCTTGCGGTCCCGTATCGACTGCTTCCAGTCCTCGTACCGGTGGGTGGGCATCCGTCCCGTTCCCTGGGCATTGACCCGGGCGATGAACAGCGCCCCCAGCCCGACCAGCGCCAGCAGCACGACCACGGTCCACAGAGTCTGCACGGTGCTCACCTCACCGAATACGCGGCATCTCCAGGTACCCCTGGGCATCCGTCGGTGTTCCGGTGATTCCAAGGTACCCCGCAGTGGGTGGGTATCTCCCGTTGTGGGGGTTATGGGCGGAAGGCCGCGGGGGTGCCCCACGGCCTCCCGTCCGGACGTCGGCGCCGCCCGGACGCCGGCCGCGCTCAGACGTTGACGCCGTAGTCCGCCGCGATGCCCGCCAGGCCGGAGGCGTAGCCCTGGCCCACGGCGCGGAACTTCCACTCCGCGCCGTGCCGGTAGAGCTCGCCGAAGACCATCGCAGTCTCGGTGGAGGCGTCCTCGCTCAGGTCGTAGCGGGCCAGCTCCGCCCCGTCCGCCTGGTTGACGACGCGGATGAAGGCGTTGCGTACCTGGCCGAAGCTCTGCCCGCGGCTCTGCGCGTCGTGGATGGAGACCGGGAAGACGATCTTCGCGATCTCGGCGGGCACGGTGGACAACGTGACCTCGACGGCCTCGTCGTCGCCCTCGCCCTCGCCGGTCAGGTTGTCGCCGGTGTGCCGCACCGAGCCGTCCGGGCTGGTCAGGTTGTTGTAGAAGACGAAGTGGGCGTCCGAGACGACCTTGCCGGCCTCGGTGCACAGCAGGGCGCTGGCATCCAGGTCGTAGTCCGCGCCCGTCGTCGTCCGCACGTCCCAGCCGAGGCCGACCGTGACCGCGGTCAGTCCGGGCGCTTCCTTGGACAGCGAGACGTTGCCGCCCTTGGCCAGCGAGACTCCCATGGCTTCCCTCCAGGTGTTGCCTGCGTTCCGGATGAGCCTCAAAATCTACAGGAGTGTAGAAGTAAGCGGCCGGAATCCGCGGCGTCCGGCCACCGTGCGGGGAGAGCGCCGCCCCGGCCGGGCGCTCAGTAAGATGCCCCGACGTCAAGATGCCCGGCGTCCCGGCCGGCGGGACGCCCGGCGCGACGGGAGGCGACGGCATGGGCGGGAAGTCCTTCGGGAACTTCGGCGGCTCCGGGCGGGAACGCGCCCGCAGGCGGGGACAGGGGCAGCTGGAGTCCCAGGTGCTGGCCGCGCTGCACCACGCGCCGGGACCGGCCACCGCCGCCTGGGTGCAGGACCGGCTCGGCGGCGACCTCGCGTACACGACCGTGATGACCATCCTGTCCCGGCTGCACGCCAAGCAGGCCGTCACCCGCGAGCGGTCCGGCCGCGCCTACGTCTGGACCCCGGCCGCCGACGAGGCCGGGCTCGCCGCGCTGCGCATGCGCCGCGTCCTGGACGGCGAACCGGACCGGGACGCCGTCCTGACCAGCTTCGTCTCCGCGCTCTCCCACCACGACGAGCAGTTGCTGCGCGCCCTCCTCGACCGCGACGCGGCCGACGGGACCGGGACGCTGGGCGCGCGCGGGAGCGCCGGCACACCCACGCCCGCCGACGGCCCGGCCCCCGCCCCCGGCAGGCAGCACCGCCCGGACGAAGCGCACGGAGCCTGACCGGTGGGCGTCTTCGTGTTCCTGCCGCTCGTCCTGCCGCTCACCGCCCTGCCGATCGCCCGGCTCGCCGAGCAGCACCTCCACCCCCGCGCCACCACCCGCCTGCTGACCCTGCTCGCCGCCGTCCTCGGCCTGTGCAGCACGCTCTGCCTGGGCCTGCTGGTGGTCGTCGGCACCGCCCAACTGCGCGGCAATCCGCTGCCGGACGGCTGGTCGGACCCGGAGGTGCGGGCCGCGGTGCCGTTCGCCGAGGTCGCGGGCGTCGCCGCGATCCCGCTGCTGGCCGCCGCGCTCACCGTGTGCGCCGCCGCGCTGCGCCGGCACCGCCGCATCCGGGCCCGTACCCACCGCGCGCTGGACGGGCTGCCGGCCGGCGCCGACCCCGCGGTGCTGCCGGACGACGAGCCCTACGCCTACGCCGTGCCCGGCACCCCGGCCCGGCCCGGACGGCCCGCAAGGCCCGGCCGGGTCGCGGTCTCCCGCGGGATGCTGCGCAGCCTCGACGACGACGAGCGGCGCGCCCTGTTCGCCCATGAGCACGCGCATCTGCGCTGCCGTCACCACCGCGCCCTGCTGGCCGTGCGGCTGGCCGGCTGCGTCAACCCGCTGCTGCTGCCGCTGCGTTCCGCGGTCGCCTTCGCCGCCGAGCGCTGGGCGGACGAGGAGGCGGCGCAGGTGGTCGGCGACCGGCGGCTGACGGCGCGCGCGGTGGGCAAGGCGGCGCTGGTCACCCGGCGCGCGGCCCCCGGGCTGGCGCACTTCGCGGCGCCCGAACCGGGGCCGGTGCCACGGCGGGTGGCGGCGCTGCTCGGGCCCGTGCCGCCGGCCCGCCACTGGCCGCCGACGCTGACCCCGGCCGGTCTGGCGGCCCTGGTCGCCGCCGCGGGCACGGCCGCCTCCGCGGTCTCCGCGCTCAACGCGGCGGTAGCCCTGTTCGTTGTTCTGAAGGCGGCAACGCCGCTCTAGGGGCACACTGACCCTTGACCCTCACCGGGCACACCCGGCGCACCCGCCGTGGTCCGCCCGCACCAGGCAACTTCTACAGACCTGTAGATCTTCCCGGTAGAGTGGCCGCCCACATGCGCAACAGGCGCGGCCGGAGGGGGAGATGGCGACGAGGTGCGGACTCCTGACCTGGGACTGCCCGCCCCCGGAGGCGGAGGTGCGATGGGTCTATCAGCCGGTGGAGGTCCAATACCCGGACGGCGGATGGGCGTTGGGGCGGATCAACGCCTGGTGGACCGACGGCGCGGGCGAGTTGTGGTGCCGGCTGCGCACCCTGCCCGGCAGCGCGCGTGCGCAGTGGCGGCGTTACGACCCCGAGTCCATCCTGCTGCTGCCCAGCACCGGCCTCTGACCCGCCCGCTCCGGCCGGCCGCCGTCCCCTCCCCCGCAGCGCACCCCCAGCATCAGAAGGACCAGAAGGGCCATCGGCGTGCATGACAGGCAGACGCACCAGCAGACGGCCCGGCGGGGCACCGGCGGCGCGCCGGGACCGTCCCGTACCGGCGGCGACGGCTCCCGCGCGCCCGGTGGCTCCCGCGCGTCCGGTGGCGCGCGCCGCAGGCCGCCCGGCGCCGCCTGCGGAACCGGCGACGGCGCACCGGCGGGCGGTACGGGCAAGCTCCGGATGACCCGGCGCGGCCGCATCCTCGCCTGGACCGGCGGCGCCCTCGGCATAGTGCTGCTCGGCACGGCCGGCGTCGGGGCGTGGGTCTACCAGCACCTGGACGGCAACATCCACGGCGCGGACATCCAGGTGGACGGCGCCCGGCCGGTCAACCTGAGCCCCGGCTCCAAGAACATCCTGGTGGTCGGCTCCGACAGCCGCGCCGGCGCCAACGCCAAGTACGGCAGGGGCCTGACCACCATGCAGTCGGACACCCTGATGGTGGTGCACATCGCCGCCAACCGTCAGTGGGCGACCGCGCTGTCCTTCCCGCGGGACTCGTGGGTGCAGATCCCCGCCTGCACCCGCGGCAACGGCTCGAAGTCCGCCCCGCACCACTTCAAGATCAACGAGGCGTTCTCGATCGGCGGCGACTCCGGCGACATCCGCAAGGCCGCGGCCTGCACCATCAAGACCGTCGAGAAGAACACCGGGCTGCGCATCGACCACTTCACCTCGGTCGACTTCCAGGGCTTCAAGGGGATGGTCAACGCGCTGGGCGGCATCGAGGTCTGCCCCAAGCACGCCATCCACGACAAGAAGGCCCACCTGGACATGGACGCGGGCTGCCAGACCGTCCGGGACGAGAAGGCGCTCGGCTACGTCCGTACCCGCTACAGCGTCGGCGACGGTTCCGACCTCGGCCGCATCGGCCGCCAGCAGGAGTTCATGAAGGCGCTGGCCGCCAGGGCGCAGTCCAAGCTCACCAGCCCCGGGGAGCTCTACGACTTCCTGGACTCGGCGACCAAGTCGATCACCACCGACAAGGACCTCGCCGGTCTCAAGCCGCTCTACGACCTGGCCTCGACCGTCAAGGACATCCCCACCGACCGCCTGACCTTCCTGACCGTCCCCAACTACTACCGCGAGGCCGACGTCCCCACCGACAAGGCCAACGTCGTGTGGCAGTACCCGCAGGCCGGTCGGCTCTTCAGCGACCTCGCGCACGACCGCGAGATCGGCGCCGCCGGGAAGAAGAAGCTCGCCGAGGCCGCCAAGAACCCGGTGACCGCGCACTCCGTGCAGGTCCGCGTCCTCAACGGCACGGGCGTCCCCGGCCGGGCCGCCTCCGCCGCCGAGCAGCTGCGCAAGCTGGGCTTCGCCGTCGTCGGCACCGGCAACGCCCCCGCCGCGGACAAGACCGGCGTCAGCTACCCGGCCGCGCTCAGGACGCAGAGCGAGGTGCTCGCCTCCCGGCTCCCCGGCGTCAAGGCCACGGAGTCGGCCGGGGCGGCACCGGGCGCGGTGACCCTGACCATCGGTCCGGACTTCCCGGCCGAGATGCCCTAGCCGGCCCCCGGAGGACGGCCGCGGCCGCACCGTTCCCCGGGGCGGCCCCCGTGCCGGACTCCGCCGGGGCCGCCCGGCACGGCCGTACGGCCCCGGGCTCCCGGCCGGCCGGTGGTCTCAGAAGCGCAGGCGCTCGACCGGCCGGGCCGTGTGCACCTCGATGTCGTGCGCGGCGCGCTGCACCAGCTGATGGCTGAGGTCCGACATCGCCCGGGCCACCGCCAGCTCGTCGCCGATCGCCGGGACGTTCTCGTCAGCGGGGTTGCAGCGGGCCTCCCCCTGGCCGACCATCTGCCCGCCCGCCTTGCCGCGCAGCCTGGCCTCGGCACGGACCTCGCTGCCGGTCTCGGTGATGCTGATCTCGGCGTTCCATGTCTTCGTGGCAGTCACCGGAAGCCTCCTCGTTCCGCCCCCCGAGCAGTTCGTGAACCGCCCCCACGAAAATCCTCGCACCGGCCTCGACGGGCCGCACCCGGGGCTCGCCGCGGGACCGGACGGCGGCGCCGGCGGGGCGGACGCGCCGCCCCGCCCGGACGTCAGTCCTCGCCCTCCAGCTCCCCCTCGGTCTCCAGGAACGCCTGCCGCAGCGCCGCCAGCGTCTCGGCGTCCGGCTTCTCCCACATCCCGCGCGACTCGGCCTCCAGGAGGCGTTCGGCGATGCCGTGCAGGGCCCAGGGGTTGGCCTGCTGGAGGAAGTCGCGGTTCTCCGGGTCGAGGACGTAGGTCTGCGCGAGCTTGTCGTACATCCAGTCGGCGACCACGCCCGTCGTGGCGTCGTAGCCGAACAAGTAGTCCACCGTCGCGGCGAGTTCGAAGGCGCCCTTGTAGCCGTGGCGGCGCATCGCCTCGATCCAGCGGGGGTTGACCACCCGGGCGCGGAAGACCCGGGAGGTCTCCTCGACGAGGGTGCGGGTGCGGACCGTCTCGGGGCGGGTGGAGTCCCCGATGTACGCCTCGGGGGCCTTGCCCTTGAGCGCCTTGACGGTGGCGACCATGCCGCCGTGGTACTGGAAGTAGTCGTCGGAGTCCGCGATGTCGTGCTCGCGGGTGTCGGTGTTCTTGGCGGCGACCGCGATGCGCTTGTAGGCGGTCTCCATCTCGTCCCGGGCCGGGCGGCCCTCCAGGCCGCGGCCGTAGGCGTAGCCGCCCCAGACGGTGTAGACCTCGGCGAGGTCGGCGTCGGTGCGCCAGTCGCGGGAGTCGATCAGCTGGAGCAGGCCCGCGCCGTACGTCCCCGGGCGGGAGCCGAAGATGCGGGTGGTGGCGCGCCGCTCGTCGCCGTGCTCGGCCAGGTCGGCCTGGGCGTGGGCGCGCACGAAGTTGGACTCCGCGGGCTCGTCCAGGCCGGCGACCAGCCGGACGGCGTCGTCGAGCAGGCCGATGACGTGCGGGAACGCGTCCCGGAAGAAGCCCGAGATGCGCAGCGTGACATCGATGCGGGGGCGGCCGAGCTCGGCGAGACCGATCGGCTCCAGCCCGTTCACCCGGCGCGAGGCGTCGTCCCACACGGGGCGGACGCCCAGCAGGGCGAGGGCCTCGGCGACGTCGTCGCCGCTGGTCCGCATCGCGCTGGTGCCCCACAGGGACAGACCGACCGACTGCGGCCAGTCGCCGTTGTCGCTCCGGTAGCGCTCCACCAGGGAGTCGGCGAGCGCCTGCCCGGTCTCCCACGCCAGGCGGGAGGGGACGGCCTTCGGGTCGACGGAGTAGAAGTTCCGGCCGGTCGGCAGGACGTTGACCAGGCCGCGCAGCGGGGAGCCCGAGGGGCCGGCCGGCACGAAGCCGCCGTTCAGGGCGTGCACCGCGTGGTCGATCTCGTCGGTGGTGGCGGCGAGGCGCGGCACGACCTGGCGGGCGGCGAAGTCGAGGATGTCGGCGACCGCGGCCGGGTGCCCTTCGGCGACACCGGCCACCTTCGCCGGGTCCCAGTCCGCGTCCTCCATCGCCTGGACCAGCGCGCGGGCGGTCTCCTCGGCCGCGTCGGCGGTCGTCCGGGTGGCCGCGGACTCGTCGAGACCGAGCGCCTCGCGCAGACCGGGCAGGGCGGAGGTGCCGCCCCAGATCTGACGGGCGCGCAGGATGGACAGGACGAGGTTGACGCGCGCCTCACCGGCCGGGGCGCCGCCCAGGACGTGCAGACCGTCGCGGATCTGGGCGTCCTTGACCTCGCACAGCCAGCCGTCGACGTGCAGCAGGAAGTCGTCGAAGCCCTCGTCGTCGGGCCGCTCCTCCATGCCCAGGTCGTGGTCGAGCTTGGCGGCCTGGATCAGCGTCCAGATCTGGGCGCGGATCGCGGGCAGCTTGGCCGGGTCCATGGCGGAGATCGCCGCGTACTCGTCGAGGAGCTGCTCCAGGCGCGCGATGTCGCCGTAGGACTCGGCGCGCGCCATCGGCGGCACGAGGTGGTCGACGAGGGTGGCGTGGACCCGGCGCTTGGCCTGGGTGCCCTCGCCGGGGTCGTTGACCAGGAAGGGGTAGATCAGCGGGAGGTCGCCGAGGGCGGCGTCCGGGCCGCAGGCCGCGGACAGGCCGGCGTTCTTGCCGGGCAGCCACTCCAGGTTGCCGTGCTTGCCCAGGTGGACCATGGCGTCCGCGCCGAACCCGCCGTCGTCGGCGGAGGCGGCGATCCAGCGGTAGGCGGCCAAGTAGTGGTGCGAGGGCGGCAGATCGGGGTCGTGGTAGATCGCGATCGGGTTCTCGCCGAAGCCGCGCGGCGGCTGGATGAGGATCAGCAGATTGCCGCGGCGCAGGGCGGCCAGCACGATGTCGCCGTCGGGGTTGCGGCTGCGGTCGACGAACATCTCGCCGGGCGGCGGCCCCCAGTGCTCCTCGACGGAGTCGCGCAGCTCCTGCGGCAGCGTGGCGTACCAGCGCTTGTAGTCGGCGGCCGGGATGCGGACCGGGTTGCGGGCGAGCTGCTCCTCGGTGAGCCACTCCTGGTCGTGGCCGCCGGCCTCGATGAGGGCGTAGATCAGCTCGTCGCCGTCGCCGGACTCCAGGCCGGGCACCTCCTCGGTGCCGAAGTCGTAGCCGTCCGCCCGCAGGCGGCGCAGCAGGGCGACGGCGCTGGCCGGGGTGTCCAGGCCGACCGCGTTGCCGATCCGGGAGTGCTTGGTCGGGTAGGCGGACAGCACCAGCGCGAGGCGCTTGTCGGCGGCCGGGATGTGGCGCAGCCGGGCGTGCCGGACGGCGATCCCGGCGACCCGGGCGGCCCGCTCGGGGTCGGCGACGTACACCGGCAGCCCGTCCTCGTCGACCTCCTTGAAGGAGAACGGGACGGTGATCAGCCGGCCGTCGAACTCGGGGACGGCGATCTGCGAGGCGGCGTCCAGCGGCGAGAGGCCCTCGTCGTTCTCCTCCCAGGCGCTGCGCGGCCCGGTCAGGCACAGGGCCTGCAGGATCGGCACGTCCAGGGCGGCCAGCGCGCCCGCGTCCCAGGACTCGTCGTCGCCGCCGGCCGAGGCGTCGGCGGGCTTGCTGCCGCCCGCCGCGAGGACGGTGGTGACCAGGGCGTCGGCGGCCCCCAGCTCCTCGATCAGCTCCGGTTCGGGGGTGCGCAGGGAGGCGACGAACAGGGGGCGGGCGCGGCCGCCCGCCGCCTCGATCTGCTCGCACAGGGTCCGTACGAAGCCGGTGTTGCCGCTCATGTGGTGCGCGCGGTAGTAGAGCACGGCGATCAGCGGGCCGGTGGCGTTGCGGGGCTCCCACTCCAGCGGGCCCCAGCTCGGGGCGGGGGCCGGCGGCTCGAAGCCGTGGCCGGTCAGCAGCACCGTGTCGGACAGGAAGCGGGCGAGCTGGTCGAGGTTGGCCGGGCCGCCGTGCGCGAGGTAGGCGTGCGCCTCGGCCGCGATGCCGACCGGGACCGTGGACTGCTCCATGAGCTGGGCGTCGGGGGCCTGTTCACCGGTGAGCACGACGACCGGGCGGTGCTGGTCCTCGGCGAGCAGCACCTCCAGGCCCTCCTCCCAGGCGCGGATGCCGCCGAGGAGGCGCACGACGACGAGGTCACAGCCCTCCAGCAGGGCGGGCAGCCCGTCGACGTCGAGCCGGGCGGGGTTGGCGAGCCGGTACGGCACGGGACCCGTGGCCGCGCGGGCACTGAGCAGGTCGGTGTCGGAGGTCGACAGCAGCAGAAGCATGCGAGCGCAGGCCTTCCTCGGGGTGTCCGCGCCCCGGGTGGTCGTAGGGACGGCGGGAGTTCCTGGCTCGCCCGGCAGCTGCCGGGTTCACAGTGGCGGGACCGCGCCGGATTCTCACCGGGCTTCCTCCCCGGGGCCGCAGCCCCTGCGCCGTCGCTGGCGTCCGGCGGGTCAGCCGACCCACCGACCTGCATAGTAAGGGCTGTGGCCGGGCGAGGTAAGCGGGCCTTCGGACCGGCCGCGGCGGCCCGCGCGCGTGGCCGGATCCGGCCCGGATCGGCGCCCGCACCCGTGGGTATGCTCGCGGCCATGCCGCCCTCCCCCTCGACACGGCCGCAGGCCGCCGCACCGCTTCCGCGGGACCGCGGTGACGCCTGCCCGGGAGCGCTGCGACTGCATCCGGCCGCCGACGGCGGACTCGCCCGAGTCCGGCTGCCCGCCGGTGATCTGACGGCGCATCAGGCAGCTGCCCTGGCCGACGCCGCCGAGCTGCTCGGCGACGGCCACCTCTCCCTCACCTCCCGCAGCAACGCCGAACTCCGCGGCCTCGCGGAGGGCTGCGGCGCCCGCCTCGCCGGCCTGCTGCGCGACGCGGGCCTGCTGCCCTCCGCGGCCCACGAACGCATCCGCAACATCCTCGCCTCGCCGCTGGCCGGACTGGACCGGCACACCCCGTCTGACGTGCGACGGTGGGCCCGTGAGCTGGACGCGCTGCTCTGCGCGGGCGAGTGGGCGACCGCCCTCTCCGGCCGTTTCCTGTTCGTCCTGGACGACGGACGGGGCGACGTGGCGGCGCTCGGCGGAGATGTGACCTTGCTCGCAGAAGCGGGACCGGGCGACGACGGCACGGGCCCGGCGGGCGGCGGCGCCCTGCTCCGCGTCGGCGACGATCCGGCCGCGCTGCGGATCGCCGGCCCGGACGCGCCGCGCGCCGCGCTCGCCGCCGCCGGGGCCTTCCTCGCCGCCGCCGGGGCGAGCGGCAGCGGCGCCTGGCGGGTCCGCGAACTCCCCGCCGCACACGCGCTGCGGGCCCGGGACATCGCCGAAGCCCTGCGGTCGGCGGGCCTCGAAGCGGCGTACGTGGCCGCGCACGGGCCCGCTTACGGAGCCGAACCGCCCGCACCCGGCGCCCGGACCCGTCCGCCGTACGCCGACTCCTCCGCCCCCGGCATCGTCGAGGGCCCCGGCGGCACGCGCTCGCTCTCGGTCCTGGCGCCGCTGGGCCGGCTGACGGTGGCCCAGTGGCGGCTGCTGACCGCGATCGCGGCCGAGGACGGCGCCGGCGCGCTGCGCCTCACCCCCTGGCGCGGCATCGTCCTGCCCGGACTGCCGGCCGCCGCGGCGCCGGACCGGCTGGCGCGGCTCGCCGCCGCCGGCCTGGTCACCGACCCGGCCTCCCCCTGGCACCGCCTCGGCGCCTGCACCGGCCGCCCCGGCTGCGCCAAGTCCCGCACCGACGTACGGGCCGACGCCACGGCCGCCGTCGCCGCCGGCACGACGGTCCCGGACGCGGCACCCGCCGGCCGCCCGCCCGCGGGCCTGCCCGTGTACTGGTCCGGCTGCGAACGCCGCTGCGGACACCCGCACGGCGCCTGGGTCGACGTACTCGCCACGGCCGAGGGCTACCGGACAGCCCTGGTGGGCCCGGACACCGAGCCGCCCGCCGCGCCCGGCACGACGGCCCCGCCCCCGGCCCCATGAACCACCCGGTCCACCGCACCGACCCGAACCGCCCCCAAGCCCCGTGCACCACCCCATGAACCACCCGAGCCCTCCCGCACCCGACACCCCCGAGGCCCACGTGACCGCGTTCGACTACGAGAAGGACGGTGCGGCGATCTACCGCCAGTCCTTCGCCACCATCCGCGCCGAGGCGGCCCTCGACGGCCTGCCCGCCGACGTCAGCCAGGTCACGGTCCGCATGATCCACGCCTGCGGCATGGTCGACCTGGTGCGCGACCTGGCCTACACCCCCGACGTGGTGGCCCGTGGCCGCGCGGCCCTGCGCGCCGGCGCCCCGATCCTCTGCGACGCGAACATGGTCGCCAGCGGCGTCACCCGCAAGCGGCTGCCGGCGGACAACGACGTGCTGTGCACCCTGGCCGATCCGTCGGTCCCCGGCCTGGCCGCCCGGATGGGCACCACCCGCAGCGCCGCGGCCCTGGAACTGTGGCGGGACCGCATGGAAGGCGCCGTGGTCGCGTTCGGCAACGCCCCCACCGCCCTCTTCCGGTTCCTCGAAATGATCGAGGAGGGCGCGCCCCGCCCGGCCGCCGTCATCGGCATACCCGTGGGCTTCATCGGCGCCGCCGAGTCCAAGGACGCGCTGATCGCCCATCCGTCGAAGCTGGACCACATCGTGGTGCGCGGACGCCGCGGCGGCAGCGCCATGGCCGCGGCCGCGATCAACGCCATGGCGAGCGAGGAAGAGTGAGCGTGAGCGAGCAGCAGGCAACCGGTGCGAGCAGCGCCGCGACCCCGGCAGGACCCGGCCGCCTCTACGGCGTCGGCCTCGGCCCCGGCGACCCGTCCCTCATGACGGTCCGGGCCGTCCAGGTCATCGCGCGGGCCGATGTCATCGCCTACCACAGCGCCCGCCACGGACGGTCCATCGCGCGCTCCATCGCCGCCGAGCACCTCCGCCCCGACCACATCGAGGAGGCGCTGGTCTACCCGGTCACCACCGAGTCGACCGACCACCCCGGCGGCTACCGCGGCGCCCTGGACGAGTTCTACGAGTCCGCGGCCGCCCGCCTCGCCGCCCACCTCGACGCCGGCCGCACCGTCGCCGTCATCTCCGAGGGCGACCCGCTCTTCTACGGCTCCTACCAGCACATGCACAAGCGGCTGGCCCACCGCTACCCGACCGAGGTCGTCCCCGGCGTCACCTCCATCAGCGCCGCCGCCGCCCGCCTGGGCAAGCCGCTCGCCGAGGCCGACGAGGTCCTGACGATCCTCCCCGGCACGCTCCCGGAGGAGGAGCTGACTGCCCGCCTGGCCTCGACCGACACCGCCGTCGTCATGAAGCTGGGCCGCACCTTCCCCACCGTCCGCCGCGCCATGGAACGCTCCGGCCGCCTCCCCGAGGCCCACTACGTCGAACGCGCCACGATGTCCGGCGAACGCACGCGGAAGCTGGCCGACATCGACGCGGAGACCGTCCCGTACTTCTCCGTCAGCGTCGTCCCGAGCCGCATCGCGGACCTGCCGCCGGCGGAGGCTTCGTCGGGTGCCGGGGCCGCTGCCGGTGCCTCCGCGACGCCCGCCGCCGGGGACGCCGACGACGAGACGACGTCGGCACCCCCCACCGCTCCGACCGCCTCTGACGACACGGCGCCGGCATCCCCCGCCGCCCTCCCCGGCGAGGTCGTGGTCGTCGGCACCGGCCCGGCCGGCCCCCTCTGGCTGACCCCTGAGTCCCGCGGCGCGCTCGCCGCCGCCGAGGACCTCGTCGGCTACACCACCTACCTGGACCGCGTCCCGCTGCGCCCCGGCCAGCGCCGCCACGCCTCCGACAACAAGGTCGAGTCCGAACGCGCCGAACTCGCCCTCGACCTGGCCCGCCGCGGCCGCCGGGTGGCCGTGGTCTCCGGCGGCGACCCCGGCGTCTTCGCCATGGCCACCGCCGTCCTGGAGGTCGCCGCCCAGGACCCGTACCGCGCGATCCCCGTACGCGTCCTGCCGGGCGTCACCGCCGCCAACGCCGCCGCCGCCCGCGCCGGCGCCCCCCTCGGCCACGACTACGCGGTCATCTCCCTCTCCGACCGCCTCAAGCCCTGGGAGGTCATCGCCGAACGCCTCCACGCGGCGGCCTCCGCCGACCTGGCCCTCGCCCTCTACAACCCCGGCTCCCGCAGCCGCACCTGGCAGGTCGGCAAGGCCCGCGAACTCCTCCTGGAACACCGCGTCCCCGACACCCCGGTCATCCTCGCCCGCGACATCGGCGGCCCCGAGGAGTCCGTCCGCACCGTGCACCTGGCCGACCTCGACCCCACCCAGGTCGACATGCGCACCCTCCTGATCGTCGGCTCCTCCCAGACCCAGGCGGTACGACGCGACGACGGCACGGAGATCGTGTGGACGCCGCGGAGGTATCCGGAGGCGTGATCCGGGGCGGGAAGGCCGGGGCTTACAGACGGGCCCCGGCCGACCTGCGCGCTCGCGGGGGCGCGGTCAGGCGTGTGCCAGCCATCAGGGGTACGGGCGCGTACCCGTACCCCTGGCGCTCCGTCTCAGCCGAGCCGACCGTCCTTCACGCCCCCTATGAAGGCCGCCCAGGCAGCGGCCGGGAACAGCAGCACGCCACCGGTCGGATTCTTACTGTCACGCACCGGGACGGCACCGGGGAAACCGTCGGATACCTCGACGCAGTTGTTGGCTCCCCCATCGCTGTAGCTGCTCTTGCGCCACGCGATGACGGACGGGTTCGGGATCGTCCTCACGGCTTGCTGCCCTCCCATTGTCCTCAGCTCAGTGGGTTCGCCTTGACCGTGGCTATGAACGCCGACCACGCAGCAGCCGGGAACAGCAGCACGCCACCGGTCGGATTCTTGCTGTCACGCACCGGGACGGCACCGGGGAAGCCGTCGGATACTTCGACGCAGTTGTCGGCTCCGCCATCGCTGTAGCTGCTCTTACGCCACACGGGATCGACCAGGTCGCTGACTGTCTTCATGGTCTGCTGTCCTCCACCAACTGCTCGATGAACGCTGCTGAATCAGACGGCGAGAGGGCCTCGTCGCGGAGCCGATCGTAGGACAGGCGATATTGCTCAACTCCTTCTGGCTCTTCGATCAGCTCACCCGACCTGTTGCCTTCCAAGTAGGCAACGGCACTACCGTCTGCCATCCACAAGAGCCAGAGCGAACCACCCATCAGGCTATGCACTCCGGCAGAGAACGGAAGAACCTGAACGGTCACGTGCGGTGACTTGGCGGCCTCCGAAATCCGCATCAGCTGGTCACGCCAGATGACGGGGTCGCGCGCCGGCCGCCGCAACGCCGACTCGTCGAGGATGACCCGCACATGCGGCGGTCGGGGACGCTGCAGCAGCTCTTGTCTGCCCAGTCGGGCAGCGACGTCCTCTTCGATCGAATCGGAGTCCATGGGCGTGGTCGCCGACGACAGCACCACTCGTGCGAAGCCCTCGGTCTGCAGCAATCCGGGGATGGCACTCGCGTACGTATGGAGAATCGTCGCCTTCGCCTCAAGCCTCATGAACTCCCGGTACTTGTCATTGAAGGCATCCAGCCGCGCCAGCCCCCACAGCCGCATCAGGAGACCGCCCGTGGCGTAGGCCCGGTCCAGGGCCTCCATGACCGGGAGCTTGGAGAGGCGTTCGCCGGTCTCCAGGCGGTGCAGGTAGGTGCGGTCGTAGTTGGTCTCCTCGGCGAGCTGGGCCAGTGACTTTCCGGACTCTTCCCGCAACCGCTGGAGTTCGCAGGCGAGGACCCAGCGGGCCGAGCCCTCGTACTCCTCGGAATTCTTTTCGACCATTCCCCGATCCCTTTGTTGTCCCGTCCCGACGGCAACGCCAACTCCCTTTTGGAAGCCGTCCGTTGTGCCGACTCTAGGACCGTGAAAGGGCTGTCGCAGCCCAGTCAGGACTCGAACCGAGGAGAGGAAATGGGAATGGCGGAGCGCGGTCCGGTGGCCGGGAAGATCAGGGACGCGGAGCAGGCGTGCGGGGAGCTGCGGACGGCGCTGAAGGGGGCGGGCATCACCCTTCCGTCCCTGGCCGTGGACGCGGTCTCGCTGGCGGATCACTTTCCGCGGCCGCTCGTGGAGCTGGGCCGGTGTACGCCGGAGGTGGCGCGGCGGCTCGCGGACGCGGTGCGGACCTCCGCCCCGTGAGCGAGGGGAACGGCGATTCCGCGGCGGTCCGTGCGCCGGACGGGGAGGAGGAAAGCGGCGCCTCGGAGGAAGCCCGGAAATCCGGGGAACCCGAGAGACCCGAGGGCCCCGTGAGCCGCCGCGAGGAATTAGCGAAAAGGGTGCGCGAGGCCAATCACTTCAGCGTGCACTGGCCTCGCTGAAAACGCGGCGCAGCCACTGCGCGGCCTCGTCCGGGTCCGTCGCCACCGGCACGCCCTCCGGGAGCGGTGGGCGTCGTACGACCACTACGGGGACGCCGGCCTCCCGGGCGGCCGTCAGCTTGGGGGCGGTCGCGGCGGCGCCGCTGTCCTTGGTCACGAGGACGTCGATGCGGTGCTCCCGCAGCAGGGCCCGTTCGCCCTCCAGTGTGAAGGGGCCGCGGCCCAGGAGGGTCGTCATCCGGGGCGGGTGCGGCGGCTCGGGGGCGTCGACGGAGCGGACGAGGAACCAGAGGTCGGTGAGGTGGGCGAAGTGGGCGAGGCCCATGCGGCCGGTGGTGAGGAAGACGCGGTTGCCGAGGGCGGGGAGGGCGGCGGCGGCCTCGTCCAGGGAGGTGACCTGATGCCAGTCGTCGCCGGGTCCCGGCACCCAGCCGGGCCGGCGGAGGACGAGCAGGGGAACATGGGCGGTGGCGGCGGCCAGGGCCGCGTTGTGACTGATCGTGTCGGCGAAAGGATGGGTGGCGTCGATGAGCGCGTCCACCGCGTGCGCGCGCAGCCAGCGGGCGAGGCCCTCGGGGCCGCCGAACCCGCCGATGCGCACCTCCCCGGCGGGCAGCCGCGGCGCGGCGACCCGGCCGGCGAGCGAGGTCGTCACGCGCGGCGCGGGCTCCGGCACCGTGGCGGACCCCGGTGCCCCGGCGGGCTCCGGCGCCAGGGCGGCGGCCAGGCGGCGGGCCTCCGTGGTGCCGCCGAGGATCAGGACGTGGCGTGGCGGGCGGGCTGCGTCGGGCATGGGATGTGGGTTCCTCCGTGGCTGAGGCGCAACCGCAGGGTACGGGGCGGCAGGGGACGGGCAAGGCCGCGGGCGGGCGCAGCGCGCAGCTCGCGCACACCGGGCTGCGGCCCGGCTGGACGACCGGGGCCTGTGCGACGGCGGCGAGCACGGCCGCGTACACGGCGCTGCTGGGCGGGGAGTTCCCGGATCCGGTGACGATCACCCTGCCGAAGGGGCAGACGCCGTCCTTCGCGCTGGCGGTGGAGGAGCTCGCGCCGGGGCGCACGGCCGCCATGGCGGGCGTGGTGAAGGACGCGGGCGACGATCCGGACGTGACCCACGGGGCGCTGGTCCGGGCCACCGTGCGGCCGCTGCCGGCCGGGTCGGGGGTCGTGTTCCGGGCGGGGCCGGGGGTCGGGACCGTGACCCGGCCCGGACTGCCGCTGGACGTGGGGGAACCGGCGGTCAACCCCGTGCCGCGGCAGATGATGCGCGAGCACCTGGCGCGGGTCGCGGAGCGGTACGGCGGCGCGGAGGCGGCGGCCGACATCGAGGTGGAGATCTCCGTCGATCACGGGGAGGAGATCGCCCGCAGCACCTGGAACCCGCGGCTGGGGATCCTGGGCGGGCTGTCGATCCTGGGGACCACCGGGATCGTGGTGCCCTACTCCTGCTCGGCCTGGATCGACTCCATCCGGCGCGGCGTGGACGTGGCGCGGGCGGCGGGGCGGCGGCATGTCGCCGGGTGCACGGGGTCGACGTCGGAGAAGGTCGCCGTCGCCCTGCACCACCTGCCCGAGGACGCGCTGCTGGACATGGGGGACTTCGCGGGGGCGGTGCTGAAGTACATCCGGCGCCATCCCGTGGAGCGGCTGACCATCTGCGGCGGGTTCGCCAAGCTGTCCAAGCTGGCGGCCGGGCATCTGGACCTGCACTCCGCGCGGTCCCAGGTCGACAAGGGGTTCCTGGCGGAGCTGGCCCGGCGGGGCGGGGCCGACGAGGCGCTGGCGCGGGCGGTGGCCGAGGCCAACACGGGCCTGGCGGCGCTGCAGTTGTGCGCCGCGGCGGACGTCCCGCTGGGGGATCTGGTGGCGGCGACGGCGCGGGACGAGTCGCTGGCCGTGCTGCGGGGGGCGCCCGTCGCGGTCGACGTCATCTGCATCGACCGGGCGGGCATGGTGGTGGGGCGGGCGGAGCCGCGGGGACCGGGGGACGCCCGTCAGCCAGGCCCGCTCCGCTGACGGGCTCCCCCTGTCTGTGCACCCGTCAGGTGCGCAGCCCGTACCGGGTGGCCACGCAGTCGTTGCCGCGGCCGGTGAGCCGTCCCAGCGCCGTGCCGAGGGCGCAGCTGGTCAGCTGCAGCGGGTTGTCGCGGAAGCGCCCCATGCTGTCGAAGCCGGCCTGCCGGCGGTCGTAGCGGCCTGCCGGGCGGGTGTTGAGCCGGACCGGGCTGTCGTGCGTCCACGGCGAGCTGTCGTGCGTCTGCGCCGGGGGCTGTGCCGGGGTGTTCGCCGCCTGCGGGGTGTGGTCCCTGCCGTCGGCTCCGGCGACGCCGCCGCCGAAGAGCGTCAGCAGGACGGCGGCGCCGACCGCACCGGCGGCCAGTCTGGTACGCATCGTGGCGCACTCCTTTGCTTCGGCCCCCCTGGGGTGTCGCAGCTTCCTTACCGGCCCCCGCCTGCCGCGTAACGGACATTCACCCCTATGCGGTCGTGCGGTCAGCCGGACGGGCCCGGGACGCGGGTCCGCCCGGCGGCAGGGGGAGTGTCTTTGGCGGACGTACCGCCTTTCGGTACATTCCCTTCACCGAAAACCCATATTCGAAAACAGCGGACCGACAGCGCGACGGCGCCCGCGAGAGACGGCGCGCATCTCGGGCGACCTACCGCGTATTTCCGGGTTCACCGTAAATTCATAACCCGTGTGACGACCAGGCCGACAACCCGCATCACAATTCTCGTTACGCGGAAAATGCCGACATCCCGCACCATCCCGCGCGACGGGGACGCCACGCTCCCCATCGGGCAAGAGTCGGACGAAGCCGCACGTCAACGCGGTCGTGCTGGCACTTTTCGGGGAGATGAAAATCGCCACGTCACGTTGCGGCGAAACCCCTCTCCGTGATTGCATTTCATGAACACACGGGCGCCGTTATACGCGTCATTTCGCGGTTTTCGGCGTCCGGTGCCAGGTGACCACGTTGCGGCCGGGTTGCTCCACAGTTCGGCCTGCATTGGTTCACAATCCACAGCATTCACGAAAAGGGCACACCATGCGCAACGACTTCACCCCTGCCACGGAGATCTCCGACAGCGAGCTGGAGAACATCTCCGGTGGTCTCGCCGGCGGCGGCGCCGGCGCCGGCGCCGACATCGCCGGGCACGGCACCTCCGTGAACGTCGGCGGCTTCGTCGGCGCCGGCGCGTCGATCTCCCCCGAAGGCGTCTCCGCGCAGGTCTCCGGCTCCGCCCTGGCCTCGGTGCACGCCAACGGCCTCTGAGCAGACCGGCAATTCACGCAGCCGGACGCACCGGAGCCCCGGGACCTTCGTCCCGGGGCTCCGGTGCGTCCGCGTCCGCCCTGGGGCAGGGCGTGCCGGCCGGCTCAGGGCGTGTCGGCGGGAGCGGGCACGGAATCCTGTGCACCGCCTCCTCCCGCACCGCACCCGCCGTGCGGCCGCTCGCGGTCGGCCGAGTAGAGGTGGCTGTCGCGGAACTGCTCGGCGCCCAGGGTGCGGCCGACCATGATGACGGCGGTGCGGACCACGCCCGCGGCCTTCACCTGGCCGGCGATGTCGGCGAGGGTGCCGCGCAGGACCAGTTCGTCGGGGCGGGAGGCCAGGGCGACGACGGCGGCCGGGCAGTCGGCGCCGTAGTGCGGCAGGAGTTCGCCGACGACCCGGTCGACGTACATCGCCGCCAGGTGGAGGACCAGCAGCGCGCCGCTGCGGCCGAGGGTGGCGAGGTCCTCGCCCTCGGGCATGGGGGTGGCGCGCTGGGCGACGCGGGTGAGGATGACGGTCTGGCCGACGGTGGGGACGGTCAGTTCGCGCTTGAGGGCGGCGGCCGCGGCGGCGAAGGCGGGGACGCCGGGCACGACCTCGTAGGGCACCCCGGCCGCGTCCAGCCGGCGCATCTGCTCGGCGACCGCGCTGAAGACGGACGGGTCGCCGGAGTGCAGCCGGGCGACGTCGTGGCCCTCCTCGTGGGCGCGGACCATCTCGGCGGTGATCGTGTCGAGGTCCAGCTGCGCGGTGTCGACGAGCCGGGCGCCGGGCGGGCACTCGGCGAGCAGCTCGCGCGGCACCAGGCTGCCGGCGTAGAGGCAGACCCCGCAGGAGGCGAGCGTGCGGGCGCCGCGCACGGTGATCAGGTCGGCGGCGCCGGGACCCGCGCCGATGAAGTGGACGGTCATGGTTGCTCGGTCTCCTGGGGCAGGGCGGACGGGGACGGGGAGGCGGCGGGCGGCTTCACGGCCGACCACTGGGTGACCGGCATCGCCTGCCGCCAGCCGGTGAAGCCGCCGACCGGCACCGCGTGCGAGACGGCGAGCCGGACCAGTTCGCCGCCGTAGCGCCGGTGCCAGTCGGCGAGCAGCGCCTCGGACTCCAGCGTCACGGTGTTCGCGACGATCCGGCCGCCCGCGGGCAGCGCCGCCCAGCACGCGGCCAGCAGGCCGGGGGCGGTCAGCCCGCCGCCGATGAACACCGCGTCCGGGGTCGGCAGTCCGTCCAGGGCGGCGGGCGCCGACCCGTGGACGACGCGCAGCGCGGGGACGCCGAGCGCGCGGGCGTTGCGGCCGATCCGCTCGGCCCGTACGGCGTCGCGCTCGACACTGAGAGCGCGGCAGGTGCGGTGCGCGCGCAGCCATTCGACGGCGATGGAGCCGGAGCCGCCGCCGATGTCCCACAGGAGTTCGCCGGGGGCGGGCGCCAGCGCGGCGAGGGTGGCGGCGCGGACATGCCGCTTGGTGAGCTGGCCGTCGTGTTCGTAGGCGGCGTCGGGGAGGCCGGGGACGGTGGCCAGCGGCGGGGTGCCGGGCGCGCGGCGGCAGTCGAGGGCGATGACGTTGAGGGGGTCGGAGGGCGGGGCGTCCCAGCCGTCGGCGGTGCTCTCGGCGGTCCGTTCGCGGGGACCGCCGAGCTGCTCCAGCACCCGCATCCGGGTCGGGCCGAAGCCGCGGTCGCGCAGCAGGGCGGCGACCTCGGCGGGGGTGCCGGCGCCGGCGGACAGCACCAGCAGGCGGTGGCCGTCGTACAGGGCGCGGGCCAGGTTGTCGGCGGGCCGTCCGACGAGCGTGACGACCTCGGTGTCCTCCAGGGGCCAGCCGAGGCGGGCGCAGGCGTAGGAGACGGAGGACGGGTGGGGGAGGATCCGCAGCCGCGGCCGCGACGGGCCGCCCGCCGCGGCCGGCTCCTGCCCCTGCCCCTGCTCCTGCTCCTGCTCCTGCTCCGACAGCACCTCGGTCAGCGTCCGCCCGATGCCGTAGAACATCGGATCGCCGCTGGCCAGCACGCATATCCGGCGCCCGGCGTGCGCGGCGAGCAGTCCGGGGACGGCGGGGCGCAGGGGCGAGGGCCACGGGACGCGCTCACCGGCGCACTCCTCTGGCAGCAGCGCGAGCTGGCGGGGGCCGCCGATCAGCACCTCGGCCGTCCGCAGGGCCTGCCGGGAGGCGGCGGGCAGGCCGTCCCAGCCGTCGGCCCCGATGCCGACGACGGACACGGGTTCAGGAGCGGCCGGGGCGGGGGGTGCGGGGCTCACTGCCGAGTACCTCAGAGGTCGGGAGGGCCGGACCCGAGGCACCCGAGGACGGGGCACCGGTCCGGGGGACGGGAGCCGAACTTTACTGACCGGTCGGGTCGTGCCGTCCCGCTGCCCCCCGTGGACCCGCGCTCCGCGGCGCCCGCCGGTGCCGCCCGCGCCGGCCCTCAGGCCAGCAGCGCGACGAGGAACTGCCCCGCGAACAGGAACGCCGCGCAGAAGCCCACCCCGGCCGGCAGCCACTGCCAGATGCCGCGCGGGGAGTCGAAGCAGACCAGGTAGCCGAGCACGGAGACCACACCGGTCAGGGCGCCCAGCCAGAAGGGGAGGCCGTCGTGCTGCCCGTACAGGACGGCGACGGCGGTCAGCAGGCCCAGCACCGTCAGGATCTGGCCCTTGCCGGGGGCGGGCCGCGCGGTGACGCCCGTAGCGCTCATAGCGCCGGATGCTACCCGGGCGCCGGGGCCGCGCCGGCTTCCCACGCCCGCCGGGGAGCGGACATCCGCGCTCCGCTTCCCGTCGCCGCCCCGTCCCCGTTCACACCGCTCTGACCAGGCACGATGAGCCGTTCGACGGTAATGACAACGGTCACCGATGCAGCCTTTGGATCTTTCGCCGAAGTGCGGTTTGCTTCGCAGGGAGGAGCCAGGAAGGAGCGCGCCCATGACCGAGCACGCCCACAGCCACGGGCACAGTCACAGCCACGCCCACGGGGTCGCACCGGACGCCGACCGGCGCTGGCTGCGCAGCGCGCTCATCCTGCTCACCGCGTACATGGCGGTCGAGGTCGTCATCGGTGTCGTGGCCCAGTCCCTGGCGCTGATCTCGGACGCCGCCCACATGCTCACCGACGCGGTCTCGATCGTGCTGGCCCTGGTCGCGATGCGGCTGGCCGCGCGGCCCGCGCGCGGCGAGTACACCTACGGCCTCAAGCGCGCCGAGATCCTCTCCGCCCAGGCCAACGGCATCACCCTGCTGCTGCTGTCCGTCTGGCTGGCGTACGAGGCGGTCCAGCGGCTGATCTCGCCGCCCGCGGTCACCGGCGGGCTGGTGCTGGTCACCGCGCTGTCCGGGATCGTGGTGAACCTGATCTGCACCTGGCTGCTGTCCCGCGCCAACCGCTCCAGCCTCAACGTCGAGGGCGCCTACCAGCACATCCTCACCGACCTGTTCGGCTTCGTCGCCACCGCGCTCGCCGGTCTGATCGTGCTGACGACGGGCTTCGAGCGGGCGGACGCGATCGCCTCGCTGGTGGTCGTCGTGCTGATGCTGCGGGCCGGCACGGGGCTGGTGCGCGAGTCCGGACGGATCTTCATGGAGGCCGCACCGGCCGGCGTCGACCCGGACGCGCTGGGCGAGCACCTGGTCGCCACGGACGAGGTCGTCGAGGTGCACGACCTGCACATCTGGCAGATCACCTCCGGGCAGCCGGCGCTGTCCGCGCACATCCTGGTGGCGCCGGGCGGCGACTGCCACAAGGTCCGGCGCAGCCTGCAGGAGCTGCTGAGCGGCGAGTACGGCATCAGCCACGCCACCCTCCAGGTCGATCACGTCGGCGAGCAGGGCGCGCACCACGACGTGCTGACGCTGGGCCCGCGCCCCGCGGCCGACCCGGAACGGCAGGCCGGTCACTGCGAGGACGCCCACGGACCGGTGCACCGGTCGGGGCCGCGCCGGCGCTGAGGGACCGGCAGCCGCGGGCCGGAGCACCGACCGCGGGGCCGCCGCCCCCTCACTCGGGTGAACCCGGGCCGGGAGAACGCCGCCTGCCGCCGGTGACGGGCGCCGCGATGCTCGGATGACGGCATGAGAACCGCCGTTGTCTGCGCACTGCTGTGCGCCGCCGCGCTCCCCGGACCGTCCGCCGCGTACGCCGCGCAGGCACCGCCCGCCGCCCGGCACGCCCCCCAGGCACCGCCCGCCGTCTCGGTCACCGTGGCGGTCACCGACGGCCGGGACGACGCCGAGGCCGGCAGACGGCTCGACTACCGCATCACCGTGCACAACCTGGGCGCCACCACCGTCCGCGGGGCCCGCATCGAGCAGGAGATGCCGGCCACCACGGTCTCCGCCACCGCGCCCGGCGCCACCGTCGAAGGGCGCGGCGAGCGGGAGCAGAAGGCGGTCTGGCGCGCCGACCTGCCCGCGCACGACATCCAGGTGTTCACCGCCTCGGCCGTGCTCGGCGACCGCACCGGGGACACCGGCAGCGCCGCGCCCGGCACCCTGCGCGCCGCCTCCACGGTCTGTGTCTACGTCGGCGGGTCCTACGCGCCCACGGCCTGCTCGGGCGATCTGGACGACCTGCCGGAGACGCGCGCGCAGGCCGCGAGCGGCGGCGGCTGGGTGGGGTGGGCGGTGGCGGCCGCGGTCACCGCGCTGTTCGGTCCCGGAGTGGTGCGGGCGGTACGGCGGCGGCGCGCCCCGCAGCCGCGCTGAGCCCGGTCCGGGCCGCGCGCGGTCACCCGTTGGCACCGGTCCCGCTCGCGCGCCACGGGGGTTCGCACTTGCCTGGAAGCAGGCCACAGGGCACGTCGTGAGGGTCCTCCCGGTCCGGCCGGTCCCCGGACGCGCCCGCCGTCCGCCGGGCAGGAAGGACCCACGCGATGCCAGCGAGCGCCCCCGCGTCCCCGGGCGGACCGGTGGCGGCGCGGGCGCCGTGGCGGCGCGGGCGGGCGGTGGCCGGCGGGGTGCTGCTGCTGGTGGGGGTGGTGCTGCTGCCGCTGGGGCTGGCCGCGACCTGGGCGCGGGCCGAACTGTCCCAGACCGACAGCTATGTGGCGTCGGTGGCCCCGCTGGCCGGGAACACCGCCGTCCAGGACGCGGTCGTCCACGACGTGACGGACGGGGTGATGGCGCACATCCGGCTGGACGGGCTGCTGGACGCCGTGCCGCGCGCCGAGCGCCCCGCGCTGCGGCGGCACGTCACCCGCGGCCTGCGCGGGTTCGTGGACAAGCAGGTGCGGCAGGTCGTCACCGGGCGCGGCTTCCCCGCGATGTGGAACGGGGTGCACCGGGCCGCCCACCGGACCCTGGACGGCAGCCTGGCCGCGTCCGGCCGCTCCCCGGTCACCCTCGACCTCACCCCGGTCGTGGACCGGGTCAGGCGTCAGCTGTCGCACAACGGCATGGGGCTCGACCTCGTCCACCGGGTGCCGCGGGCCGGGGTGGAGATCGTGCTGCTGAAGGCGCCGGACGTGCCGCGGGTCCGGGCCGTCTACCGCGTCGTGCGCACCGGGGCGCTGCTGCTGCCGCCCGCCGCGGTGCTGTGCCTGGCCGGCGGGCTGCTGCTGGCGCGGCACCGGCGGCGGGCGCTGATCTGTACGGGGCTGGGCTGCGCGGTCGCCGCCGCGCTGCTGGCCGCCGCGCTGGCGCTGGTGCGCGGCCGGGCCCTGGACGCCCTGCCCGCCGTGGTCTCCCGGCCCGCCGCGGGCGCCTACGCCGACGCGCTCACCGGGCCGTTGCTCGGCGGGGTCTGGCTCCTCGCCGGCGCGGGCGCCCTGACCGCGAGGCTGGCCGCCGCGGGGCCGCCGGCGGCCCGTGCGCTGCTCGCCCGCCGCCTCGCCCGCGCCGCCGCCGGGCCCTGACCCGCGCTCAGATCGCCAGGACCGTCTTGCCCTGCGACCGGCCGGTGCGGCTGGCCTCCAGGGCCTCCGGCGCCTCTTCGAGGGAGACCTCGCGTCCCACGAGGACCGTCAGCCGGCCCGCGTCGACCTGGCCGGCGAGGATCTCCAGCAACTGCGGGGAGGGGCGGTTGACGAAGTTGAAGCCGCGCAGGTTGTTGTCGGTCAGCTCGTCGGCGTCGGCCGAGCCGATGAGCGAGACGGCGGTGCCCCCGTCCCGTACGGTCCGGGTCAGCCCGGCGAACTCGGCGGGGCCGCCGATCATGTCGATCAGCACGTCGACGCCGTCCGGGTGGGCCGCGAGGACCTGGTCGTCGAGCGGGCCCGCGGTGTGGTCGACGGTCTCCGCGGCGCCCAGCGTCCGCATCAGCTCCGCCTTCGACGCGCGCGCGGTGGCGATCACCTCGGCGCCGCGGCCGGCCGCGAGCTGGGTGACGAAGGTGCCGACGCCGCCGGTCGCGCCGACGAGCAGCACCCGGGTGCCCTCGGTGACCCGGGTCTCCTCGACCAGGTTGTACGCGGTCATGCCGGCCGTCGGCAGCCCCGCGGAGGTGGCGTAGGTGACGCTGCGGGCGGCGTGCGCGAGGCGGCCCTCGTCGGCGACGGCGAGCTCGCAGTACGAACCGCCGCCCCGCTCCGGCCGCTGGAACTGGCCGAACACCGCGTCGCCGACGGTGAACCGCCGCACGCCGTTCCCGATCGCGAGCACCTCGCCCGCCCCGTCCGACCCCAGGACGAGGGGGAAGGCCGCCGGCACGGCGTCGCCGAACATGCCGTCGGCGATCTTCCAGTCGATGGGGTTGAGTCCGGCGGCGGACAGCCGCACCAGAACCTCACCGGGCCCTGGTTCGGGCTGTGGCAGATCCATGAGCTGCGGCTTTTCACCGAATGCGCTGACTGCTACGGCTCTCATCGTGGCGTTCCCTTCCACCCTTCCGACCGGTGGCCGAAGGGGATCGTAAGCACGCGGGTGGGGCCGGACGCGGCAGGAGGAGAGGCGGTGCGGCGGAAGCAACTCGTACGGCCCCGCGCGCCGGGTCCGTACGGCCCTCCCGGCGGCGGGACACGGCCGCGCGGGCCCCGGCTCCGGCCCCGGCCGGTCCGCCTCGGGTACATATGACGCCATGCGCGTACTGGTGGCGGAAGCCGAGGATCGGGTCGCGGAGGGAGTCGCCGCGGCGCTGCGCCGCGCGGCGCTCACGGTGGACACCGCCCACGACGGGAGCGCGGCGCTGGCCGCCCTCCGGCAGGACGCCTACGACGTCCTCGTCCTGGACGAGGAGCTGCCCGGCCCGCACGCCGACGAGATCTGCCGGCACCTGGCGGAAGAGGGCCTGCCGACGCGGGTGTTGCTGCTCACCGCACCCGGCACCGGCCACGAGCGGGCCGAGGACGCGGAGCCGGGCGCAGGTCACCACCTGGCCAGGCCGTTCGCGCACGAGGACCTGCTCGGCAGGGTGCTGACGCTGGGCCGGCCCGGCCGCCCCGTCCGGCCGCAGGTCATCGAGCGGGCGGGGGTCAGCGTCGACACCGCGCGCCGGCTGGCCCTGCGCGACGGCCGGCCGCTGGCGCTGTCCCGCACCGAATTCGGGCTGCTGGAGGTGCTGTTGCGCGCCCAGGGCGCGCCGGTCAGCGGCGACGAGCTGATCGAGGAGGTCTGGGAGGAGCACACCAGCTACCGCACCAACGCCGTACGCGTCGCGCTCGGCAGGCTGCGCGCCAAGCTCGGCGACCCGCCGGTGATCGAGACCGTCCCGGGCGGCGGCTACCGGATGGGTGGCGGGGCGGCGGCGGAGGACGGGGCCGGGACGGGGGACGGCGCGGGGCCCGGCGGCGAGGCCGCGGGCGTGACGCCGGGAGCGGGCGCCGAGGGCCCGTGATCCGCCGGGGGAGGGCGGAGGGCTCCGGCGCCCGCCCACCCGATTGCCCGCATGACGGGTCCGGCCGCAGACCGCGGGATTCAATGGCGCAATGATCCGGTTCGACTCCGTCACCAAGCGCTACCCCGACGGAACCACCGCCGTCGACGACCTCTCCTTCGAGGTCGGCGAGGGCGAGCTGGTGACGCTGGTCGGACCGTCCGGCTGCGGCAAGACGACGACCATGATGATGGTCAACCGGCTCATCGACCCCACCCACGGACAGGTCTGGGTCGACGGCGCGGACGTCGCCGGTGTCGATCCCGTCGCCCTGCGCCGCCGGATCGGTTACGTCATCCAGCAGACCGGCCTCTTCCCCCACCGCACCGTCCTCGACAACACCGCCACCGTGCCGTTCCTGAGCGGCTGGAAGAAGGCGCGGGCGCGCGAGCGGGCCGCCGAACTCCTGGACCTGGTCGGCCTGGACCCCGCGGTCCACGGCTCGCGCTACCCCGACCAGCTCTCCGGCGGACAGCGGCAGCGGGTCGGGGTGGCGCGGGCGCTCGCCGCCGATCCCCCGGTGCTGTTGATGGACGAGCCGTTCGGTGCGGTCGACCCGGTCGTCCGCGACCGGCTCCAGAAGGAGTTCCTGCGGCTGCAGGCCGGTCTGCACAAGACGGTGCTGCTGGTCACCCATGACATCGAGGAGGCCATCCGGCTCGGCGACCGGATCGCGGTCTACGGAGCGGGCCGGATCGAGCAGTACGACACCCCGGCGAGCGTCCTCGGCGCCCCCGCCACGTCCTATGTCGCCGAATTCGTCGGCACCGACCGCGCGTTGAAGCAGCTCTCGGTCACCGGTATCGACCGGGGCGACCTCGAACACCCTCCACTGGTCCGGCTCGGCGAACCCGCGGCGGACGCCGGGAGACGGCTGCGGGCCGAGGGCGCCCGCTGGGCCGTGGTGCTCGACGAGGACGGCGCGCTGCACGGCTGGGCGGCCACGGAGGAACTGGCCGGGGTGCCGGGCACGGTGGCCGGTCACGCCCGCCGGATGGAGGCATGGGTCCCGGTGACCGGCACGCTCAAGGCGGCCTTCAGCGAGATGCTCAAGCACGATGCCGGCTGGATCGCGGTCCTGGACGGCCACCGGTTCCTGGGCGTGCTCACCCCGACCACGCTCCATGAGGCCCTGCGCCGCACCATCGGCTCCGACGCACGGGGAGTGCCCCGCGAGCGGGCCGAGGTGGATTCCGTGCCGACGGAGTGAGCCCGCGGGGCGAGGCGGCACAGGCCGGGGCAAGGCGGCACGGGCCATGGGGGGCGGTCCGGGACGGCGGGTTTCACGTGAAACGCCTGCCCTGCCCGCCTGCGGGCCGTTTCACGTGAAACAGCCCGCTCCGCCCGCCGGCAGAGGTCAGCCCTTGGGCAACAGCCCTTTGGACCGGAGGTAGTTGCGGGCCACATCCGCAGGCAGCCGCCGCCAGCTGTCCACCTGCTCGTTGAGGTGTGCCAGATCGGCCGTGGTCAGGACCTTGTTGAGGCGGTCGAGCGCGGCGGCCGCCCGTGCGCCGCCCGCCCGTGCGCGGTTGACGACGGGGACGACGTAGTCGGCGTTCTGGAGCTTCTTGTCGTCGGCGAGCAGCACCAGCCCGAACTGGTCGAGGGTGGCATCGGTGCTGGTCGTCAGCACCATCTGGTCCTGCCCGTTCTGGACGGCCTGTTTGGCGGGCGTGGTGCCGACGCCCTTCGGGTCGACGGCGGTGATGTCGATCCCGTACGTCTTCTTCAGCCCCGGCGCGCAGAACGGCCGCTGGACACACTCGTCGCCCGCCGCCAGCCGCACCGGCAGCTTGGCGCGTCCCAGGTCGCTGAGGGTCCTGAGGTGGTGCTTGCGGGCGTAGGCGGCGCTCACCGCGAAGGCGTTCTGGTCGACGGCCCGGCCGGCCGGGAGCACGGTCAGACCGCGGGGTCCGGCGAGCCGGCGCAGCGCGGTCATGGTCGTCCCGAGGTCCGGCGAGGCGACCGGGGCCGCCTTGGGCCCCTTGCTCTTGGCGTTGAGCCAGTCCGCGAAGGTCGCGGCGTACTCGGGGACGACATCGATCTGCCCGGCCTCCAGCGCCGGTTCGTACAGCTCGCGGTTGCCGACCGTCAGGACGCGGGTGCGGTATCCGGCGTGCTGGAGCAGCGCCGCGTACATCTGGGCGAGCAGCTCGCTCTCCGTGAAGCCCGCCGAACCGATGGCCAGGTCGTGGCTGTCACCGGGGGAGGCGGTGATCGCGGAGCGGTTCTCCAGGGAAGGACCGCCGGCGCAGGCCGAGAGCCCGAGGGCCATGAGGGCCGCCAGCGCCGCGGCCGCCGCCCTCACCGGACCGGCCCCCGTGCCCAGATCGGCGCGCACCGCTGTGCCAGCTCGAAGGCGCCCTCCATCAGCAGCGCGAACACCGCGACCAGGACCGCCCCGGCGACCACCTGTGGGGTGCTGGCCAGGTTGAAGCCCGCGGTGATGATCCGGCCGAGGCCGCCGCCGCCCACCAGCGCGGCGAGCGTGGCGGTGGCCACCAGCTGGACGGCGGCGATCCGGACGCCGGTCAGGAGCAGCGGGAAGGCGAGCGGCACCTCGACCCGCCACACCAGCTGCGTCCCGGTCATCCCCATCCCTCGCGCGGCCCGCACCACGCTCCGGTCCACCTCGCGCATCCCCACATACGCGTTGGTCAGCAGCGGCGGGATGGCGAACAGCACCAGCGCGATGATCGTCGGCCACTGCCCGTGCCGTCCGAGCGGGGTCAGCAGCAGCAGGACGAGTACGGCGAAGGTCGGCACCGCACGGCCGATGTTGGCGAGGTTGATGGCCAGCGCGCCACCGCGGCCGAGGTGGCCGAGGGTCAGCGCGACCGGCAGGGCGATCAGGGCGCTGATGACCAGGCAGGAGAAGGTGAGCACGAGGTGCTGTTCGAGGCGGTGCCAGACCCCGTTCTCACCGGACCAGTTGGCGGCCGTGGTCAGCCAGGTCCAGACCGCGGAGAGGGTGTTCACGGCCGCCGCCCGGCCGTGACCGGCCGCTTCGCCCCCGCGCCGGCCCGTGCGCGCACCCGCGTCCGGCGCCCGGCCCGGCGCCAGGGGGTGAGCAGCCGCTCCGCACCGAGCAGCAGCAGGTCGAGGACGACCGCGATGATCACGCACAGCACGGACGCGGTGAGCACCTGCGCCTTGAAGAAGGAGTTCATCCCGGCGTAGATGAGGTTCCCCAGCCCGCCGTACCCGACGATCGCCCCGACCGTGGTGAGCGCGACCGCGGAGACGGTGGCGATCCGCAGCCCGGCCATCGCGGCCGGCAGCGCCAGCGGCAGTTCGACGGTGAGCAGTTGCCGCAGCGGCCCGTACCCCATGCCGCGGGCGGCCTCTGTGGCCTCGGCGGGGACGCCGTCCAGCCCCGCCAGGATGTTCCGTACGAGCAGAGTCAGGGAGTACAGGGCGAGGCCGACCACCACGAGGGTGGCGGACAGCCCGTAGACCGGCAGCAGCAGCGAGAACATCGCCAGCGACGGGATGGTGTAGAGGACCGTCGTGATGCCGAGCACCGGTCCGGCCGTCCAGCGCCTGCGGCGGGCCAGCAGCGCCAGCGGCACCGCGACCACCAGGCCGAGCGCCACCGAGATCACCGTCAGCTGGAGGTGCTGGCCGACCGCGTCGAGCAGGATCTGCCGACGGGTGCTCAGGTAGTCGCCGCAGATCCAGTCGTTACGGGCCAGGCAGTCGTCCGGCGGCGGTGCGGTCACGCTACGAGTCCACCCCGGCGGGCGCGGCGTGTCGCGGCGGACGCGTCCGATCGGGGTGACGGCGGACGGCCGCCCGCGCCGGCCTCCGCCGCCGGCGGGCCGGCACCTCCGGCTGACGGTGATCTAAGAAGCGCGGCTACACGGTCGTCACGGTCTCCCAGCTGCTGTCCCCGGCGAAGCCGGAGCCGGGGATGGTCTACCGGCCGCAGCGCCCGCCCCCCGGGGAGGAAGGCAGCGCCCGTAAGCCCACACCTCGCGCGACGGTCCTGCGGAGCGGCCCCCCGGTGAGGCGGCCCTACGGGGTGGACGTCTCGGAGGCCCCGGGGCTCCCCACGGCCGCCCCCTTCCCGCTGAACCGGTGCCACCAGTGCCGGCGCCGCGGATGCACCGCACGGCCCAGCCGCAGCCCCAGCAGCAGATAACCGAGCAGCGCGCCGGAGCAGTTGAGGATCACATCGTCGATGTCGAACGCCCGGCCGGTGATCAGCGCCCCCTGCACCAGCTCCACCAGCAGCATCACCACCGCCGTCGCCACGCCGACCCTGAGCAGTCCCCGCGCCCGCGGCACCAGCACCGGCAGCAGCACCCCGAACGGCACCCCCAGCAGGACGTTGCCGCCGAGCTGCTTGGCCGTGTCGGCCAGGTGCGGCTGCGCCAGGTAGCTCCGGATCGAGTCACCGGGGCGGAGGTTGGGATGGGTCAGCGGCACCGAGGCCGCCGACGGGGTCAGCGTGACCCGCGCCAGCGCCACCGCGAAGGCCACCATCGCGGCGAACGCCAGCACCAGCAGAAGGATCCGAACGGCCAGCGGGGCCCGCGCGGCCACGGGGGACCACGCCGCCTCGTCACCCTGTTGCGTACGCGCCATGAGGTCACTCCCCGGTGTGCGAGATGCGCAGTGCGCCGATGGGACGTTCGGTTACCCGGGGTCCGGCGAATCATGTGACGGACGACGGGCAGCCGCCGCGGGCCCGTGCCACGGCCGCACACACGCCACAGGGGCGCCGGACAACTCCGGCGCCCCTGCGCGGTACTGCTCAGCTGCCCTGCGGCTACCCCCGGGGGCGCTCCGCCTCCACCCGACGGCGGCCCTTGTCGTCGGACGTCGTCGGCGCCTTGGACGGCCCGGTCCGCTGCGGGCCCGGGGCGCCGCTCTTGCCCGGCGCCCCCGCGTTCGGCTTGCGCTGCGGGGCGGCCGCCTCGGTGTCCTGCGGGAAGGTCAGCTGCTGGCTCTGCCACTCCAGGGCGGGCACGACCTCGCGGCGCCAGGTCGCGAACTGGTGACTGCCCTGCGGCAGGATGATCGAGTCCACCGACATCGGCGACTTGGCGGCGTGGAGGAACTTCATGGTCTCGCCGTAGTCCGCCTCGCCCTTACGGCTGCTGGCGACCAGCGCGGAGATCTGCGGCGCGGGCAGGTTCTTCAGCCGCCACAGCAGATCGTGCTCGCGCTCCCGCTGGGCGCCCTGGGCGCCGGGGCCGAAGAGACTGCCGGTGGTCAGGTCGTCCTTGATCGCGTAGTCGCCGGAGAGCGAGACCGCGGAGGTGTAGGCGTGCGGGTTGCGCATCGCCAGCTGCAGCGAGCACGTACCGCCGGACGAGTATCCGAACGCGCCCCAGGCGCTGGGGTCGTGGCCCACCCGGTAGGCCGACTTCATGGCGTCCGGCAGGTCCTTGGTGAAGAACGTCTCGGCCTGCGGCCCGCCCGGCACGTCCACGCACTCGGTGTCCCGCGGCGGTGCGATCGTCGGCCGGACCATCACGATCACCGTCGGCTGCATCCGGCCCTGCGCGATCAGCCGGCCGGCGTTCTGCGGCACCTGGAGGTGCTGCGCGAGGTTCATGATCCCGCCCGGGTAGCCGCTGATGACGACCATGACGGGGAACCGCTGCCGGCGGAACTGCTGCTGGAAGTACTGCGGCGGCAGATACACGAAGCCGGGGTTGATGGCCCGGGTGCGGCGGCCGACGATCCGTACGGACTCGACCTTGCCCACCTTGTCCGCGGGCCCCTTGGGAAGCCCGGTCACCCGATCGAGGCCCTGCGGACCGGCCGGCTGGACCAGCCCGCCCTTCATGTTGCCGACCGAGGCGTACTGCCCGCCGCCCTCGCTCACGGACACCGGGGCCTTGTCGTTGTTGCCGAGCAGCTCGTCCCAGTCGCCGTAGAACTCGAAGTTCGTGTTCACGGCGAGGGCGAGCGCACAAACGATCGACACCTGGGTGACCACGATGGCGCCCAGTCTGCCCAGGACGGGGCCGACCCCGCGCCTCGACAACCGGGGCCAGAGCCACACCGTGGCGGCGACACAGGCCACCGCCAGCACGATCACCGTGTACTCGAGCGACTGACTGGTCAGCCCCATGCGCCCACATCTCCCGTCACCCTCGAAAGGGTTCTTGCCTTCTCAACGGCCGCCTATGGCACAACGGGCGGCTCCGGACAATGGTCACCGGAGAAGACGGGCACACCTGCGCATCGGATACCTGAGCGACTCAGTTCTTACCCAGCTCTTGCCACTTCGTTTCCGCGGCGTGATGTGGGGAGGGGCTCCCGTGGGACGGGGAGAACCCTCCGCCCCCAGGGGGCCCGGGACCTCTCGCGCCCCGATGTCCCGTTACGTCCTCCCGCTCCCCACCCACCACACGGGGGCACCCCTCAACTCACCTTCCGTGTCCGGCCCTTGCGACGCGGGCTCCGCCGCGCTCGCCCCGGCCCCCTCACCTCCTCGCCCGGTCACCCGCATGCCGTATGGGGGGAGGGCGGCGTGTGCTGTGCGGGCGCGGGGGCGAGGGGCGGGGGCGGTGCACGGGGGCGGGGCGGGCGGTGCGTACGGTCGGGGCAGTCGGGGCGGGCTGCCGACGGGGCGGTGGTACGTCGCGGCAGGGTGCTCGTACGGACTGCGGGGAGGTTTTGTGGACGGCCGGGGAACGGGTGCGGGCGGCCGGACAACCTCGTACGCAGGGCGAACGCAGCCGGGCCCGGTCGGCTGAAACCATCCGCCTCCGCAACACCCCCGGATGGCCCACCAAACCAGGCGCGGGGTCCCACTGTGAGGCCGGTCCCGGCCGCTACCCTTACGTATCCGTCCTGGTCAGGGACATGTCCGTGCTTCACGGACATACGCCGCACCCAGCACCCGCAAGAGAGGTTCGCCGATGGGCATTCGGAGTCTGCTGCGCAACGCTTTCGGTCGCTCCAAGGCGACCCGTGAAGAAACCGGCGCGGCCCCGAGCGGCGCCGACAAGCCGGAGTCCGCGACCATCCCGGAGGCGCGCGCGGAGTCCGCCCCGGGTGCCGCGACCCCGGAGGCCGAGGTTCCGGCCGCCCGGACGGCTCCCACGGAGACCCCGGACACCGACCCCGCTCCCGCCCCGAAGACCCCGACGCTGCCGGCCCAGGGCGGCCACGCGGACCGGGGCGAGCGGGCCGACCAGGTGAGCCGGGCGGACCAGGCGGAAAAGACCTCCGCGGGACGGGACGACGCCGAGGCCGAGGCCCCTGAGGCTGCCGCCCCGGCCGCCTCCGACCTCGTGAGCCAGGCGTTCGACAACCCGACGCAGACGCCGGCAGCGGACGCCGAGCCGGCCGCCGCGCCCGCCGAGGCCGCTGAGGCCCCTGAGCCGCAGGCGGAGTCGGCGGCAGAGGTGAAGGAAGCGCCTGCGGCGGAGTCGGTGGCCGAGGCCAAGACGACGGCCGACGCGGAGCCGGTGGCCGAGGCGAAGGCGACGGCCGACGCGGCGGAGCCCAAGGCCGAGCCCGCGGCGGAGGTCGTGGCGGAGCCCGCGGACTCCAAGGTCGTCGCGGAGCCCGCAGACGCGGCCGTCGCCGAGGCCGCGGCCGTTGCCGAGCCGACGGCAGAGCCCGGGACCGCACCCGAGCCGGAAGCGAAGGCGGCGGCGGAGCCCGCCCCGGAGCCCGAGGCCGAGACCGAGACCGAGGCAAAGGCCGCGGACCAGCCGGCGGCCGCGCCCGAGCCGGAGCCGGCGCCCGAAGCGGAGACGAAGCCCGAAGCTGCCGCCCCGGCGCCCGAGGAGCCGAAGGCCGACGCGGAGGCGAAGCCCGAGCCGGAGCCGAAGGCGGACGCAAAGGCGGACGCGACGCCCGAAGCCGCCCCCACCGCCCCGTCGGCCGCCCCCGAGCCCCAGACGGCCCCCGAGCCCCGGGCAGCAGCCCCGGCAACGGCGGAAGCCGAGCCCCGGCCCGAGACCCCCGGCGCCCCCGGTTCGCTCCCCGCCGTCGCCCCCGCGCTGCTCAGCCTCTACAAGTCCGCGGGCGCCACCCTGGACAAGCACGGCCTCGCCACCCAGCGCGCCGCCGTCTACCTCGTCCTCGACCGCTCCGGCTCGATGCGCAACTACTACAAGGACGGCACGGTCCAGAACCTCGCCGAGCAGGCCCTCGGCCTCGCCGCGCACTTCGACGACGACGCCACCGTCCCGGTCGTCTTCTTCTCCACCGACATCGACGGCACCGCCGACATCGACCTCGCCAACTACGAGGGCCGCATCGCGGAACTGCACGCCGGTCTCGGCCACATGGGCCGTACGAACTACCACTGGGCCGTCAACGCCGTCGTCGACCACTACAAGAAGTCCGGTTCCACCGCGCCGGCCTTCGTCATCTTCCAGACCGACGGTGCCCCGACCTCCAAGCCGGCCGCCGAGAAGGCGCTCTGCGAGGCGGCCGGACTCCCGATCTTCTGGCAGTTCATCGGCTTCGGGGACCCGGACGCCAAGGGCTTCGACTTCCTCCGCAAGCTCGACGACCTGGCCGTCCCGGAGAAGCGCGCCGTCGACAACGCCGGTTTCTTCCACGCCGGCCGCGACCCGCGCGGCCTCTCCCACGACGAGCTCTACCAGCAGCTGATGGTCGAGTTCCCCGAGTGGCTCGCCGAGGCCCGCACCGCGGGCATCGTCAAGGACGACTGACCCCCGGGCCCCTCACCCGTTCCTCTTCGTCCGCACCGTCAGCTGACGACACCCGACCGGCCGCGGCGGCCCCGAGCCCGCCGCGGCCGGCGCCGTTCCCGGCCCGCCCCGGCACAGCAGGCGCCGCCCCGCCCCACTGCCTAGGCTGAATGGATGAAGCGCCCCGTTTCCTCCCCGTAGCGCCCGTTTCCGGCCGGCGGGGCGGTGCCGGGTAGCCGTACCAGCCGAGCGAGGTGGGTCGTGATGGGTGAGGCGAGCCGAGAGGGGGGCGGCGAGCCGCCTCCGGCACCGCGCAGGCCCGCCACTCCCAGCTGGGCCCTTGCGGCCGAGCCCGATCCCCGGCGCTGGTGGGCGCTGGTGGTGATCGCCATCGCGCAGCTGATGGTGGTGCTGGACGCCAGCATCGTGAACATCGCGCTGCCCTCGGCCCAGCGGGACCTGGGGATGTCGGACGCGAACCGCCAGTGGGTGATCACCGCGTACACGCTCGCGTTCGGCGGGCTGCTGCTGCTCGGCGGCCGGGTCGCCGACCTGGTGGGGCGGAAGAAGACCTTCATGATCGGGCTGGTCGGCTTCGCGATCGCGTCCGGGCTGGGCGGCGCGGCCACCGGGTCCGGGCTGCTGTTCGGGGCGCGGGCGCTGCAGGGGGCCTTCGCCGCGCTGCTGGCGCCGTCCGCGCTGTCCCTGCTGACCACCACCTTCACCATCGGGAAGGAACGGAGCAAGGCGTTCGGGATCTACGGGGCGATCGCGGGCGGCGGCGCGGCCATCGGGCTGATCGCCGGCGGGCTGCTGACCGAGTATCTGAACTGGCGCTGGTGCCTGTATGTGAACGTCCCGATCGCGGTGATCGCGTTCATCGGCGCCGCGGTGTTCCTGCGCGACCGGCCCGAGCGGGGGCGCGTCTCCCTGGACGCCCCGGGTGTGGTGCTGGGCTGCGGCGGCCTGGTCGCGATCGTCTACGGGTGCAGCGAAGCGGAGCCGCGGGGCTGGGGAGACGGGCTGGTCCTCGGGTTGCTGGTGGGGGGCGTGGTGCTGCTGGCCGCCTTCGCCTGGTGGCAATCGCGGGCGCGCCACCCCCTGCTGCCGCTGCACATCGTCCGCGACCGGAATCGCGGGGGCGCCTTCCTGACCATGGCGCTGGCGGTCATCGGGCTGTTCGGAATGTTCCTGTTCATGACCTATTACCTGCAGACCGTGCTCGGGTATTCACCGGTCAGGACCGGAGTGGCGTTCCTGCCGATGGTGGTCGCGATCGTCGTCGGTTCGACGCAGATCTCCGCGCGGCTGCTGCACCGGATCCCGCCGCGGTTCCTGATGGTCCCGGGGGCCGTCCTCGCGTCCGCGGGGCTCTTCACCCTGACGTTCCTGACGACCGAGCCCGCCTACGTCTCCCATGTACTGCCGGCCATGCTGCTCGTCGGCCTCGGCATGGGCCTGACCTTCATGCCGGTGATGGCGACGGCCACCTCCGGGGTGGCGCCGCACGACTCCGGCGTCACCTCCGCGACGGTCAACACGGCGCAGCAGGTGGGCGGTTCGATCGGTACGGCGCTGCTGAACACCATCGCGACCTCGACCAGCGCGACGTTCATCGCGGGTCGTCTGGCGGACGCGGCCCGCAGGGGCGGGGCTCTCGGACTCACCCCGGCGGTGCGGGACGGGATCGTGAAGAGCGGGGTGGTGCACGGGTTCACCGTGGCCATCGGGGTGGGCTCGGCGATCATGCTGCTGGCCGCACTCGCCGCCGGGCTGCTGGTCAACGGCCGGGCCCCGCAACAGGGCCGGGCCCCTGCCGCGGAGGGCGCGGAGTCGGCGGACGCGGCGGCCTGAGAGGGCTGGGCGGGCGGGCCGGCCGCCCCGGAAAAGGCCGCGCGGGCACCCCCGGCCCGTCCAGTACGATATTGACGTTCCGTAAAGCAAATCCTCACTCACCGTAGCGACTTGGGAGCAGCCGGCAATGGCTCGACACCTCATCACCAGCGCCCTTCCGTACATCAACGGGATCAAGCACCTGGGCAACATGGTGGGGTCCATGCTCCCGGCCGACGTGTACGCGCGCTATATGCGCCGGCGCGGCCACGACGTCCTCTACATCTGCGCGACGGACGAGCACGGGACCCCCGCCGAGCTGGCGGCGAAGGACGCGGGCCAGTCGGTCGACGCGTTCTGCGCCGAGCAGCACGACAAGCAGAAGGCGATCTACGAGGGCTTCAGCCTCGACTTCGACTACTTCGGCCGGAGCTCTTCGCAGGAGAACGTGGAGCTGACGCAGCACTTCGCGCGCAAGCTGCACGAGAACGGCTTCATCGAGGAGCGGGCGATCCGCCAGGTCTTCTCGGTCGCCGACGACCGCTTCCTGCCGGACCGCTACATCGTCGGCACGTGCCCGCACTGCGGCTACGACAAGGCGCGCGGCGACCAGTGCGAGAACTGCACCCGGGTGCTCGACCCCACCGACCTGATCGACGCCCGCTCGGCGATCAGCGGCAGCGGTGACCTGGAGGTGCGCGAGACCAAGCACCTCTTCCTGCTCCAGTCGAAGCTGCAGCACGAGGTCGAGGGCTGGCTGGACGGCAACGGCAGCAAGGAGTGGCCGACGCTGGCCTCGTCCATCGCGCACAAGTGGCTGACCGAGGGCCTCCAGGACCGGGCGATCACCCGCGACCTGGACTGGGGCGTGCCGGTGCCGGCCGATGTGTGGCCGGAGCTGGCGGCCGAGGGCAAGGTCTTCTACGTCTGGTTCGACGCGCCGATCGAGTACATCGGGGCGACGAAGGAGTGGGCGGACGCGGTCTCCGACGGCAGCCGCGACTGGAAGTCGTGGTGGTACGAGGCCGACGACGTCCGGTACACGGAGTTCATGGCCAAGGACAACGTGCCGTTCCACTCCGTGATGTTCCCGGCGACCCAGCTGGGCACCCGCGAGCCGTGGAAGAAGGTCGACTTCCTCAAGGCCTTCAACTGGCTCAACTACTACGGCGGGAAGTTCTCCACCTCCCAGCGGCGCGGCATCTTCACGGACGCCGCGCTGGAGCTGCTGCCCGCCGACTACTGGCGCTACTTCCTGATCGCCAACGCCCCGGAGTCCGACGACACCTCCTTCACCTGGGAGCTGTTCTCGGCCTCGGTCAACAAGGACCTGGCGGACACCCTCGGCAACTTCGTCAACCGGGTGCTGTCGTTCTCCCGGAAGCGGTTCGGTGACGAGGTGCCCGCGGGCGCCGAGCCCGGGGCCGCGGAGCAGAAGCTGGGCGAGGAGATCGCCGGGCTGCTGGCGGAGTACGAGGGCCACATGGAGGCCCTGCAGTTCCGCAAGGCCGCGGCCTCGCTGCGGGCCCTGTGGAGCGCGGGCAACTCCTACCTGGAGGAGAAGGCCCCGTGGCTGGAGATCAAGACCGACAAGGACGCGGCGGCGCTGACGCTGCGTACGGCGATGAACCTCATCCACCTCTACGCGATCGTCTCCGAGCCCTTCATCCCGTCGTCGGCCAAGGCGATGCGGGGGGCCTTCGCGCTGGAGAACGACACCGCGGTGTGGGTCTCCCCGGAGGAGGCCAGGGCGCTTGCCTCGGTGCCCGCCGGGACGCCCTTCACGGTCCCGCCGGTGCTCTTCGCGAAGATCACCGAGGAGGACCTGGAGTCCTACCGCGAGCGCTTCGGCGGCGCGGAGCAGTAAGCCCGGCCCGCCGGCCCTAGCGGCGGAGCAGTAGATCCGTCCTCGCGCCCGTCCAGCCCTCGCGGCCGGACGGGCGCGAGCGCGTTCGGGGCCGGGCGGGCCGTGGCCGGGGACGGACGCCACTCCCCGGTCCGGGCCGGACGGCCACCGGTCCCGAGCGGGCACTCGCCGGTCAGGGGTGAGTACGCGCCGGGGCGGGACGGGAGGCCGCCGGTGCGGGACGGGTAGGCGCCGGTGCGGAGCGGGAGGCCGCCGGTGCGGAGCGGGCGTGCGCCGGTGCGGGGCGGGCCGGCGGGGACAGGTAGGCGTGCAGCAGCCGGAAGCCCGGTACCGGCGGGAGGGTCACCCGCCGCCAGCCCCGGGCGTAGTCCGGCGGGCGCTGCCCGCCCGCGACGATCACGGCGGCCGGGCGGCCCGCGCCCAGCCGGGCCAGCGCCGCGGGGGTGATGCTGGCGTCATGGCCCTGCGGCTGGCGGGACGCGCAGCCCGCCCGGTACGCCACCCGTACCGCTTCCTCGCCGCTCACCACACAGGGCGGCCGCACCCCGGCCGCCCGCAGCGACGCGGTGATCCGCTCGATACCGGCCTGCGAACGGGCGGTGCTCCGCACCATCTTCTGCCACACCACCAGCTGGACGACCTGGTGGCTCAGCAGCACGAGGGCGAGGAGGGCCACCGCCCAGGCGTGATGACGGCGCGGCAGGTGGGTCAGCCAGTACAGGAACCACGCGGCGGGCATCATCAGCAGCGCGTAGGCCGGCAACAGGAAGCGGGGGGCGGCGTAGTCCACCGTCAGGAGGTAGGGGGCGGCGAGGCAGAGGCCGGCCAGCGCCGGAAGGACGACGGGGGCCGGACCGTAACGGTGCAGCGGGCCGCGGGAGTCGCGCAGCCGCACCAGCGGCCAGGCGGGACCGTAGCCGTTCCGTCCGCCGTGGGGCGTGGTGTCGTCCGCCGGGTCGGGGCCGAAGCTGCCGGGCCGGATGGGCGCCAGCCCGAGCGGGTGCCGGGCACCGCTGCGCGCCGCCGGCCCGTACCCGTGCAGGTCGTCGCGGGGCTCGCGGGCGCGGAGCGCCGCCCACACCGCCCCGGCGACCGCCAGCGGCAGCACCAGCCACCACACCGCCGTCACGGGGTGATCCCAGGTCAGATGGCAGGGGCGGCACAGGGTCCTGCCCTGGAGCGCCCGTGCGTGGTCGTCGAAGGACAGGTGCCAGCCCAGCCCGCCCTGGATCTGCGCGGCCCTCCGCAGCCGGCCCAGCAGCCCGCCGTAGGACAGATACGCCTCCACAACCCACTGGGCGCACCCCAGCACCAGGCCGGCCGGCAGCGCCAGCAGCACGGCGGGGCGCCGCCAGGAGGGGACACACAGCGCCGCGGCGAAGAGCGGCACGGCCAGCCAGACGGCGTCGGTGGGACGCATCAGCGCGGCCACGGCCACCGCGACGGCGAGCCCCGCGGCGGCCCGCCGGTCGGCGCGCGGGGCCAGTTGGCGGGAGGGCTGCCGTACGGCCCGCAGGAAACAGCCGGTGGCGGCGAGCGCGGCGTACGCGGTCCACAGGTTGGGCATCGCCTGCGGACCGTAGAAGAGGGTGATCCACAGCCCGGCGAACAGCGCGCCGCCCAGGGCCGGTACGGGGGCGGGCAGCAGGCGCCGCCAGATGCCCAGGGTGAGCAGGAGCGCGGCGCCGGAGAGCACCGCCAGGTAGCAGTGCAGCACGGGCGCCGAGGTCGTCAGGGCGGCCATCGGGGCGAGCAGGAGGCTGACACCGCGGGCGCGCGGGGCGCTGAAGAACGCGGCCGGCACCTGGCGGTCGACCTGGCTGAGGTACACCGTCTCGTCCCATCCCAGGCCGGGGACGGCGACGGCGGAGGCGAGCAGGCAGGCGGTGAAGAGGACGGCCACGGCGGTGAGCCACCACAGGTCGCCGCTCGGGACCGGACGCATCTCACGGGCCTGCGGCCCCAGGGCGGACCTGGCGGAGAGGAGACTGGCTTGCTGCATGGGCACCACAGTGCGTGCCGCACCGGAACACGGCCACACGGACGGGGCGGTCGGGGCACGCGGGCCGGGCCGGGAGCCCCTCCCGGCGGACAGACGCCCGCCGGCCTGGCCCCCGATCGCCGGCCCCGGCCTGCGGCGCACAGGCCCGGATACGGACCGGGGCGGCGTTTCACGTGAAACGCCGCCCCTCGGCCTGTCGGGGGCCTGCCGCCCCCGGGCGATGCCTACTTCACCTGCGGCTTGCGCAGGGAGAGGTGCAGCTCCTTGAGGCGGGCCTCCTCGACCTCGCTCGGCGCGCCCATCAGCAGGTCCTGGGCGTTGCCGTTGAGCGGGAAGGCGATGGTCTCGCGGATGTTGGGCTCGTCGGCCAGCAGCATCACGATGCGGTCGACGCCGGGGGCGATGCCGCCGTGCGGCGGGGCGCCGAACTTGAAGGCGCGCAGCATGCCGCCGAACTCCGCCTCGACCGTCTCCTTGTCGTAGCCGGCGATCGCGAAGGCCTTGTACATGACCTCGGGCTCGTGGTTACGGATGGCGCCGGAGGACAGCTCGGTGCCGTTGCAGACGATGTCGTACTGCCAGGCCAGGATGTCCAGCGGGTCCTTGGTCTCCAGCGCCTCCAGGCCGCCCTGCGGCATGGAGAAGGGGTTGTGCGAGAACTCGATCTTGCCGGTGTCCTCGTCCTTCTCGAACATCGGGAAGTCGACGATCCAGCAGAAGCGGAACTCGTCCTCGACGAAGTGACCGGCGCGCTTGGCGGCCTCGACGCGGACCGCGCCCATGATCTTGGAGACCTCGTCGAACTCGCCGGCGCCGAAGAAGACGGCGTGGCCGGGCTTGAGGTCCAGGGCGGCGACCAGCGCCTTGATGTCGTCCTCGGTGAGGAACTTGGCGATCGGGCCGGTCAGCGCGTTCTCCTCGCCCACGCGGACCCATGCCAGGCCCTTGGCGCCCTGCTGGACGGCGAAGTCGCCCAGCTGGTCGAAGAACTTGCGCGGCTGGTCGGCGGTGTCCGGCACGGCCAGGGCGCGGACGTGCTTGTCGGCGAAGGCCTTGAAGCCGGAGCCCGCGAAGACGTCGGAGACATCGACCAGCTCCAGCTCGGCGCGCAGGTCCGGCTTGTCGGAGCCGTACTTGACCATCGCCTCGCGGAACGGGATGCGCGGGAAGGGCGAGGTGACCTTGCGGCCGTTGCCGAACTCGGTGAACAGCTCGGTCATCAGCTTCTCGACGGGCCGGAAGACGTCTTCCTGCTCGACGAAGCTCATCTCGATGTCGAGCTGGTAGAACTCACCCGGCGAGCGGTCCGCGCGGGCGTCCTCGTCGCGGAAGCAGGGCGCGATCTGGAAGTAGCGGTCGAAGCCGGCGATCATCAACAGCTGCTTGAACTGCTGCGGGGCCTGCGGCAGGGCGTAGAACTTGCCGGCGTGCAGACGCGAGGGGACCAGGAAGTCGCGGGCGCCCTCGGGGGAGGTCGCGGACAGGATCGGGGTCGCCATCTCGTTGAAGCCGAGGGCCACCATCTTGTGACGGATGGCGGAGATGACGGCGGTGCGCAGCATGATGTTGCGGTGCATCCGCTCGCGGCGCAGATCGAGGAAGCGGTACTCGAGGCGCTTCTCTTCGTTGACGCCGTCGTCCGCGTTGATCGTGAAGGGGATCTGATCGGCGGCGCCGAGCACCTCGACGGCGGACACCTCGATCTCGATCTCGCCCGTCGGCAGGTCGGGGTTGACGTTGTCGGCGCCGCGCGCGCTGACCTTGCCGTCGATGCGGACGACGGTCTCCTTGGTCAGGGAGCCGAGGGCCTCGTTGGCGGGGGTGCCGGGGCGGGCGACGAGCTGAACGAGACCGTAGTGGTCGCGCAGATCGATGAAGAGGATGCCGCCCAGGTCACGTCGATTGTGCAGCCAGCCGCTGAGGCGGACGTCGGTGTCGACGTCCGCGGCTCGGAGCTCGCCGCAGTTATGGGACCGGTACCGATGCATCGCTCATCCAAGTCGTCGCGAGGTCGAGGTGAGGAGTTGTCGGGAGAGGGAGAGGAAAAGGAGTACGGGCTCGGATGCCCGGTCGCTCTCCCCGTGGATCACCCGAAAGGCCACCCCAGGATTGACATAACCGCTCCAGGTTACCGTCCCGGCCCGCACGCCTTCGTTGACATATACGCATCAACTCGGCGGGGCCCGGAAACCGGCGCCCCGACTGGGACGATGGTCACGTCCCGCTCGCTGGTGGCGCCTCGCCAAACGCACATAAAGTGAGGCAATGCGCACCGAGGATCTCCTGGCCGCCATCGCGACCGGCCTGTGGCGCTGGGACAACGCATCGGGACGGGTGACCCTCGACTCCGAAGCGGCCCGGCTGCTCGGCCTGCCCGCCGCCCCGGCGGAGCTGACCGAGGCCGCGGTGCGCTCCCGTTTCCATCCGGTCGACTTCGCCGAGGTCAACGGGATCGTGCAGCTCGCGCTCGCCGAGAAGACGCTCGCCGAGGCCCGGCTGCGCATCGTGGACGAGCGCGGGCGGGTGCGGCGCATCGTCCGCTCCCGTTCCCGCCCCCGGGTCGTCGAGGGCGGCTTCGAGCTGGTCGGCACCCTGCAGGAGGTGCCCGAGCCGCAGCCGGGGACCTCCGCCGCCCACACCCCGATCACCGGCGACTGGCGCCGCTCGCGCGAGGCGTTCCTGCTGGACGCGGGCCGGGGGCTGGCCGAGGCGCGGTCCACCGCCGAGGTGCTGCGGGTCGCCGCCGGGCTGTCCATGCCCGGTTTCATGCCCGACGGGCTGGCGGTCTTCGGCATCGAGGGCGACCGGCTGTCGGTGATCGGCCACCACGGCCACCACGGCGACGACGAGCGGCCGTTCGCCGCCATGCCGCTGGCGGCCGACTACCCGGCCGCCGAGGTCATCCGCACCGGCCGGGCCCTCTATCTGCCCACGCCCGAGGAGTACAGCCGCCGCTACCCCGGCACCTGGCCGCTGGCCGCCCGCTTCGGCCGGACGTCCTGGGCGTTCCTGCCGCTGGTGAACGCGGGCCGGACGATCGGCGCCTGGATGGCGGCGTTCGCCCAGCCGGTGGCCTTCACGCCCGACGAGCGCTCGGTGCTGACCACCGTCGCCCGGATGCTGGCGCAGGCGCTGGCCCGGGCCGGGGTGCAGGAGGAGCAGCAGGAACTGGCGCTGGGGCTGCAGCGCAGCATGATGCCGACGGTGCAGCCGGACATCCCGGGGATGACGGTGGCGGCCCGCTATGTCCCCACCGGTGGCGGGCTGGAGGTCGGCGGCGACTGGTACGACATGATCCCGCTGCCGTCCGGCCGGATCGCGCTGGTCATCGGGGATGTCCAGGGGCACGACGTACGGGCCGCCGGCCTGATGGGGCAGCTGCGGATCGCGCTGCGGGCCTACGCCTCCGAGGGCCACCACCCCGATGCGGTGCTCTCCCGCGCCTCCCGGTTCCTGGCCGGGATCAACGAGACCGAACTCCGCGGGCACGGCGAGGACCAGCGCTTCGCGACCTGCCTCTACATCGAGGTGGATCCGGCGACGGGGCTGCTGGACATCGCCCGGGCCGGCCACCCCGACCCGGCGATCCGGCTGGGCGACGGCACCCTGCTGATCCGGCAGACCGCGGGCGGGCTGCCGCTGGGCATCGTCCCGGACACCGACTACCCCACCACCCGGCTCGTCCTGGAGCCCGGCGAGACGATGATGGTCTGCACCGACGGGCTGATCGAGACCGGCGGCCACGACCTGGAGACCGGCTGGGCGCGGCTGCGCGGCGTCATCGAGGCGCACGAGCCCGGCGAGGACGGCGAGAGCCTGGAGCGGCTCGCCGACGCCCTGGTCCAGGCCGTGCACGGACCCTCCTCGCACCACACCACCGGGCCGTTGGTGGACCGCCGCGAGGACGACATCGCCGTGCTGCTGCTGGGCCGCGAGGCGGCCGGGTGCGGGGTCGCGGCCGGCGGACCGGAGCCGCGGCCGGTGCGGCGCACCGTGCTCTCCATCGCGCAGGCCGAGCCGGAGCGGATAGCCGAGGCGCGCCGGCAGGTCCGTGACGTGCTGCACGACTGGGCCGATCCGGACCAGGTGGACTCGGCGGTGCTGATGGTCTCGGAGATGGTCACCAACGTCCTGTTGCACACCGACGGGGACGCGCTGCTGGTCGCCGAGATCACCGGTGCGCCCGGCGCACGGCGCGTCCGCGTCGAGGTGGCCGACGGCAGCGACGAGCTGCCGCACCGTCGCTGCCCCGGCGAACTGGCCTCGTCGGGGCGCGGTCTGATGCTGCTGGAGCTGCTGGCCGGGGCGTGGGGCGTGGACCCGCGCGGGGACGGCAAGTCGACGTGGTTCGAACTCTACGAGGACGCGGCGGACGCGGCGGGGCCGGTCTCGTCGGGGCCGGAGTCCGGGCCCGCGACGTAGTACTCCCGCAGCTCGTGGAGCACGCCGATGACGGCCGCGGTCAGCGGCACGGACAGCAGCATGCCGAGGATGCCCGCGACGCTGGCGCCCGCGGTGATCGCCAGGAGCACCGTGGCCGGGTGCATCTTGACCGTCCGGCTCTGGATCATCGGCTGCAGTACATGCCCCTCCAGCACTTGCACGGCCAGAACGACGCCGAGCGCCCAGAGCGCGATCACAAAGCCGCGGTCGGCCAGCGCCACCAGGATCGCCACGGCGCCGGAGATGAAGGCGCCGAGGTAGGGGATGTAAGCGCCGACGAAGACCAGCGCGCCCAGGCCGACGGCGCCCGGCACCCGGAGGATCAGCAGTCCGATGGTGATGCAGATGGCGTCGATCAACGCGATGAAGGTCGTCCCGCGCATGAAGCCCTCGATGGAGTGGAAGCCGCGGCGGGCCATCCGCTCCAGCTTCGGTGCGGAGCTGCCGGGCGCCCAGTCGTTCAGCGCGCGAACCGCCTTGTCGGAGTCGCGCAGGAAGAAAAAGGTCAGCAGCAGGGCCAGTACCGCGGCGGCGAGGAACTGGCCTACCGCACTGACCCCGGTCAGCAGCCCCGAGGCCGCGGTGCCCCCGAACTTGGCGACGAGCCCCTTGGACTTGGAGGCGAGATCGTCGAGCGAGGTCCCGGCCGCCCCGAAGTGCTGGGAGAGGTCCTTTGCGGCCTGCCTGAGCGAGGAGAGGATCTGGTCACCCGTGTCGACCAGCGCGCTGACGACGATGTACCCGGCACCGCCGACCACCAGCACAAGGACGGCACAGGTCAGTCCGGCCGCCAGCGAACGATTGACCTTCATCGCCACCAGCCGCCGGTAGAGCGGCCCGAGCAAACCGCTGCCGAGCAGTGCCAGCAGGACGGGCGTGACCGCAGCGCTCAGTTCGACGCACAGCCACACCACGAGGGCCACCACGGCCGCGATCAGCAGCCCTACCAGGCACCAGGCCGCGGCACGGCGGGCCTGGACCGGCAGCAACGGCGGGGCGGGCCGCGGCCGTTCCCGCTCGGCGCCGTGCCCGTTTCCATCCGAGTCGTTGTGCACCCCGACAGTCCACCACGGCCGCGGGCCCGCGCCCGGAACCCTGGAACGGGTCAGGGGCGGCGTTTCACGTGAAACGCCGCCCCTGCCGCCGACGTGGCGTCAGTGCTCGCCGGCCGGAATCGTCCCGAGCCGGCCGGCCTGGAAGTCCTCGAAGGCCTGCGCCAGTTCGGCGTGGGTGTTCATCACGAACGGGCCGTAATGCATCATCGGCTCACGGATCGGCAGCCCGCCGAGCAGCACCACCTCGAAGTTCGGGCTGCGCGACTCCTGGGACTCGTCCGCCCGGATGGTGAGCGAGTCCCCTCCCCCGCCGAACACGACCGCCTGCCCCATACGGAACGGGCGCCCCTCCGCACCGGCCGCACCGCGTCCGGCCAGGGCGTAGGCGAGGGCGTTGAAGTCCTTGCGCCAGGGGATGGTCAGCTCGGCACCCGGATTCACCGTCACATGCATCATCGTGATCGGCGTGTGGGTGACGCCCGGACCCTGGTGGCCGTCGAGGTCACCGGCGATCAGCCGCAGCAGCGCGCCGCCGTCGGCCGAGGTCAGCAGCTTGACCTGCCCGCCGCCGATGTCCTGGTAGCGCGGGGCCATCATCTTGTCGCTCTTCGGCAGGTTCACCCACAGCTGGAGGCCGTGGAAGAGACCGCCGGACAGCACGAGCGACTCCGGCGGGGCCTCGATGTGCAGCAGCCCCGAGCCGGCCGTCATCCACTGGGTGTCGCCGTCGTTGATGACACCGCCGCCCCCGTGCGAGTCACGGTGCACGAAGGTGCCGTCGATCAGGTAGGTCACCGTCTCGAAGCCACGGTGCGGGTGCCAGGGCGTGCCCTTGGGCTCTCCCGGCGCGTACTCCACCTCGCCCATCTGGTCCATCATGATGAACGGGTCGAGGTGCTGGTAGTCGATGCCGGCGAACGCCCGGCGCACCGGAAAGCCCTCGCCCTCGAAACCGCTCGGAGCGGTGGCAACGGCCAGCACGGGACGTGCGTGCGCCGCGACGGGCGCCGCCACACGCGGCAGGGTCAGCGGGTTCTCAACGGTCACAGCGGGCATGACGCCTCCTCGGTCGTTCCCCAACTTAGTTGAATGGTGAACAACACGCAAGGCGTGCGGCATTCCCGAACGCGTTTGCGCAGGTCGAAGAGGGTGCGCCGGACCGGATCGCCGGCCCAGGACACACATCGGGCCGGCCCCCTCCCGGGACCGGCCCTCGATCGGTCACCGCGACGGCCCTCGGCCCGCCGCGCAGCAAGCGGCGTCAGCCGTACATGCGCCGCATCGCGAAGTCGACCATCTGCTCCACGGCCTTCGCGTCGAAGACCATCCGGTGGTCCCCCTCCATGTCGAGGACGAAGCCGTAGCCGGTCGGCAGCAGATCGAGCACCTCGGCTCCGGTGATCACGAAGTACTTGGACTCCTTGCCCGCGTACCGCCGCAGCTCCTTGAGGGAGGTGAACATCGGGATCACCGGCTGCTGGGTGTTGTGCAGCGCCAGGAAGCCGGGGTTGTCGCCGCGCGGGCAGTAGATCTTGGACGTGGAGAAGATGCCCTGGAAGTCCTCGGCCGACATCGAGCCGGTGGTGAAGGCGCGCACCGCGTCGGCGAGCGAGGGCGGGGACGGCTCGGGATACAGCGGCGCCTCGCCATAGCCCCCGGGGGCCGCTTGCTGCGGCGGGGGCGGCGCTCCGTACTGCTGCTGCCCGGCACCCGCGTTCTGGTCGTAGCCGTACATGCGCCACAGCGTACTGAGTCGGCGATTCGCCGGGGGACGCTCGTCACAGATGGGCGGTAGGGGTTGATTCTTATTACCGGTGGGTAGCATCATCGTAGGCACTTGCTACTTGCTGGTATTTGCGTTTGAGGTCCTCCCTCCCGAACCCTTACGGAGCCGTATCCATGGGGCACTACAAGTCGAATCTCCGCGACATCGAGTTCAACCTCTTCGAGGTGCTCGGCCGTGACAGCGTGTACGGCACCGGACCGTTCGCGGAGATGGATGTCGACACCGCCAAGAGCGTGCTGTCCGAGATCGCCCGGCTGTCGGAGAACGAGCTGGCGGAGTCGTTCGCCGACGCCGACCGCAACCCGCCGGTCTTCGACCCGGACACCAACACCGCGCCGGTACCGGACACCTTCAAGAAGAGCTACCAGGCCTTCATGGACGCCGAGTGGTGGCGGCTGGGCATCCCGGAGGAGCTCGGCGGCACCACCGCGCCGCGCTCCCTCCTGTGGGGCTTCGCCGAGACCATCCTGGGCGCCAACCCGGCCGTGTGGATGTACGCGTCCGGCCCCGCCTTCGCCGGTGTGCTCTTCGAGGAGGGCACCGAGGAGCAGCACCGCATAGCCCAGCTGATGGTGGACAAGCAGTGGGGCTCCACCATGGTGCTCACCGAGCCGGACGCCGGTTCGGACGTCGGCGCCGGCCGCACCAAGGCCGTGCAGCAGGCGGACGGCACCTGGCACATCGAGGGCGTCAAGCGCTTCATCACCTCCGGTGAGCACGACATGTCCGAGAACATCGTGCACTTCGTCCTCGCCCGCCCCGAGGGTGCCGGTCCGGGCACCAAGGGCCTGTCGCTCTTCATCGTGCCGAAGTACGACTTCGACTGGGAGACCGGCGAGCTGGGCGAGCGCAACGGCGCCTACGCCACCAACGTCGAGCACAAGATGGGCCTGAAGGCCTCCAACACCTGCGAGATGACCTTCGGCGCCAACCACCCGGCCAAGGGCTGGCTGCTCGGCGAGAAGCACGACGGCATCCGCCAGATGTTCAAGATCATCGAGTTCGCCCGGATGATGGTCGGCACGAAGGCCATCGCCACCCTCTCCACCGGCTACCTCAACGCGCTGGAGTACGCCAAGGAGCGGGTGCAGGGTCCGGACCTCGCGGCCTTCACCGACAAGACCGCCCCCCGCGTCACCATCACCCACCACCCCGACGTGCGCCGCTCGCTGATGACGCAGAAGGCGTACGCCGAGGGCATGCGCGCCCTGGTGCTCTACACCGCCACGGTCCAGGACGAGATCATCGTCAAGGAGGCCGCGGGCGAGGACGCGAGCGCCGCGATCCGCCTCAACGACCTGCTGCTGCCCATCGTCAAGGGCTACGGCTCGGAGAAGTCCTACGAGCAGCTGGCGCAGTCGCTGCAGACCTTCGGCGGCTCCGGGTACCTGCAGGAGTACCCGATCGAGCAGTACATCCGGGACGCCAAGATCGACACCCTCTACGAGGGCACCACCGCGATCCAGGGCCAGGACTTCTTCTTCCGGAAGATCGTCCGCGACCAGGGCCAGGCGCTCACCGCCCTCTCCGACGAGATCAAGAAGTTCCTCGCGGACAACACCGGCGGCGAGGAGCTGGAGCAGGCCCGCGGCGAGCTGGCCAAGGCGGCCGCCGACCTGGAGGCGATCGTCGGCGCCATGCTGACCGACCTCGCGGCGACCGAGAAGGACGTCAAGTCCATCTACAAGGTCGGCCTGAACACCACCCGCGTGCTGATGGCCTCCGGTGACGTCGTCATCGGCTACCTCCTGCTCAAGGGCGCGGCCGTGGCCGCGGAGAAGCTGGCCGGCGCCTCGGCGAAGGACAAGCCCTTCTACACCGGCAAGATCGCCGCGGCGAAGTTCTTCGCGCACAACGTCCTGCCGGGCGTGGGCGTCCAGCGCGGTCTGGCCGAGTCCGTCGACCAGTCGCTGATGGAGCTCGACGAGGCCGCGTTCTAGGGGCGCGCGCCCGCGGCGTCCCGCGGCGCGCCTCCGGGAGTTCCCGGACGAGCCGTCCGCACCGACGGTGCCCGCCTCTCTTCCCCCGGAGAGGCGGGCACCGTCATGTCCCGGAGCAGGCAGGGCAACCGGCCGCCATGGCCGGGACACAGGGTGCGGACGGTGCCGGTGGTGCGGAGGTGGCGGCCGCCACCGGGGCGTCGGAGGGGAATCCCTCCCTCGCCCGCTCCGGCGGGCCATCGGTCCTGAATACTGACATCCTGGCCGGAAGGGAGCGGAGTCACCATGCAGGCGCACGGGGAATGCGGCGTCCGGCTCCTTATGCTGAATCCATGACCAACTCCGCCCGCTTCGATCGCGGCCACACCGACGACCTGATGTCCTTCCTCGCCGCCAGTCCGTCGCCCTATCACGCCGTGGCGAATGCGGCGGAGCGGCTGGAGAAGGCCGGGTTCCGGCAGGTCGCCGAGGTCGACGAGTGGGACGGCGGGACCGGCGGGAAGTATGTGCTGCGCGGCGGCGCGATCATCGCCTGGTACGTGCCGGAGGGCACGAGCGCCTCGACTCCGTACCGAATTGTCGGTGCTCACACCGACTCTCCCAATTTGCGGGTCAAGCCGATTCCGGACACCGGTTCCCGCGGCTGGCGGCAGGTCGCCGTGGAGATCTACGGGGGCACGCTGCTCAACACCTGGCTCGACCGCGATCTGGGTCTGAGCGGGCGGGTGACGCTCGCGGACGGCAGCCACCGGCTCGTCCACGTCGACCGGGCACTGCTGAGAGTGCCCCAACTGGCCGTGCACCTCGACCGTTCGGTGAACGCCGACGGCCTGAAGCTGGACAAGCAGCGCCACATGACGCCGATCTGGGGTCTGGGCGACGGGGACGAGGGCGATCTGATCGCCTTCGTCGCCGAGGAGGCCGGTGTCCCCGCCGACGACATCAAGGGCTGGGACCTGATGGTGCACAGCATCGAGGCGCCCGCCTATCTGGGCCGCGACCGCGAACTGGTCGCCGGACCGCGGATGGACAACCTGCTGTCGGTGCACGCCGGCACGGCCGCGCTCACCGCGGCGGCGGCCGCCGGGAGCGACCTGACCGGCATCCCGGTGCTGGCCGCCTTCGACCACGAGGAGAACGGCAGCCAGTCCGACACCGGCGCCGACGGGCCGCTGCTCGGCACGGTGCTGGAGCGCTCGGTCTTCGCCCGCGGCGGCTCGTACGAGGACCGGGCACGGGCCTTCGCCGGCACCGTCTGCCTGTCCTCCGACACCGGCCACGCCGTCCACCCCAACTACACCGAACGGCACGACCCGGGGCACCACCCGATGCCCAACGGCGGACCGATCCTCAAGGTCAACGCCAACCAGCGCTATGCGACGGACGGCAGCGGGCGGGCCGTCTTCGCGGCGGCCTGCGAGCGGGCCGGGGTGCCGTGGCAGAGCTTCGTGTCCCACAACTCGATGCCGTGCGGCACCACCATCGGGCCGATCACCGCGGCCCGGCACGGCATCGCCACGGTCGACATCGGCGTGGCGATCCTTTCCATGCACTCGGCGCGCGAGCTGTGCGGCGCCGAAGACCCGTACCTGCTGGCAAATGCCCTGACGGCCTTCCTGGAGGGCTGAGTTGGAATTCTCACTGCTCGGGCCGATCTCCGTGACGACCGGCTCCGCGGAGCTGTCGCTCGGACCCGCCAAACGGCGCAGTGTGCTGGCGCTGCTCCTGCTGCAGCCCAACACCACCGTCCCACTGGAGCAGTTGATCGACTCCCTGTGGGAGGACGAGCCGCCCGAACACGCCCGTACGGTCGTCCAGGGGCATGTCTCGCGGCTGCGCGCCACGCTCGCCGAGGGCGGCGCGGAGGCGTACGGCATCGAGCTGACCACCCACGGCTCGGCCTATCTGCTGCGGCTGCCGGAGGAGTTGATCGACGCCCACCGCTTCGGTGAGCTGGTGGCTCTGGCACGCCCCGAGGCGGCGCCGGCCGATGCCGTACCGCTGCTGCGCGAGGCGCTGGGGCTGTGGCGCGGCCCGGCGCTGACCGGCACGGTCACCAGCCCGCCGTTCGCGGCCGCCGCGCATGCGCTGGAGGAGCGCCGGCTGACGGCCGTGGAGGCGCTGGGGCGGGCCCACGGCGCGCTCGGCGAGCACGAACAGGCCGCCGCCGTCCTCTACTCCGCCGCCGTCAACCACCCCCTGCGCGAGGGGCTGATCGCCGGGCTGATGCGGGCGCTGTTCCACACGGGGCGGCAGTCCGACGCGCTGGAGTGGTTCCACCGCACCCGGCGGCTGCTCAACGAAGAGCTGGGCGTCGATCCCGGCGAGCGGCTGCGCGGCGCCTACGAGGAGATCCTGCGGGCGGAGGCGGCCGGCGCACGGCCCGCCGCGGCGAAGCCCGCGGGCGGTGCGCGAGCGGCGGGCTCCGCTCCCGGTGGTGCGCCGTCGGCAGGGGCCCGCTCCGGGGCGGCTTCCGGAAGCGGCTGCCCCGGTTCCTCCGGCGCGGCACCTTCCGCAACGGGCGCCGGGGCTCCCCCCGTTGACGGGGAGACGCGGGTGCCCGTCCAGGGGGATGCCGGCCCTGAGGAGGTGCCCGGGGGCCCTGGTGCGCCGGGTGCGGGCCGGACGGGTTCCGGCCCGGCGGACGGCGCACGGGACGGCTCCGGCCGGGCCGGTGCGGGACCGCGGCTGCTGCCCCGGCCGCCCGCCCGCTTCCTGGGCCGGGAGGACCAGCTCTCGGCCCTCACCTCGGTCATGACGGACCGTACGACGGGCGAGAGCCCGCTCGCGGTGGTGACCGGTCCGGCCGGTGTCGGCAAGACCGCCTGCGCCGTGCAGTGGGCGCATCTGCAGGCCGGGGCCTTCCCCGACGGGCAGCTCTTCGCCGATCTGCGCGGCTTCGGCGAGGGCGACGAGGCGCCGGCGGCCGAGATCCTGCGGGACTTCCTGCTGGCGCTCGGCACCCCGCCGGAGCGGGTGCCCGGCTCGGCGCAGGCCGCCTCGGCCCTGTTCAGGTCGCTGGTGGCGGAGCGCCGGCTGCTGGTCGTCCTCGACAACGCGCGCAGCTCGGCACAGGTGCGGCCGCTGCTGCCCGGCGGCCCGCACTGCGCCACGGTCGTCACCAGCCGCAGCCGGCTCGACGGTCTGGTCGCCACCGACTGCGCCCGGCCGGTCGGCCTCCAGACGCTCGGGCACGAGGAGGGCGTGGCGCTGCTCGGCGCCATGCTCGGCCCGGACCGCGTCGCCGAGGATCCCGCCGCGGCGCGCGAACTGGTCGACCTGTGCGACGGTCTGCCGCTGGCGCTGCGGGCCGCGGCCGCCCAGCTGACCGCCCGGCCGCGCTGGCGGCTGGCCCGGCTGGCGTCGGCGCTGCGCGACGAACGGCGGCGGCTGTCGCTGCTGTCGGCGGAGGACACCGGCATCGCGGCGGCGCTGCGGATGTCCGTCGCGCGGCTGTCGGCGGACGACGCCCAGCTGCTCAGCGCGCTGGCGACCAGCGCGGACGGGCACCTCAACGCGTCGCTGGCGGCGGCACTCGCCGGGTACGACCCGGAGCGCACCCAGGACGGTCTGGACCGGCTCACCGAGATGCACCTGGTGGACGAGGAGGCCACCGACGTCTACACGATCAGCACGCTGACGCAGCTGTTCGCCCGCGACGAGCGCGGTGAGAGCGGCGAGGGTGGCACGGACGGGACGGACGACGGGAGCAAGGGGAGCGGCGGGCGCGGCTGATCCGCGGCCGCGCCCCGGCCCGGGGGCGGGAGCGTTAGGCGCACGTTAGTGGCACGGCAGCGGCGGGCGGCAGTCTGGTGATCGACGCAGGACAGACCAGCAGGCCGCAGGACGTACCGCGGGGGCGGTGCGGCCACCGACCGGGGGGAGACCGGACATGCCGCGCAGCCACACCCGCTCCGAGGCCGTCGTCGAGACGGCCGCCGGTGCTCCGCGCGGTTCCCGTGGGGTGCGCCGCCGTGCGCCGCGGCTCGCCGCGGCCGGGCTGACCGCCGTCGCCGCGCTCGCCCTCACCGCCTGCGGTGGCCAGGACAACCCGCTCCAGACCAGCGCCGCCAAGCCGTTCCACCCGACGCCCCAGGTCTCCCGGACCCCGGTGGCGCAGCCCGAGGAGGCCGCGCAGGGCGGCACACGGACCGGCGGCGGCCGGACGGAGCAGGCGTCCGCGGGGCACGGCGGCAACCGCGTCGGCACGGTGGCGAGCACCCGGACCGACGGAGCGGGCGCGCGAGCCACCGGAGCGAACACGCGAGCCACGTCCGGAGGCGCCCCCGGCGTCCGCCACACCGCCTGCGACGCCGCGAAGATCCGCCTCGTCGCCCGGCCGCTGACCCGGCCGGTCGACCACCTTCTGCTGCAGGCCACCAACACCTCCGGCACCACCTGCGACCTCTACTCCGTCCCCCACGTGCGGTTCGGCGGGGCCCCGTCCCTGCTCCCCGACCTGCCGGACAGCAAGCCGCGGTCCACGGTCACGCTCGCCCCCGGCGCGTCCGGATACGCCGGCGTGCTGACCTCGTCCGCCGACGGCTCCGGCCGCAACGGCCGCACCATGACCTCGCTGTCGGTCGGCCTCCCCGGCCGCGACGGCAAGGGCAGCATCGGCGGACCGGCGGCGGTGGCACTCCCCGGGGGCTCGGTGTACGCCGACGACAGCGCGTGGGTGACGTACTGGCAGCCGGACGCGAACGAGGCGGCGGCCTGGTGAGCAGCGTCCGGTAAGACGGCACGAACCCACCCGGCCGGCTTCGGCCGACGCGACCGAGGATCGCCACGAGACGATCCCCCTTGAGCAGGGCGCCCGCAATCCCCCAGCGGGCGCCCTTTCGCGTGCCCGGCGCCCGTCGATGTCCGGTACCGCGGCCCGCGCGGTACCGGGCTCCGTGCCTCTCCACAGGGCCCGGTGGACCCGCCCCGGTACATCGACGGGCCGGGGATATCGTGTCCGTGCCATGACAGGCGCACCGCACTCGCAGCACTCCACGGGGGACCATCCATGACCGCACGCCGCTCCCGCAGCCGCCGCGCCGCATACGCCGCGCTGGCTCTCGCACTGGCCGGCTCACTCGCACTGACCGGCTGCAACAGCCACTCCTCGAAGTCGAGGAAGTCGAAGAAGTCCTTCTCCTCGTCCGCCAGGAGCAAGTCGTCCCTCAAGAGCAAGAAGCGCGGGTTCGCCGGCGGGGGCGCGGCAGGGGCGGGCGCGGGAGCGGCGGCGTCCCGGCGGGCGCACGACTGCCGCCCCAGCACGTACCGGGTCACGTTCGCCCAGCAGACCGGCCCCAAGAGCCATGTGACGGTGACGTTCAAGAACACCGGCGGCCGTGCCTGCACGCTCCACGACGCGCCGCTGCTGCGCTTCGACAACGCCAAGGCCCCGCTGCCCCTGCTGCAGGGCACGCCCGGAGACCCCGACGGCACCCGCGTCACCGTGCCCGCCCACGGCCACGCCTACGCGGTCGTCCCGACCCGCACCGCGGCCGCCAAGGGCACCACGCGGAGGTCGGTGACCGTCGCCTTCATGGGCGCCTCGGCGCACTCCGTCACCGCTGAGCCGGTCACCGTGAACTTCGCCGAGAAGCGGCTCCACCTCTCCGTCGGCAACAGCAAGGTCACCAACTGGAACTCCAGCCTGCACGCCGCTCAACTGGCGGGCGGCGTCGCGAAATAGCCAGGACCAGGGCTTCCGGGCGGGACGGGGTGTAAGGGCGCGTGCCCCCTCGGGCCGCCCCTGGCTCCCGGGCACAGCACCCCGCCCGTCGGCCGCCCCGCTCCCCGGGCCCGGCCGACGGGCCCGGGACTCGCTGCTACTCGGCGTCCAGCCCCGCCAGGACGAGTCCCAGCCGGGCCACCCCGCCCTCGGCGACCTCGACCGGGACGCCCCAGTCCTGCTGGTGCACATGGCAGGCGGGGTACTCGATGTCCGGGGCGTCGTCGCAGGACGCGGCCATCGCCGAGACGTGCAGCACGCCGTCGGTCACCCCGTCCGCGAGCACCAGGTCCCGGGTGAGATCGGTGCCCGCGCCCGCGCCCTCGGCGAGCAGCTCCGGCGGCGTCGCGCTGACCACCAGCCGCGTCGAGGGGCCGTAACGGGTGTCGAGCTTCTGGCCGGCTGGCGCCCGGAAGACCACGTCCAGCCGCAGGGCGCCCGGGGCGACCTCGGTGGCGGCGCGCTGAGTGCGGTGCGCCACCGACTCGACCCGGACCGCCTCCTCGGGCAGCCGCAGCCGGGTCAGCCGGTGCCGCGCCGACTCCACCACCACGATGTCGTCGTCGACGAGCACCGCGGCGGACGGCTCGCGCAGATCCGTCGCCAGCGTCGTCACCTCGCCGGTCGCGGGGTCGAAGCGGCGCAGGGCGTGGTTGTAGGAGTCCGCGACGGCCACCGAGCCGTCGGGCAGGGCGGTCACGCCCAGCGGGTGCTGGAGCAGCGCCTGGTCGGCGGCGCCGTCGCGGTGCCCGAAGTCGAAGAGGCCGGTGCCGACGGCCGTCCGGACGACATGGCCGTCGCCCGCCTCGGCGCGCTCCACCCAGCGGACCGCGCTGGTTTCCGAGTCCGCGATCCACAGCCGGTCGCCGGCCGCCGCGAGGCCGGACGGCTGGGCGAACCACGCCTCGGCGGCCGGGCCGTCCACCAGTCCCTCGTTGGTCGTGCCGGCCGCGACCTCGACCGTCCCGGCGGCCGGGTCGTAGGTCCACAGCTGGTGCACCCCGGCCATCGCGATCCACAGCCGGTCCTGCCACCAGGCGAGGTCCCACGGCGAGGAGAGATCCACTTCGCGCGCCGGACCGGAGGTCGGCGAGCCCTGCCACCACTGCTTGCCGGTGCCGGCCACCGTCTCCAGCTCCCCGGTCCCGGGGTCGAGGACGCGGATGGCGTGGTTGACGGTGTCCGCGACCGCCACCCGTCCGTCGGGCAGCAGCGCCAGGCCCTGGGGTTCGTTGAAGGTGTCCGGGGTCAGGCCGCGCTCGCCGGTGCCGATCCGCCGCAGCACCCGCTCACCGTCCGCGGCCAGCTCCACCAGCTGGTGCCGGGTGGTGTCCGAGACGAGGAAGCTGCCGGTGGGGAGCCGGACCACCTTGCCGGGGAAGCGCAGGTCGCCGGCGACCGGCTCCGGCGGGACGTAGGGGCCGTCGCCGCGGCGCAGCGTGCCCTTCGCCGCATGCTCGGCCTCCAGCTCCTCGACGAGCTTCTCGATGGCGTGCGCATGGCCCTCGCCGGCGTGCTGGGCGACGACGTACCCCTCGGGGTCGATCACCACGAGCGTCGGCCAGGCCCGTACCGCGTACTGCTTCCACGTGGCGAGCTCGGGGTCATCGAGGACCGGGTGCTCGACGCCGTAGCGCTCCACGGCGTCCACGACCGCCTGGTGCTCGGCCTCGTGCACGAACTTCGGGGAGTGCACGCCGATGATCACGACGGTGTCGCGGTGGCGCTCCTCCAGCTCCCGCAGCTCGTCCAGGACATGCAGACAGTTCACACAGCAGAACGTCCAGAAGTCCAGGACGACAATGCGCCCTCGCAGGTCGGAGAGGGTGAGGTCCTTGTTACCGGTGTTCAGCCAGCCGCCCTTGCCGATCAGCTCGGGGGCCCGGACGCGTGCACGTGAAGCCATGTGCACATTCAACGTCACTCCGGTGCGCGCACATTCCGCAGGCCCCCGCGGGAACACGTCAGCCATGCGGCAATCTCCCGGGGGAGCACCCCCGCACTCGGGCAAGTACGCGGTGCGCGACCGGATCTTCGGCATCGGCGACGACTACTGGATCGACGACGAGCAGGGGCGGCACGCCTTCCTCGTGGACGGGAAGGCGCTGCGGCTGCGGGAGACCTTCGAGCTGAAGGACACCGAGCGGCGGGTGCTGATCACCATCCGCAAGAAGATGCTCAGCGTGCGCGACACGATGACCATCGAACGGGACGACAAGCCGCTGGCCACCATCAAGCGCAAGCGGCTCTCGCTGCTGCGCAACCACTACCGCGTCGCGCTGGTGGACGGCACGGAGCTGGACGTCAGCGGAAAGATCCTGGACCGCGAGTTCGCGGTCGAGTACGACGGCGAGCTGCTGGCGGAGATCTCGCGGCGCTGGCTGACCGTACGCGACACCTATGTGGTCAACGTCGTACGGGACGATGCCGATCCGGCGCTGCTGATCGCCGTCGCGGTGTGTGTGATCCGGCTGGCGGAGCGGGAGCGCGGCGACGACTGAGGAACGGGCCGCGTGGCCGTGTGGCGGACCCCTCTGCGGCCCGGAAGCATCGGCCTACGATGGTCACCCGAAAGCACTGCCGGGGTGCCCGTGCGCAGCGTAACTTAACTGCACAGACAGCAGCCCGCGTACGAACCGTCCGAGGGGTCCCGTGACCGTCCATCCCAGCCTTCAGTCCTCCATCGATGCCTGGACTCACTCCATAGAAGCGATAACCGAGCTGGTCACTCCGCTCGTCGAGGGCGAGTGGAGCAGGGCGACGGGCCTCCCAGGATGGTCTGTTCGCGATGTGGTCTCCCATGTCATCGGCCTGGAATGCGAAATGCTGGGCGACCCGCGGCCGATCCACACGCTGCCGCGCGACCTCTACCACGTACGCAGCGAGTCGGCGCGGCGCATGGAGGTGCAGGTCGACGTCCGCCGGCACCACACCGCGCCGGAGATGCTCAGCGAGCTCGAATACACCGTCATCCGCCGCTCCCGGCAGCTGCGCAACGAGTCCCGCCAGCCGGACGCCGTGGTGCGCAGTCCGCTCGGTGAGGACCGTTCGCTGGAATTCGTGCTGCAGCAGCGGGCCTTCGATGTCTGGGTGCACGAGCAGGACTTGCGCCGGGCGCTCGGCAAGCCTGGCAATCTGGACTCCCCCGGCGCGCAGGTGACCCGCGATCTGCTGGTGAAGGTGCTGCCCGGCATCGTGGCCAAGCGGGCCCAGGCGCCCGCCGATTCGGCCGTGGTCTTCGATGTCAGCGGGCCGGTGGAGTTCCTGCGCACGGTCCGTCTCGACGCCGAGGGCAAGGCCACCATCGACGGCAGCGTCTCGCTCGGCCCGACGGTGACGCTCGCCCTGGACTGGGACACCTTCCACCAGCTGGCCTGCGGCCGGGTCCGCCCGGCAGCGGTCGCCGAGCAGATCAAGATCGACGGCGATCAGGAACTGGCCCAGGCCATCCTGGACAACTTCGCCATCACGCCGTAGCGGGACGGTTCCGGTGGGGCCGCCTCACCGATGCCCCGTCCGTCGGCCGGCCCACGAACTGATGGCCCCGGAGTGCGCCGTTTCACGTGAAACAGCCCTGTCCGTTCCACGTGAAACGGACCCGGCCGCCGCCCGCGCGCCTCACGGGCCTCATGCGGGAACGTGGACCGCCTCGACCCGGCTGACGACCAGCCGCTCGCGCTCGCGCCGCGCCGCGCGCCGCCGCAGCCGCAGGATCTGGGAGACCCCGGCCGCTTCCAGTACGAAGATCGAGGCAAAGGCGATCCGGTAGTTGTCGCCGGTCGCATCCAGCAGGACACCGATGGCGAACAAGGTCGTCATCGAGGCCGTGAAGCCGCCCATGTTGACGATGCCGGAGGCGGTTCCCTGACGCTCCGGCGGGTTGGCGGGCCGCGCGAAGTCGAAGCCGATCATCGAGGCGGGACCGCAGGCGCCCAGCACCGTGGACAGCACGATCAGCAGCCCCATCGGCGCATGATCGGCCGGCCAGCACAGGACGACCGCCCACAGCAGCGCCGTGGCGCCGACGGTGCCCAGCGCCAGCGGCATGCGGGCCGCATGGTGACGGGCGATGACCTGGCCGTAGATCAGTCCCACGGCCATGTTCGAGAGCACCACGAGGGTGAGCAGTTCACCGGCGGTGCCGCGCGAGAGCCCTTCCGCCTCGACGAGGAACGGCAGGCCCCAGAGCAGCAGGAAGACCATCGCGGGGAACTGGGTGGTGAAGTGCACCCACATGCCCAGCCGGGTGCCGGGCTCCCGCCAGGCCTCCGCGATCTGCCGCCGCACGAACCCGGCACCGGTGTGCGCGGTGGGCGCGGGCGGCGGCTCGAAGCCCTCGGGATGGTCCCGCAGGAAGACCAGCAGCACGATCAGCACGACGATGCCGCCGGCGGCGCTCGCGGCGAACGTCGGGGTCCAGCCGAAGCTGTGCAGGAAGCGGGCGAGGATGAGGGTGGAGATCAGATTGCCCGCCATCCCCACGAGCGCGGCGATCTGGGCGATCATCGGGCCGCGGCGGGCCGGGAACCAGCGGGAGCCCAGCCGCAGCACGCTGATGAAGGTCATCGCGTCCCCGCAGCCGAGCAGCGCGCGGGAGCCGAGCGCCATGGCGTACGACGAGGAGAGCGCGAAGCCGAACTGGCCGACGGTGTAGAGCACCGCGCCGAGGGTCAGCACCTTCTTCGGGCCGAGCCGGTCGACCATCAGGCCGACGGGGATCTGCATCCCCGCGTACACCAGCAGCTGGAGGATGGAGAAGGTCGACAGCGCCGAGGCGTTGATGTGGAAGCGCTCGGCGGCGTCCAGGCCCGCCACTCCGAGGCTGGTGCGGTAGGTGATGGCGACGAAGTAGACCGCGACGCCGATGCCCCAGACGGCCATGGCCCTACGGCCGCCGGGCGGGTCGGCGGGCAGCAGCCGTGCGGAGCCGCCGCCTATGCCGGAGCGCCCGGCACTGTCGGTCCCCTCGCTCATCGCACGTCTCCCTGCGCGAGGTTACGGACCCAGCTGACGTGCCGCTGCACGGCGTCGGTCGCGGCATCCGCGTCCCCGGCCCGCAGGGCCTGAAGGATCTCCGCGTGTTCGGCGATGTTCTTGGCGATCCGGTCCGGGTGGGCGTGCATCACCGCGACCCCCATCCGCAGCTGGCGGTCGCGCAGCTGCTCGTAGAGGCGGTCCAGGATCTGATTGCCGGCGCTGCGCACGATCGCGGCGTGGAAGGCGCGGTCGGCGACGGAGACCGCCGCCAGATCACCGGAAGCGGCCTGTGCCCGCATGGTCTCCAGCAGCCCGGTCAGCTCGCCGATCAGCGCGTCGCTCACGGGCACCGCCTTGGCCGCGGCGTGCTTCTCCACCAGCAGCCGGGTCTCGACGACATCGGCGATCTCCTGCGCGGAGACCGGCAGCACCAGCGCGCCCTTCTTCGGGTAGAGCTTGATCAGCCCCTCGACCTCCAGCCGCAGCAGCGCCTCCCGCACCGGCGTCCGCGAGACCCCCACGGCATCGGCCAGCTCACCCTCGGTGAGCAGCATCCCGCCCTCGTAGCGGCGGTCCAGGACGGCGTCCTTGATATGCGCATAGACCCGTTCGGCGGCGGGCGGCTGCTTGGCGGGCTCTCTGACGGGAGCGGTGGGCGTGGAGGAGGGCATGCGCACAGGATAGATACAACAGGTATGCGTCCGACACTTCGTTTCGCGATGCGGACAACGGTGCGGACAGCTGCCCTGGTGGAGGCGCCGCCGGAACCGCGGGCCACGACCGGCCGGGGGCGGCCGGGGCTCGTGCCGACCGCCGCCCGGGGCGCGCCCTCAGCCCGGCATCCGCCCCTGCGCGATCAGACGGTTCACGACCTGCGAATGGGCGGGGGCACAGCGCTCACGCGCCTCCCGGCGGTCGAACCAGGCGAACTCGGCGATCTCCCGGCCGGGGGCCGGCACGATGTCCTGGGGCCCGCCGGTGAAGCAGGTCATATGCAGCCGCCGCCCGTTCTTGCCATGGGCGACGTCATGGATGACGAACGCCTCCGACAGCTCCTCGGCGGGCACCACCAGGCCGAGCTCCTCACCGAGCTCACGCGACAGCGCCTCCCGCGCGGTCTCCCCGGGCTCGTACTTGCCGCCCGGGAGATAGAACGTGTCGTTCCCCCGCGTCCGTACGCTCAGCAGCCGCCCGTCGCGCACATGCAGCCAGCCCACCGACTTCAGCGGCGCGGCACGCTCCAGGGCGATCAGCGGACGGCCGGTCTCCGCGTCCGTCCGCCGCCCGCGCTCCGTGAAGCCCAGATGCGCGAAGAAGCCGCGGGCGGCGTCGTTCCCCTCGAAGACCTCCAGCGACAGCGCACCGTGCGACGCCGCCGCATGCTCCAGCAACTTGCTCCCTACACCGCTCCCTTGGGCCTCGGGCGCCACGAACAGCCCGCCGACCGAGGCCCTGTTGCCGTCCCCGCCGGCGGACCCGCCGCGTAACGGCCCGAGGAGCCCGACGACGACGCCCTCGCGCTCGGCGACCCAGCTCTCCGCCCCGGCGAGGTCCCTCTCACGGAGGACCCGGGCCCGTTCGCCCCGGCCCTCCCCGTCGGGGAACGGATGCGCCCGCTCCACCGCACGGGACCACAGATCGGTGACCACGCCCTGGTCGGATGCCCGGTAACGCCGGATGATCATTTCGCTGCTCATTTCGCCGACCGTAGGCAGCCCGGCCGACCGCGGCAAATCCTTTCCCGCCACGGGTCCCGCCTCTGCCGAAAGAGGGACCCCGGGCCGACGCCGGGTCCGCCTCAAGTCGGACAGGACTCCATACCTGCCGCGTACGGATCGGCGCGGATCCCATGGGTGAATAGAGACAGGGAGCCGGGGAGAGCTCCCGCACTCAAGGGGGAGTTGACCATGCAGCCCAGGACGAACGCCGGCCGCCGTATGCGGAATTCCGTCGTGCTGGCATTGATCGTCGCCGGCCTGTGGGCGGGCTTCGCACTGACCCGCGGCGCCACCCACCCCGACGAGTCCGGCCCGGTCGGGCCGGTGGCCCACTTCAGCCGCGCGGTGGAGCTCATCCGCGGCTGACCGGCACCGGGCGCCCGCTACGCCTTCCGCGGCTCGCCGCGATAGGTACCGAACGACCAGCGGTTGCCCTCCGGGTCGCGGGCGCCGAAGCCCCGCGACCCGTACCCGGTGTCGGAGAGCTCATCGGTGATCTCCGCGCCGGCCGCCCGGGCGCGGGCACACAGGTCGTCGGGGTGGTCGGTGACCACATAGGCCCCGAACGTCCCCGGCCGCAGCGGCCAGCGGTCCTCGTCCGCGTCCCGGACGGAACCGAGCATGATCCCGCCGCCCTCCGGCCAGGAGAGCTGGGCGTGCTCGACGCGTTCCCCCTCGCCGTGGACCACGGTCTCCTCGAAGCCGAACGCCTCGACCAGGAAACGGATCAGGGCGTGGGCGTCGTGGGCCCGCAGCGTCGGCCATACCTGCGGTGCGGGGATGGTGCCGGACCGGTGCTGGTTCATGATCGCCGGATCTCCTCGGTCGCGTCGGTCTGCGCCCTGACGGGCCGCCGACCTCAGCATTCCCGAACCGGCTGCGGCCGCAGCGGAGGCGCGGTGCGGGCGAGCGGGTGCTCGTCCATGACGCCCGGGCGGCCCCGAGGCGGCGTTTCACGTGAAACGCCGCTCCGAACCGCCCGGCTCCGCCTCCCGGCTCAGCCCCAGGTGATCAGGCGCTTGGGCCGTTCCAGCAGAGCCGCCACATCCGCGAGCAGCTTGGAGCCCAGCTCGCCGTCGATGAGCCGGTGGTCGAAGGACAGCGCGAGGGTGGTGACCTGACGCGCCTTCACCTTGCCCTTGTGGACCCACGGCTGGAGCTTGACCGCTCCGAAGGCGAGGATCGCCGACTCCCCCGGATTGAGGATCGGCGTACCGGTGTCGACGCCGAAGACGCCGACATTGGTGATGGTGACCGTGCCACCGGTCATCGCCGCCGGGGACGTCTTGCCGTCGCGGGCGGTGGCGACCAGGTCGCCCAGTTCCGCGGCGAGCTGGGGGAGCGTCTTGACCCCGGCGTCCTTGATGTTCGGGACGATCAGCCCGCGCGGGGTGGCCGCCGCGATCCCGAGGTTGACGTAGTCCTTGTAGACGATCTCCTGCCGCGCCTCGTCCCAGGCGGCGTTGACCTCCGGGTGACGCTTGATGGCGACCAGGAAGGCCTTGGCGACGAGCAGCAGCGGGTTGACCCGCAGCCCGGCCATGTCGGGGTCCTGCTTGAGCTCCTGGACCAGCTTCATCGTGCGGGTCACATCGACGGTGATGAACTCCGTGACGTGCGGCGCGGTGAAGGCGCTGGCGACCATGGCCTGCGCGGTGGCCTTGCGTACGCCCTTGACCGGCACCCGCCGCTCGCGGGCGGCGGCATCGACGACGCCGTGCTCGGCCGGGACGCTTTCCGGGGCGGCGGAGACCTGCCCGGCGGGCTCGGCCGGTGCGGCCACGGACGCCACCGCAGGCGCGGCGGCGGCATGGACGTCCTCACGGGTGATGAGGCCGCCCGGACCGGTCGGGGCGACCGCCGCCAGGTCGATGCCGAGGTCCTTGGCGAGCTTGCGCACCGGCGGCTTGGCCAGCGGCCGGCCGGCCTGCCCGGCACCCGTGCCGTTCGCGACCGGCGCCACGGGAGCAGCGGCCGGTGCGGCGGCGGCCCGCCCGTTCAGCTCCGCCTGGAGCGCGGCGCGCGCGGGCTCCGGCTGGGCCGGCACCCCCGCCTGGGGCTTGCGCGCCCGGCGCTTGGTCGAGGACGGCGCGGCGCCGTAGCCGACCAGCACCGCCTGCCGGCCCTGCGGCTCGGCCTCCTCCTCCGGGGAGGCGGCGGCCTCCTGCGGCGCCGGCTGCGCAGCCGGTGCCGCGGCGGGCCCGGCTCCGGGATCGGTGTCCACGGAGATGATGACGGTGCCGACGTCGACGGTGACGCCCTCGCCGAAGTTCAGCTCGTGCACCACCCCGTCGTAGGGGATGGGCAGTTCCACGGCGGCCTTGGCGGTCTCGACCTCACAGACGACCTGGCCGTCGGTGACGGTGTCGCCGGGCTGGACGTACCACTTGAGGATCTCGGCCTCGGTGAGCCCCTCGCCCACGTCGGGCATCTTGAACTCGCGGAAGCGCTGGGCCTGGGCGGTACTTGCAGTCATGGTCACGAACTCTCCTCAAACCCTCAGTACGCCAACGCACGGTCGACGGCGTCGAGCACCCGGTCCAGCCCCGGGAGGTACTCGTCCTCCAGACGGGAGGGCGGATACGGGGAATGGAACCCGCCGACCCGCAGGACCGGGGCCTCCAGGTGGTAGAAGCACCGCTCGGTGATCCGGGCGGCGATCTCCGCACCCGCGCCGAAGAAGACCGGGGCCTCGTGGACGACGACCAGCCGGCCGGTCTTCTCCACCGACGACTGCACGGTGTCGAAGTCGATCGGGGAGAGCGAGCGCAGGTCGACGACCTCGAGCGACTTGCCCTCCTCGGCGGCGACGTTGGCGACGTCCTGGCAGACCTTCACCATCGGGCCGTAGGCGGCCAGGGTGAGGTCGGTGCCGGTCCGGGCGATCCGGGCCTTGTGCAGGGGGTCGGGGATCGACTCGGTGTCCAGCCGCGACTTGTCGTGGTAGCGGCGCTTGGGCTCGAAGTAGATGACCGGGTCGTCGCCCGCGATGGCCTGCTGGAGCATCCAGTAGGCGTCGGAGGAGTTCGAGGGGGTGACGATCTTGAGTCCGGCGACATGCGCGAACAGCGCCTCGGGGGACTCGGAGTGGTGCTCGACCGCGCCGATGCCGCCCGCGTACGGGATGCGGATGACGACCGGCACCTTGACCTTGCCCAGCGCGCGGGCGTGCATCTTCGCGAGCTGGGTGACGATCTGGTCGTAGGCGGGGAAGACGAAGCCGTCGAACTGGATCTCGACGACCGGGCGGTAGCCGCGCAGCGCCATGCCGATCGCGGTGCCGACGATGCCGGACTCGGCGAGCGGGGTGTCGATGACCCGCTCCTCGCCGAAGTCCTTCTGCAGGCCGTCGGTCACCCGGAAGACGCCGCCGAGCTTGCCGACGTCCTCGCCCATGACGAGGACCTTGGGGTCGGCCTCCATGGAGGCCCGCAGCGATTCGTTGATCGCCTTGGCGATGGTGATCTTCTCGAAGACGGCCATGGTCAGTTCCCCTCCGCGACGGGGGCGTCGGCGAACGACGCCTGGTACGCGGCGAACTGCGCGCGCTCCTCATCGACGAGCGCGTGCCCGTCGGCGTAGACATTCTCGAAGATCGCCATGTCGTCCGGGTCGGGCATGGCACGGACGGCGTCGCGGACCCGCTTGCCCAGGGCCTCGCTCTCCTCGTCGATCGAGGCGAGGTACGCCTCGTCGACGATGCCCTCGGCCTCCAGGTACGTCCGCAGCCGCAGGATCGGGTCCTTGGCCTCCCAGGCCGCCCGCTCCTCGTCCTCCCGGTACTTCGTCGGGTCGTCGGAGGTGGTGTGCGCGCCCATGCGGTAGGTGAACGCCTCGACGAGCATCGGGCCCTGGCCGGTGCGCGCCCGCTCCAGCGCCGCCTTGGTCACCGCGAGACAGGCGAGGACGTCATTGCCGTCGACCCGTACACCGGGGAATCCGTAACCGCGGGCGCGCTGGTAGAGCGGCACCCGGGTCTGCTTCTCGGTGGGTTCGGAAATCGCCCATTGGTTGTTCTGGCAGAAGAACACGACGGGGGCGTTGTAGACCGCGGAGAAGGTGAAGGATTCCGCGACATCTCCCTGGCTGGAGGCGCCGTCGCCGAAATAGGCGATGACCGCGGAATCCGCGCCGTCCTTCTGCACGCCCATCGCATAGCCGGTCGCATGCAGCGTCTGCGAACCGATCACGATGGTGTAGAGGTGGAAGTTGTTGCTGTTGGGGTCCCAGCCACCGTGATTGACCCCGCGGAACATGCCCAGCAGGTTCGTCGGGTCGACGCCGCGGCACCACGCCACACCGTGCTCGCGGTAGGTCGGGAAGACGTAGTCGTCGTCGCGCAGCGCGCGCCCGGAGCCGATCTGGGCGGCCTCCTGGCCCAGCAGCGAAGCCCACAGACCCAGTTCGCCCTGGCGCTGGAGGGTGGTCGCCTCGGCGTCGAACTTCCGCGTCAGCACCATGTCGCGGTAGAGCCCGCGCAGCTCGTCGGCGGAGAGATCGATCGAGTAGTCCGGGTGCTCGACCCGCTGCCCTTCGGGGGTCAGCAGCTGTACGAGCTGGTCCTGCTCCGCCTGCTCGGGCCGACCTGAGTTCCGGGTCTTGGCCGGGGACGTCTTCTTGGCCGACGTCGCCTTTTTGGCGGTGGTGCGCTTGCTGCTGCCGCGGGCGTTTTTCCGCTGCGCAGTGCCTTCCACGGTCACGTGCTGCTCCTCCGTCTGTCCGACCCCCGGGGTCCGCCGGTGGCCGTATTGCGGCTCACCCGGTATCCGATACGGCGCACGGGGTGTGTGCGAACGCGGCCCGGATCCGGGTGGAACAAAGCTCCCGGAAGGTGGCCTGCTCATTGCACGTTACCCATTGTCAAAGCCGAAGTGGAAACGGCGCTGACCTGCGATTTTGCTTGGATTTCCAAGTAAATCGCTAAGGCTTGGAACAACTCCTGGTCACAGCGTTGCAGGCCGCCGGGACAACGGCACGTTATATCGCTGACCTGGAGCACGGGAAGGGTTGATGTGTGAGACTGGGGTGGTGCGCGAAGACGGAAAAATCACGGTATTCCTGCTCGACGACCACGAAGTGGTCCGGCGTGGCGTTCACGAAATGCTCTCCGTCGAGGACGACATCGAGGTGGTCGGCGAGGCCGGCACCGCCGCAGATGCCCTGGTCAGGATCCCGGCGACGCGCCCGGACGTCGCGGTGCTCGATGTCCGGCTGCCGGACGGGAGCGGCGTCGAGGTCTGCCGCGAGATCCGTTCGCAGGACGAGGACATCAAATGCCTGATGCTCACCTCGTTCGCGGACGACGAGGCCCTTTTCGATGCGATCATGGCCGGTGCGGCCGGATATGTCCTCAAGGCCATCCGGGGCAACGAACTCCTCTCCGCGGTCCGCGAGGTGGCGGCCGGGAAGTCCCTGCTCGACCCGGTGGCCACCGCCCGGGTGCTGGAGCGGCTGCGCGACGGCAACGCCACGAAGAGCGACGACCGGCTGGCGGGCCTCACCGAACAGGAACGCCGGATCCTCGATCTGATCGGCGAGGGTCTGACCAACCGCGCCATCGGCGAGCGGCTCCACCTCGCCGAGAAGACGATCAAGAACTATGTCTCCAGCCTGCTCTCCAAGCTCGGCATGGAGCGCCGTTCCCAGGCCGCCGCGTATGTCGCACGCCGGCAGGCGGAGCGGCACTGACGCACCGGTTCCCTCGCGGCCGCGCCCTGCCCGGCTGGTGGTGATTCAGGACCATGGGCCCGGCCCCTCGGGGCTGGCGGCCCCTACTTCCGGCCGGGCCCGCCCGGCATGGTGGCGGCATGTCCACCGACAACCTCCGTGCGATCGAGCTGCTCAGCCGCACGCCGTACGGGCGCGTCTCGGCCAGCCGGCGGGCGCTGCCCTTCACCACCGTCACCCGCCACCTCGTCCTCGACGGGCGGCTGGTCCTGCGGCTGCACCGCGGCTACGGCTACCACCAGGCGCTGGACGGCAGCGTGGTCGCCTACGAGGCCGACAACGTCAACAGCGGCGAGCGCGACACCTGGTCGGTGCAGTTCACCGGCACCTCCCGGGTCGCCGAGCCCGCCTCCGCCGAGCGCGCGCTCTTCGGCCGCACCCCGCTGCTGGCCGACGGCGCCCCCTTCGACCCGGTCTTCCTGCGCGTCGAGCCGGAGTTCGTGACCCTGCACTGCCTGAGCGAGGTGCCCGCCGCCCACTGCGCGTACTCTGCGTAAGGCTTTCCGGCGCACCCACTCCGACGGGCGCAGTTGATCTAACATCTGGCGCGTGCTGCGCTCATCTGTAGTCCGGACGGCGGCAACGCCCGACAAAGACACCCTCGGATCCCTGCTCCGCCACTACACCGGCGCCGGCGCGCCGCTGTCCTGCGAGCCCGTCGCCGAGGGCCTGCTCAACCACGGCTACTTCCTCGCCACCACCCGCGGCCGCTACTTCCTCAAACACCACCTCGACGGCGACCGCGCGGCCCTCACCCGCCAGCACCGCGCCACCCGCCGGCTCGCCGCGCTCGGCCTGCCGGTCGCCCCGCCCGTCGCCGACGCGGACGGCCGGACCGTCACCGTCCTCGACGGCCGCTGCTACGCCCTGCACCCCTGGGTCGAGGGCCATCACTTGAGCGGCGCCGCCCTGACCCGCGGCCAGTCCTGGCAGCTCGGCGCCCTGCTCGGACTCGTGCACACCACGCTGGAGCAGGTCATGGCCGACGAACCGCATCCGCCCCGGCCGCCCTGCGCGGACGCCGGAGCCGACCCCGAGCGGACCTTCGAGATGATCGACGAGCTGCTGGCCCTGGCCCGCGGCGCCCTGCCCCGCACCAGCTTCGACGAACTCGCCGAGCACCGTCTGCTCGAGCGCCGGGCCCTGCTGGCGCGGCTGGCGCACCACCGTCCGGCCCCCGGAGCGGAGCCCCCGGCGGGCTGGGTGCACGGCGACTTCCATCCGCTGAACGTGCTCTACCGGGACGCGGAGCCGACCGCGATCGTCGACTGGGACCGGCTGGGCGTCCAGCCGCGCGCCGAGGAGGCGGTGCGCGCCGCCGCGATCTTCTTCGTCCGCCCCTGCGGCACTCTGGACCTGGCGAAGGTGGCGGCGTACGCGGGCGCCTACCGCCACACCAGCCAGGCCGGCGCCGACGAGCTGGCGGCGGCCGTCCACCGGGTGTGGTGGGAGCGGCTGAACGACTTCTGGATGCTCACCTGGCGCTACCAGCTCGGCGACCGCCGCACCGATCCGCAGTTCCCGGCGGCGGCCGCCCTGGCCGTGTGGTGGACCCGCGAATACCGGGCCGTGCACCGCGCATTCACCCGCTGAACGCGGGCGGCGCGCAGGTCAGCCGTTCGCCCCGAGCGTGGTGGTGCCGGCGTCCGTGCCGCCCGCGGCGGGCCCGCCGTCCGTACCGGCGCTCGCCCCGCCGTTGTCGGTGCCGCCGTTGTCGGTGCCACCGTCGGCGGTGCCCCCGTCCGTGGGGCCGCCGTCGGACGTCCCGCCGGTGTCGGTGGGCGGCTCGGACGTCGGCGGCTCCGACGTCGGCGGCTGGGACGACGGCGGCTGCGAGGTCTCCGGCGTGCTGGGCTGCTCGCTGGGCGGCTGGCTGTACGTGCTGCCGTCACCGCCGGTGCCGCCGGGGTCGGTCTCCGGCGTGCTCGGCTCCTGGCTCGGCTCCTCGCTCGCCTTGTCGTCCTTGGTCGGCTTCGGCGACTGCGTGGTGGGGGTGTGCTGCTTCTTGTCCTGGCCACCGGTGTTCTGCAGCGCGAAGGCCACACCCACGGCGATGGCGATCACCGCGAGCGCCGCGATCAGCCAGACCTTGCCCCGGCCGCCCCTGGCCGGCCGGGGGCCGCCCTCGAAGCCGCCGTCGTCGTCCCGCATGCCGGGGGTCAGGATCGGCTGCGCCGTGGTGCGTCCGGCGTCGGGGTGCGGCAGCGCGGTGGTGGCCGCGGCACCGAGCGAGGAGGTGTGGTGACCGCCCTCGTGCATCGCGACCGGTCCGGTGCTCCAGGTGCCGGTGTGACCGCCCTGCTCGTGCAGCATCTGCAGCGAGTACTGGACCAGGCCGCGCATCTCCTCGGCGGACTGGAACCGGTCGTCGGGGTCCTTCGCCAGCGACCGCATGACCAGGCCGTCCAGCTCCGGCGGCACCGTGTCGGCGACGCCGGACGGCGCCACCGGCATGTCCTGCACGTGCTGGTAGACCACCGAGAGCGGGGTCTCGCCGGTGAACGGCGGCCGCAGCGTGAGGAGTTCGTAGAGCAGGCAGCCGGTGGCGTAGAGGTCGGAGCGGGTGTCGACGGTCTTGCCGAGCGCCTGCTCCGGGGAGAGGTACTGGGGGGTGCCCATGACCATGCCGGTCTGGGTCATGGTGGACTGGGCGCCGTGCAGCGCACGGGCGATGCCGAAGTCCATGACCTTCACGGCGCCGCTGTTCGTGATGATCACGTTCGCGGGCTTGATGTCACGGTGCACGATGCCGTGCTGGTGGCTGTAGGCCAGGGCCTCCAGCACACCGGAGACGATGATCAGCGCCTGGTCCGGCGGCGGGGCGTCGGCGTTGAGCAGCAGATCACGGATGGTGTGGCCCTCGACCAGCTCCATCACGATGTACGGCACGGTGTTGCCGCCGACCAGGTCCTCGCCGGAGTCGTACACCGCCACCACCGCGTGGTGGTTCAGCCCGGCCACGGACTGTGCCTCCCGCGTGAACCGGGCCTTGGAGACCGGGTCCTCGGCGAGGTCGGCACGCAGCAGCTTCACGGCGACGGTACGGCCGAGACGGACGTCCTCGGCGGCGAACACCTCCGCCATGCCACCGCGGCCGAGCCGTCGCGTGAGCCGGTAGCGGCCATCGCCGACCAGCCCGCCGTTGCCCCACATCTCCGGTGCGTCGGGGATATTGGAGCCGGTGGCCTCAGGATCGGACGGGCCCTGGGGGCTCTGCGTCGGTGCCATCGGTCCTCGCCGTCGAATCGATCCGCATGAGAGCGGTAAGGTCATCGGTCTTCGCTAGAGCACGCTACAGGCTCCGCGGCACTCGCCGGTCCGTCGTGGACCGGCCATCAAACCCGGCGGAAGCGAAATGCCGCAAGCTCACCTGGGGTAATGGGACGCACAAAAGTCCCCTGGCCGTGACGGGATCTTGCACATCTGGTCACGGAACGGGCACACGGCTTGACGTGTCCGGGGCCTGGGGCAGACTTGGCTGCGGAATTCCAGATTTTGATCGCTATACATACGAGTATGGCGCCTAGGGGGAAGCGGAACGATGAGCCAGGACGGCGCTCAGGGCCAAATCGAGGGCCGTTCGGTCGGCGGTGGACGTTACCAGCTTCGTGATCTTCTGGGCGCCGGCGGCATGGCCTCCGTGCACCTCGCCTACGACAGCGTGCTGGATCGCGAGGTCGCGATCAAGACCCTGCACACCGAGCTCGGCCGCGAGCAGGCGTTCCGTGAGCGCTTCCGGCGCGAGGCCCAGTCCGTGGCGAAACTCACGCACACCAACATCGTCTCGGTCTACGACACCGGCGAGGACGAGCTCGACGGCGGCATGGTGCCGTACATCGTCATGGAGTACGTCGCGGGCCAGCCGCTGCGCTCGGACCTGGACAACGACATCGCCCGGCATGGCGCGATGCCGACGGAAAAAGCCTTGAAGATCACGGCCGATGTGCTGGCCGCGCTCGAGGTCAGCCATGAGATGGGCCTGGTCCACCGGGACATCAAGCCCGGAAACGTCATGCTGAACAAGCGGGGCGTCGTCAAGGTCATGGACTTCGGTATCGCCCGCGCCATGCAGTCCGGCGTGACGTCCATGACCCAGACCGGCATGGTCGTCGGCACGCCGCAGTACCTCTCGCCCGAGCAGGCCCTCGGCCGCGGGGTGGACGCCCGCTCCGACCTCTACTCCGTCGGCATCATGCTCTTCGAGCTGCTGACCGGCCAGCTGCCGTTCGACGCGGACTCCCCGCTCGCCATCGCCTACGCCCACGTCCAGGAAGAACCCCCGGTCCCGTCGAGCATCAACAGCTCGCTGCCGCCGGCCGTGGACGCGCTGGTGGCCCGTGCGCTGAAGAAGAACCCCAACGAGCGCTTCCCCACCTCCGAGGCGATGCGGGACGAGTGCCTGCGGATCGTCGGGTCCGGGCAGTCCGGCGCGACGCCGCTGATCATCGGTGAGGGCCCGCGGGCGCGCACCAGCGGCTCGTCGGTCTCCTCCGCGGTGTTCCCCACCGCCTCCGGCAACCTGCAGACCCCGGCGCCGCCGAGCGTGCAGCAGCCGTACCAGCCGACGCAGGCGGCCGGGTTCGGCCCGTCGACGCCCCCGCCGCCGAACAACGCCTACCCGACGCCCGCGCCGGGGCCCGTGCCCGGTCCTGTTCCGGGGCCCGTTCCGGGTCCGGCGCCCTTCAACTCGGGTGGCTTCCAGCCGCCGGCGTACACCCCGCCGCCCGTGACGGCCTCGATGCAGTCGACCGGCGGTCCCGGCCGGCGGAAGAGCAACACCGCCGTGATCGTCGTCTCGGCGATAGTCGGCGTGATCGTGGTGACCGCGATCGCGATCGGCATCGGTCTGAGCGCCGGCTCCAGCGACGACGAGGGCGGTGACCTCTCCCCGACGTCGGCGTACTCCGACTCCACGTCGGCGTCGCCCACCGAGAGCGTCCGGCCCGAGGACAAGACCGCGACGATCCTGGCGTCCGAGTGCACCAACCCGACCAAGAGCTTCAGCGAAAAGGGCAAGGTCCTCATGCCGTCCTTCCGCTTCAAGAACCTGGAGTCGGTGAAGAAGTGCATCGCGGCCGCCGGCTGGAAGTACAAGATCGTGGGCCAGGAGGACAGCGCGATCTGGGGCAAGAACACCGTCACCAATCAGACCCCGGCCGCCGTCAGCTGGTGGTACCCGAGCAAGGACACCACCATCGAGCTGACGATCTCGACCGGTCGTAGCGGCTGACGGCAGCGGGCCCACCCGGGCCACCGTGAACAGCGGAGGGGCCGGCACGCGGAATGCGTGCCGGCCCCTTCTTTCTGCGTCTGTCTGTTCCGTAGGTGGTGCGGCGGCTCGACCGTGACGGTCCTGGGGCAGCGGGGAGAAGCAAAAGCCCGGGCGGGAGATACGGGTCAGAGGTACGGCCCCGAACGGGCGCCGCCCTGGCCGGGCTTGCCCTCCTCGCCGTCCATCGGCATGGCGCCGGGCGGCAGCGCGCGCCGCATCGACTCCAGCTGTGCGCGGGCGGCCATCTGCTGCGCGAAGAGCGCGGTCTGGATGCCGTGGAAGAGGCCCTCCAACCAGCCCACCAACTGCGCCTGGGCGATCCGCAGCTCCGCATCCGTCGGCACCGACTCATCGGTGAACGGCAGCGACAGCCGCTCCAGCTCCTCGACCAGCTCGGGCGCCAGCCCGTCCTCCAGCTCCTTGACCGAGCTGGAGTGGATCTCCTTCAGCCGGACCCGGCTCGCCTCGTCCAGGGGAGCGGACTTCACCTCTTCCAGCAACTGCTTGATCATGCTGCCGATGCGCATGACCTTCGCAGGCTGTTCGACCATGTCCGTCACAGGGGTCTCACGAGGCTCGTCGCCGTCGTCCCCGCCACCGGAGCCGGTGCTGCCGAGTGCCATGCCGTCCGGGCCGACGACCAGGACGTGCGGATTCTCCTGCGACCGTTCATTCATCGGCATATCCATGCCGCCATTCTCTCGTACGAGGGGTTATGAAAGGTGGTGCCCCTGAGAGAAGGTGATCCACCCTTCTGGGCGGACCCGGCTGCCGTCGTTTCACGTGAAACGACGGATTCCCACCGTTTCACGTGAAACCAGCGACCTCAGCTCCGGCGCAGCCGCAGGGCGAAGAAGGCGAGCCCCAGGCCGGTGAGCGCGAGACCGGCGCCCAGCGGAAGGACCCGCTCGACCGGCGCGCCCGGGGATTCCAGGGCATAGGGACCGGCCGTGGCGACCACGTCACCATCCGCACTGTCCGGCCCGGAGCGCACGCCCTTGTCCGGGGGGGCCGGGGTCGGGAGCGGCGGCAGCGCCTCGTAGGGGTGCTGGGTGAGCCGGTCCGCGACGTCGAAGCGGCGCGAGGAGGACGAGCGAGCCGGGCTCTCGCCCGTGGCGGGAGCCGCGGACGCCGAGGGCCTGTGGTGCTTCGGCGCCGGGGCGCGGCGACCGGGCCGCTGGTACGCACGGTCGGCGTCGGGAGAGTCCGCACCGGCGGACGGCCCGTGATGACCGCGCCGCGGGTAGTCCACGCTGCCGTAGTCGGACCCCGGGAGGGGGTAGGGCGGGCCGGCCGGCCCGATGAAGGCAGGGCCGAACGGGTGATGCGGGCGATGGTGCCACCGTCCGTGCATACGGGGGCCGCCGAAGTGGCGCGAGGGCCGGTGCGGGAAGTCCGGGAAGGACTCCGGCATGCCGGAGAAGCGAGGCGGCAGCTCGGGGAAGCGTGCCGGGGCGCCCGGGTGACCGTGGCGCCCGTGGTACCTCCGGCGCCCTTCGCCGCCCCGGCCGTCGACCGGACGACGGTCGCCCGCGAAGTCGTCGGCCCCGTCACCGTCGAAGGCGTACTCCTCGGCCCCGGCTTCCTCCTGCGCGAAGTCGTCCTCGGGCTGATCGCCCGGGCGGACGAAATGCGGGGGACGGTCGGAAGGTGCCCGCCGGTCCGCCGCCGCCGCTGAGGTCGCCCCTATCGGCACGGGCAGGACGACGGCGGCCACCAACAGACCGGTGGCAATGCGCGAACGGAAACCTGGAGCGACCACAGTGCCCCTCCCGTGCCGAGCCGTCGAGTGACCACCCCAGCGTCACATGTGATGAGATTCACGGCATCTCGGACATATCAGGCGGGTTACCTGACGCAACACGGGAGGGCGGACCCGGACGGCACCGGCTACGGAAGCGGCATGACGGGCCTGCTCAGACCGTCAGCACGACCTTCTCAGACCGTCAGCACGACCTTGCCGACGTGCGCGCTGTCGTCCACGACGCGGTGCGCCTCGGCGGCCTCGGACATCGGGAGCGTACGGTCCACGATCGGCCGCACCTGTCCGTTGCCGATCAGCGGCCAGACGTGCTCGCGAACGGCGGCGACGATGGCCGCCTTCTCGTTCAGCGGGCGGGCGCGCAGCCCGGCGCCGGTGATCGCGGCGCGCTTCGCCATCAGCGCGGCGAGGTTCACCTCCGCCTTCACCCCGCCCTGCAGACCGATGATGGCCAGCCGCCCGCTGACCGCCAGCGCCTTGATGTTCCGCTGCAGGTACTTCGCGCCGATGATGTCGAGGATGACGTCCGCGCCCTTGCCGTCGGTGGCCTTGCGGATCTCCTGGACGAAGTCCTGCTCGCGGTAGTCGATGAGAATGTCCGCGCCCAGCTCGGCACAGCGGGCCAGCTTGTCGGGACCGCCCGCGGTGACCGCGACCCGCGCACCGACCGCCTTGGCGAGCTGGATGGCCATGGTCCCGATGCCGCTGGCACCGCCGTGGACCAGCACCGTCTCGCCGGGCCGCAGGTGCGCGATCATGAAGACGTTCGACCAGACCGTGCAGGTCACCTCGGGCAGCGCGGCGGCCGAGACCAGATCCAGGCCGCTCGGCACCGGCAGGACCTGACCGGCCGGGACGGCGACCTTCTCCGCATAGCCGCCGCCCGCCAGCAGCGCGCACACCTCGTCGCCGACGGCCCAGCCGTGCACGCCGGGACCGACCTCGACGATCCGCCCCGCGCACTCCAGCCCCGGGTACAGAGAGGACCCGGGCGGCGGGTCGTAGAAGCCCTGGCGCTGGAGCAGGTCGGCGCGGTTCACGGCGCTGGCCACGACCTCGATCAGGACCTCGCCCTCGGCGGGCTGCGGATCGGGCACATCCGCCCAGACAAGTGCTTCGGGTCCACCGGGCTCCGGGATAGTGATCGCTCGCATGGGCGCGAGGCTACTCGTCGTCCGCGTCCGGAGCGACGGTGCGGGGTCCCGGGGCCACCGCCGGGTCGGCCGCCGGCCCCCGGATGAAGTGCGGCGATGCCGCGGGACCGGTGCCGGGGCGGCCCCGGTGCGGGCGGCCGGCGGCGCCTCGGCGGGGCACCCCTCGGGCGTCCACGGGGCGGCGTAGGGGCGGCCGGGCACCGGCGCTCGGACGGGACCGGTGCCCGCCTCCCGGTACGACTTGCCACTCCACCGGGTGAGCACCCGGGCATCGGCCCACGGCCGCCCCGCCGGCGCCGATATCAACGCTCCATGATCAAGAAGACGGCCCGCCCCTTCCCCGGTACGGCGGCGTCCTGCCGCCGCCCGCCGACTCCCGCCCCGGCCACGCCCGCACGGGTACCGCGATCCCGGAGCATGGGAGGCATGACACCTTCACCGACCGCCGCCGCTCCGGCCGTTCCGGAAGCGCCGACCGGATGAGCGACGAGCAGCAACCACGCCGCAGGACCGGCAGATTCGCCGTCCTCCGCTCCCTCTGGTCGCGCACCCGGACCGAGGCCAGGGACGACAGCGAGGCCGGCCGCTCCATCGTGATGCCCGCCCAGGACATGGCGCCGCCCCTCCAACAGGTCCTGCGGCGGCTGATGATGGCGCTCGGCGTCCTGGCCCTCACGACGTTGATCGTCTGGGTGGACCGCGGCGGCTACCGCGACAACGCCCACCAGACCGTCGACTTCCTCAGCGCGGCCTACTACGCGACGGTCACCCTCTCGACCACCGGCTACGGCGACATCACTCCGGTCAGCGACAGCGCGCGGCTGACCAACATCCTGGTCATCACGCCGCTGCGCGTGCTGTTCCTGATCATCCTGGTCGGCACCACGCTCGAAGTGCTCACCGCGCGCACCCGGCACCAGGTGCGCATCCACCGTTGGAGGTCCCGCATGCGAGATCACACCGTCGTCATCGGGTACGGGACGAAGGGCCGGCACACCATCGAGACCCTGATCGGTCAGGGCGTCCCGCAGGAGAAGATCGTCGTCGTCGACCCGCAGAAGGCCGCCGTGGACGCCGCGAGCAGCGACGGCTTCGTGGGCGTGCACGGCGACGCCACCCGCTCCGACACCCTGACCAGGGCCGAACTGCAGCGTGCCGCGCGCATCGTCGTGGCCACCCAGCGCGACGACACCGCGGCCCTGGTCACGCTGACGGCGCGGCAGCTCAACAAGCACGCATCCCTCGTGGTGGCCGTCCGGGAGGACGAGAACGTGCCGCTGCTGAAGCAGAGCGGCGCCGACCTGGTCATCACGAGTTCCAGCGCCGCGGGCCGGCTGCTCGGTATGTCCATGGCCAGCCCGTACGTCGGCACGGTCCTGGAGGATCTGCTGACCTACGGCAGCGGCCTGGATCTGGACGAACGGCCGGTGACGAGGAGCGAGGCGGGCCGCTCTCCCCGTGAGCTCGACGACCTGGTGGTGGCCGTCGTACGGGGACACCGGGTGCTGAACTTCGGCGACCCGCAGGCCGCGACGCTCGAACTCACCGACCGCGTCATCACCATCAGCCAGGCGGTGCCGAGCAGCTGACGCCGTCCCGGCCGAGGCCGCGACGGGGACACCGGGCCGGCGGGCGGGGCGACGACGGACGGCCCGCGGCAGGCCATGCGGCGGCTGGACCCCGGTCCTTGCCCTGGACCCCGTCCTTACGCGCCTCCGGGTGCGGTCCAGCCCGTCGAGGACCCCGGGGACCAGCCTGCCGACAGCCCGGCCGCCCAGGGGAGTTCCAGGAGTTCGATCTCGGTGCCGCGCTCCGCGCCACCGGGCGGGACGACGGCCAGCGCATCGGCGGACGCGATGCCGCGCAGCATGGCGGGGCCGTGGAAGTGCAGCGGCATCGCCATCAGGCCGTGCCGTTCGTCCTCGCGGTAGGCCACCGGGACGAGCCGGGTGTCCTGGGGATGCCCGTGGACGGGGGCGGCCAGCGGCATGAAGAACGGCGCGGCGGGCGGTCGGGCGGCGAGCGCGCGGAGCAGCGGTTCGGCGAGCGTGACCAGGCCGGAGACGGCGGCGAGCGGGTTGCCGGGCAGGCCGACGAGGTGCCGGTGCGGGGCCAGGCGGGCGAGCAGCATGGGGTGCCCCGGGCGTACCGCCACGCCGTCGACCAGCGCCTCTGCCCCCAGCCTGCGCAGGGTGGGGTGCACATGGTCGACGGGGCCCGACGCGGTGCCACCGGTGGTGATCACCACGTCGGCGGTGGACCGGTCGACGGCGGCGTACAGGGTGTCGGCGTCGTCGGCAAGATGGCGCGGCGCGACCGCCTCGATGCCCAGCGCATGCAGCCACGGGGCGAGCATCGGGCCGAGCGCGTCCCGGATCCGGCCTTCCCTGGGCGGGCCCTGGTCGAGCAACTCGTCGCCCAGTACGAGGACTTCGGCGCGCGGCCTGGGGTACGCGGTCAGCTCGTCGTAACCGGCCGCTGCGGCCAGGCCGAGGACGGCGGGGGTCACCAGGGAACCGGCGGGCAGCAGCTGGTCGCCCCGCCGGCACTCCTGGCCCCGCGGGCGGATGTCCTGGCCGGGCGGCGCGGGCCGCGGTGCGTACAGCCGCCGTCCGCCGCCGCTCGGCTCACGGACCTCGCCGTGCTCGCTGCGGAGCACCGCGGTGGCGCCGGACGGCACCCGCGCACCCGTGGCGATCGGGATCGCATGGCCGTCGCGGAGCGCCTCGGCAGAGGGGTGACCGGCGAGTATGCCGGGAGGGGCATCGGATGCGGCCGTGCCGGCCGGGTGGTCGATGCGCCAGGGGCCGGGGCCGGAGACCGCCCAGCCGTCCATCGCGGAGGTGTCGAACGACGGCAGGTCGGTGAGCGCGACGAGGGGCGCCGCGAGCGTACGGCCGAGCGCCTCGCCGAGCGCCGAGTTCTCCGGCGCGGGCGGACCGGATACGGCGCGCTCGGCGATCTCCCGGGCGGTGTGCCAGGGGAGGGCGCCCGGGGTGGCCTTGGGGCGGTGGCCGGGGGCCGGGCCGGAGCCCGGGTCAGGGCCGGGGCCGGGGCCGGTGGGTGCCGAGGGGTCGTGGGGGCCGGAGGGCTCGGGTGAGCCGGACGGCTCGGAAAAGCGGGAGGAGCCGAGGGAGCGGGGCGAAACGGGGGAACCGGAGGAACCGGGGGAACCGGGGGAACTGGGGGACTTGGGGGTGCTGGAGGAGTCGGGGGAGTCGGAGGCACCGGAGCGCCTGTTCCCGAGGGCGAGGGGGTCGTCGAGGGAGAAGGGATCGTCCGGCGTGTAGGGGACGTCGCGGCCGCCCCCGTCTGCGGACGAGTGGGCTGCCGTGGCCTCACGGCCGGCGGACGGCCCCCTCGCGGTCGTGTGCCCGGTCCCGGTCCAGGTCCCGGCTCCGGTCCCGGCCCTGGTCCCTGCCCCCGCTCCGGTCCCGGCTTCGGGCCGTACGCGCGCCCGCGTCGAGGCGTTGGCCAGCGCGAGCGCCTCCTCGAACGGGTCGTCGGGCCTCTCGTCCGCGGCTGCCCCGCGCCTGGCCCGGCCCGCCGGGCCGCCGGGCTCCCCGCCGAAATCGCCGACGAAGTCGAAGTCGCCGTCGAACTCTCCGACCGTCATTCTGCGGGCTTCGTTTCGGCACCCGTGCCGCCGTCGGCCCCGGCCGGTCCGGCGGACTGCTCGGCCTCCGCCGCCCAGCGGTTGGCCAGCGCGGTAGCGCGTTCGGTCAGCTCCTGCACGTCCCGGCCCTGTTGGCCCGCCGCGTAGCCGATCAGGAAGGTCGTCAGCGGCGCGGCCGGCCGGGCCACGCCGTGCGCCGCGTCCCGCGCGAGATCGAGAAGCGCCGCCGTGTCGACATCGAGCTCGATGCCCAGTTCGGCCTTGACTGCGGTGATCCATTCGTCCAACACGTTTCCATGCTCCCTGATGCGGGCGCGTGCCGCGCTGATGTCCTCCCAGGTGTCGCAGTCGAAGGAGGCCGTGGTCGTGGTGTCCGGGACCCGTTCGAGCCGCAGCCCGTTCACCAGGGCACGCAGCGGCAGCCCGGCCAGGGTGCCGTGTCCGTCCCGTACGCGCGCCAGCTCACGGCGCAGGGGCTCGGCCCGGTAGGCGGCCACCAGCGGCTGGTCCCGCCCCGAGGCGTCCCGCAGCATCGCCCCGTCGCGGGCCGCGTCGGCACCGGGGAGTACGGCATCCTCACGCGGCGCGGCACCGTCTTGCGCACGGGCACCGCCGTCCGGCGCCGCGCCCCCGGACATTCCCGTCGCCGCCGCCAACAGGGTGTGCACGGTCGCGGCGGTCAGGAACGGGAGATCGGCGGAGAGAACGAGCACCGTCGGGGCGGTGGTGTGCCGCAGGCCCGCGTCCAGTGCGGCGAGCGGACCGCCGCCGGGCGGGTCCTCCAGTGCGCGGACGACGGTGCGGGTGGTCGGGCGGTGCGGGCCGACGACGACGGTGATCGCCGCATCGGGGCAGGCCGCGAGCACCCGGTCCAGCAGAGGGCGGCCTCCGACGGACAGCGCGGGTTTGTCCGCCCCGCCGAGCCGCCGGGCCGCGCCTCCGGCCAGCACGATGGTGTCGTAGTCGGTGAGGGCGTTCACCCCTTGAGTATCGCCGGGTGCGGACGCGTCACACCGGTCCGGAGCCGCTTCCGCTGTCGGCTCTGCCACAGCGGACGCGACAACGGCGGACGCGACAACGGCGGACGCGACAGCAACGGTGGGGACGGGCAACGGGCGGGGCCACGGACGCGACCACGGCGAACGCGACGACCACGGAGTGGGGCAGCCACGGGTGGTTCGGCACACTCGCCACACCCGCTACGGCTGCCCCCGCCTCCCGGCGGCCGGCGCGCCCTCACCTCCTCGCCCCGGCCCGCCGCACCGCCCTCACATCGTCCGCAGCAACAGCGCGGGCTGTTCCACACAGTCGGCGACATGGCGCAGGAAGCCTCCGGCGGTGCCGCCGTCGCACACCCGGTGGTCGAAGGTGAGCGAGAGCTGGACGACCTGCCGGACGGCCAACTCCCCTTTGTGCACCCAGGGTTTGGCGGCTATCCGGCCGACGCCGAGCATCGCCGCCTCGGGGTGGTTGATGATCGGCGTGGAGCCGTCGACGCCGAAGACTCCGTAGTTGTTGAGGGTGAAGGTGCCGTGGGTCAGCTCGGCCAGGGAGAGCCCACCGGCCCTGGCGGTCTCGGTGAGCCGGGTGATCTCGGCGGACAGCCCCTCGACCGTACGGGCCTGGGCGTCGCGTACGACCGGCACGACCAGCCCGCGGTCGGTCTGCGCCGCGAAGCCCAGATGGACGGCGGGCAGCCGGACGATCTCCTGGGTCCTGGTGTCGACCGTGGCGTTGAGCTGGGGGAACCGTGCCAGCGCCGCCGTGGTGATCCGCGCCAGCAGGGCGAGCAGTGACACCTTGGGGGCGCCCGGGACGTTCATCGCCCTCCGGGCGGCGAGGAGTTCGGTGGCGTCGGCGTCCACCCAGCAGGTCGCCTCCGGGATCTCCCGGCGGCTGCGGCTGAACTTCTCGGCGGCCGCTCCGAGCATCCCCCGCAGCGGGATCCGCTCCTCGGCCGCCGCGGCACCGGCTCCGGTCGCTCCGAGGGGCCGCACGCCTCCGGGAGCGGGCGCGGCGCCCACCGCGTCCGTCGTCCCGGCGCCGACGATTCCGGTGGCACCGCTCATCCCGCGGGCACCCTCCGGGGTCACCGCCGCGGCGCCGCCCGCCGACTCCCGCTCCTGCCGCGCCCGGATCGCACTCTCGACGTCCGTACGGAGGATCAGCCCGTCCCGTCCCGACCCCGTCAACTCCCGCAGATCCAGTCCGTTTTCCCGGGCCATCCGGCGCACCAGCGGGGAGATGACGGCCACCGTACGACCGCCGGCGTCCGCCGCGCCGACCTCGGCCGACCCGTTCGCCGCAGGCGCTCCGGCCGGACCGCCCGCCCTCATGGCCCCGGCGGCCGCAGCGGTCCCAGCGGCCCCGGTGGCACCGACCGCCCCCACCGCCGCCGTCCCACCAGGCGCGCCCTCTGCCGTCCCGGCTCCGGCCGGGCCTTCCGCCGCTCCTCCGGGCGTCCGCGCCGCCGCCCCGGGGGCCGTACCGCTCCCCGGACGGATCCGGCGCCGCCGTGCCGCCGCCGCGCTTGTGCCGTACCCGACGAGGACGTTCCCGGACCCGGCATCCGCCGAGCCGTTCGCCGCCGGCCCGGAGGCACCGGCGGAGGCCGGCGCCGACGCTCCGCCGCCGGGCGCCCCCTCTGCCGTTCCTGCCCCGGAGCCGGGCCCCTCTCCCGCCAGGTCATCGGGCACGGCCCCCACCGCGACCGTCACCAGCGGCGCCCCCACGGGGACCTCTTCCCCCTCCCCGCCGAAGCGGGCGGTCACCACGCCCCCGTAAGGGCACGGCACCTCCACCATCGCCTTGGCGGTCTCGACCTCCACCACCGGCTGGTCGACGGCCACCACCTCGCCGACCTCGACCATCCAGTGCACGATCGTCGCCTCGGTGAGGCCCTCGCCCAGGTCGGGCAAGGTGAATTCGCGGACCACGGCCATCACGCACCACGTCCCTCGGTCCAGTCCGACTCCCACTGGAGGCGGGCCACGGTGTCCAGGATCCGGTCCACGCCCGGCAGATGGTGCCGCTCCAGCATGGGTGGCGGATACGGGATGTCGAACCCGGCGACGCGCAGGACCGGCGCCTCCAGGTGGTGGAAGCAGCGCTCAGTGATCCGTGCGGCGATCTCCCCTCCGGGACCGCCGAACCCGTTGGACTCGTGGACGACCACGGCCCGTCCGGTGCGCCGCACCGACGCGCAGACCGTGTCCTCGTCGAACGGCATCAGCGAGCGCAGATCGACCACTTCCAGGTCCCAGCCCTCGGCGGCGGCGGCCTCCGCAGCCTCCATGCAGACCGGCAGCGACGGCCCGTACGTGATCAGCGTGGCGCTGCTGCCGCGGCGCCGGACCGCGGCCCGGCCCAGAGGCGCCACCTCGGTCGGCGCGTCGGGCGACCAGTCGGCCTTGGACCAGTACAGGCGCTTGGGCTCCAGGAAGACGACCGGGTCGTCGGAGGCGATGGCCGCGCGCAGCAGCCCGTAGGCGTCCTCGACGGTCGCCGGAGTGACGACCTGGAGCCCGGGGGTGGCGAGGTAGTACGCCTCGGAGGAGTCGCTGTGGTGCTCCACGCCGCCGATGCCACCGCCGTAGGGGATGCGGATGGTCAACGGCATCGTCAGCGCGCCGCGGGTGCGGTTGCGCATCCGGGCGACATGGCTGATCAGCTGCTCGAACGCGGGATAGGCGAAGGCGTCGAACTGCATCTCGACGACCGGCCGCAGCCCGTACATCGCCATGCCGACGGCCGTGCCCAGGATGCCGGCCTCGGCGAGCGCGGTGTCGGTGCAGCGGTCCTCACCGAACTCCTTGGCGAGCCCGTCGGTCACCCGGAAGACGCCGCCGAGGGTGCCGACGTCCTCGCCCATGACGTGGACGGACGGGTCGTCGGCCATGGCGTCGCGCAGCGCGCGGGTCAGTGCCTGCGCCATGGTCGCGGGCTTGCGCGCGGTCGCCGGAGCAGCGGTGGTGGTCATGGCCTGGCCTCCTCGGCGGAGCCCTCGGCGCCCGCTGCGTCGTCGGTGTGTCCATCGGCCTCGGCGTCCAGCTCGGCACGCAACTGCGCCGCCTGGGCGCGCAGTTGGCTGGTCTGCTCGGCGAAGACATGGGTGAACAGGTCCATCGGGTCCAGCTCCGGGTCGGCGTTCATCCGCTCCCGGAGGTCGGCCGCCATCTGCTCGGCGCCGTCACGGGTGGCGGAGACGAATGCGTCGGTGAGCAGGTCGCGGCCGGCCAGCTCATGCTCCAGAAGGGCTATCGGGTCGTGGGCCCGCCAGGTCTCGACCTCGGCATCGCTGCGGTAGCGGGTCGCGTCGTCGGCGTTGGTGTGCGCCTCGATGCGATAGGTGACCGCCTCGACGAGGGTGGGGCCGCCGCCCCTGCGGGCCCGCTGCACGGCCTCGGTCAGCACCTCGTGCATGGCGGGCGCGTCGTTGCCGTCGACCAGGCGGCCCGGCATGCCGTATCCGACCGCCTTGTGGGCGAGGGAGGGCGCGGCGGTCTGCTTGGCCAGCGGCACGGAGATCGCGAAGCCGTTGTTCTGGACGAGGAAGACCACCGGGGCCTGCCAGACCGCCGCGAAGTTCAGCGCCTCGTGGAAGTCACCTTCGCTGGTGCCGCCGTCGCCCACCATGGCCAGCGCCACCACCTCGTCGCCCTTGAGGCGGGCGGCGTGCGCCAGGCCCACCGCGTGCGGGAGCTGGGTGGCGAGCGGGGTGCACAGGGGGGCGATGCGGTGTTCGCGCGGGTCGTAGCCGTTGTGCCAGTCGCCGCGCAGCAGGGTCAGCGCCTCCACCGGGTCCAGGCCGCGGGCCACGGCGGCGAGGGTGTCGCGATAGCTGGGAAAGAGCCAGTCCCGCTCCTCCAGGGCCAGCGCCGCGGCGACCTCGCAGGCCTCCTGGCCGGTGGAGGACGGGTAGACCGCCAGGCGTCCCTGCCGGGTCAGGGCCGTGGCCTGCGCGTTGTACCGGCGGCCGCGCACCAGCTGGGTGTAGAGCCGGGTCAGCAGTCCGGAGTCGAGCCGGGCCGCGGCGTCCGTGCCCAGGAGGCGGTACGGCTCCTCGTCGGGCAGGAGGGGCGCGGGATCGACGCGCGGCCGCCAGGAAGGCGGCGGGCCGGCCAGGCTGCTCTTGTGCCTGCTGCTGCCCGGCTGCTCAAGGACCGTCATGTCGAGCACCTCCTCGGAGGGAAGGGGTGGCGCGATGCGCCTCATGTGGGTGGTGGGCGGACGGCGGATGGGCAGGATGGAATCGGCCAGGGCGGGTACGCCCTGCCCTACCGATTGTTCGGTCGCCGATGCATTTTGGCTACAGGCGGGGTCAGCCTGTGGACAAACGGTTCTGCACAGCTTGAGATGAAGACAGGGCGTCCACGAAGGGGAGGCGGGACCATATGCCGGACGAACAGATGGCCAATTCCGGCGGGCAGCCGCCCGCGGCGCCCGCCCCCGCCCCGCCGTCGCCGGCCGCACGCCCGCTGGACACCATCGACCGTTCGATCCTGCGCATGCTCCAGACCGACGGCCGGGCCTCGATACGCTCCGTGGCCGAGCGGGTCCACGTCTCGCGCGCCAACGCCTACGCGCGGATCAACCGGCTGATCGACGACGGCGTGATCCGCGGCTTCAGCGCCCTCATCGATCAGGAACGCGCAGGTCAGGGCGCCTCGGCGTACATCACGCTGAAGATCGTGCAGAACTCCTGGCGGACCGTGCGCAAGCAGCTCACGGCGCTGCCGGGCGCCACCCACATCGCGCTGGTCAGCGGCGATTTCGATGTGCTGCTGCTGGTCCACACCAAGGACAACCGCGAGCTGCGGGAGCTGGTCCTCACCCGGATCCAGTCGATCCCGGAGGTGCTCAGCACCCGCACCCTGCTGGTCTTCGAGGAGACCGACCTCGGGCCCGAGGAGGACTGATCCGCGCCGGGGCGGAGACCGTCCCTGCCGGGTGCGGCGGACCACCCGCCGGGGCGGACCACGGCCCGCCCTGCCACAGGGCCCGTCCAGGGGCGCCGGCGCGCAGCACGACACCCGCCGCCGGCCAGGCCGGCCGGGCCGCTTCAGGGCCTGCGCAGTCCCGCGAACGCCGTGCGCACCACGGCCTCGGCCACCTCGTCACGGCTCACCGCGCCGCCCCGCCCCGGCCGGTACCACTCCACAATCGAGTTGATCATGCCGAAGAGCAGGCGGGTGGCCAGCCGGACGTCCACGTCGTCGCGGAGATCGCCGTCGGCGGCGGCCTGCTTGAGCAGGTCGGAGACCTTGTGGTCGAACTCCCTGCGGCGCTCCATGGCCCATCGCTCGGTGTCCGTGTTGCCGCGCACCCGCAGCAGCAGCGTCACGTAGGGGAGTTCGTCCATCAGCACCTCGGCCACGCGCCGGGTGACGTGCTCCAGCCGCTCGATCGCCCGCCCCTCCAGGGCGCCCGGCTCCTCCAGCACGGCGAACAGCCCGTCCAGGGCGCGGCTTATGGCGCGGTGCAGCAGCTCGTCCTTGCTGCGGACGTGGTGGTAGATCGAGGACTTCGAGATGCCGGCCGCCTTGGAGAGGTGCTCCATGGACGTGCCGTCGTAGCCGCGCTCGATGAACACCTCGACGGCGACCGCGAGCAGCGAATCGGGCGTGTAGGTGTCGCGCTTGGCCATGGTCATGATTAGAGCACCTGTTCCTCGAGGTCCGCACGGCGCCGCAGCGCCCAGGACGGTACGTAGCGTCCACCGGGATTCTGGTGGTGCATCGAATCCAGCAGATCCCATACCCACTGGGCGCCGAGCCGCTCGACCCACTCCATGGGGCCGCCGGGATAGTTGACGCCCAGCCGCATGGCCGTGTCGATGTCCTCGGGGGCGGCGACCCCGCGGGCCGCGGCGTCCACGGCGAAGTCGATGATCATCGCGAGGGTCCGGGCGGCGATCATCCCCGGTACGTCCTCGATGACGCTGACCTGCTTGCCCAGCGCCTGGAACAGCCCGGCCGCCTCGGCGAGGTCCGCCTCGGAGACCGCCGCCGAGGGCGCCAGGGCGATCCGGGTGGCGGCGCGGTAGTCCAGGGAGAGGTCGAAGCGGATGTACTTCCCGTAGGCGTTGGACGTCGCCGGATAGCCGTTGGTCAGCGCCAGACACGCCCCGCCGGGCAGCCGGAGGAAGCCTTCCGACTCCCACGGCGTCCGGTCGCGGGTGACCTTGATGCCCGCCTCCTCGATGAGCTCGCGCAGCACCGCCGCGGGGCCGGGGAGCTTCGCGTGCAGGCCGACGGACGCGGGGGCCGGGCAGGGCGCGGCGGTCCGGGGTTCGGGCCGGGTGGCGCCCTCGGAGTAGTCGAACCAGCCCCGCCCCGCCTTGCGGCCGTGCAGCCCGGACTCGACCAGCCGGCGCTGCGCCAGGGAGGGGGTGAACTTGGGGTCCTGGAAGAAGGCCTGCCACACGGAGTGGGTGACCGCCTCGTTGACGTCCTGCCCGATGAGGTCGGTCAGTTCGAAGGGCCCCATCCGGAAGCCGGTGCCGTCGCGCAGCACCGCGTCGATGGTGGCCGGATCGGCGACGCGCTCCTCGTAGACCCGCAGGGCTTCGGCGTAGAAGGGGCGGGCGATGCGGTTGACGATGAAACCGGGGGTGTCCGTGCAGCGCACCGGCGTCTTGCCCCAGGCCGCCGCGGTGTCGTACGCGAGGGCGGCGGCGGCCTCGTCGGTGGCGAAGCCGCTGATCACCTCGACCAGGGGCAGCAGCGGCGCGGGGTTGAAGAAGTGCATGCCCACGCAGCGGCCGGGATGGCGCAGCCGGCCGGCGACCGCGGTCACGGACAGCGAGGAGGTGTTGGTGGCCAGCAGGCAGTCCGCCGCCACGATGCCCTCCAGGGCGGTGAAGAGCTCCTGTTTGGCGGGGAGTTGCTCCAGGATCGCCTCGATGACGAGTGCGGCGTCGGCCAGCTCCGCGAGGGCGTCGGCGGGGGAGAGGCGCGCGCGGGCGGCATCCCGCTCGTCCGCCGTGATCCGGCCTTTTTCGACGAGCCGGTCCAGTCGGCGCACGATCTCCCCGGCGGCCTTCCCGGCGCGTCCGGGGGCGGTGTCGTAGAGGCGTACCGGATGGCCCGCGACCAGCGCGACCTGCGCGATTCCCTGCCCCATGGTGCCGGTGCCGACCACTGCCACGGTGCTGCTGGTTCCGATTGCCGTCATGCCAGCTGATCCTCCCCGACCGACTTTTCCACAGGCGGGCCGGGACCTCTTGCCCCGACCGATCGTTCGGTTACTCTAACTCTGTTGCCTGTCCGCTCCCAGCCCTTATCCGCTCTCCGCCCGGCTCGACGAGGAGTTGGTCATCGATGGCCGCCGAAATGACCGCAGCGCAGTTGATCGAGAAGCACCGCCCGACGCTCGACCAGGCGCTGGAGGCGATCCGCACCCGCGCCTACTGGTCCCCGCACCCCGAGCACCCGAAGGCGTACGGCGAGACCGCCGCGCCCGACGGGCTGGCCGCCTTCGAGGCACTGCGCGGGCAGCGGTTCGAGCTCGACCAGCCCGGCACCGACGACTGGACCGGCGAGGAAGTCTCCCCGTACGGCCTGAAGTTGGAGATCACCTATCCGCACCCGGACGTGGACGTGCTGCTGCCGGCCATGCGCGCCGCGCTCCCCGTCTGGAGGGACGCCGGCCCCGAGACGCGCGCCGCGGTGTGTCTGGAGATCCTGGCCCGGATCAGCGCCCGCACCCATGAGTTCGCGCAGGCCGTGATGCACACCAGCGGCCAGGCCTTCATGATGGCGTTCCAGGCGGGCGGCCCGCATGCCCAGGACCGCGGCCTGGAGGCGGTGGCGTACGCGTACGCCGAGCAGGTCCGCGTCCCGGAGCAGGCGCCGTGGTCGAAGCCGCAGGGCAAGCGCGACCCGCTCGAACTCAGCAAGAGCTTCACGGCCGTGCCGCGCGGCGTCGCCCTGATGATCGGCTGCAACACCTTCCCGACGTGGAACGGCTACCCGGGCCTGTTCGCCTCTCTGGCGACCGGCAACCCGGTGCTGGTCAAGCCGCACCCGCGCGCCGTGCTGCCGCTGGCGCTGACCGTCGAGGTGGCCCGCGAGGTGCTCGCCGAGGCCGGCTTCCCCGCGGACCTGGTGTGCCTGGCGGTGGACAGGCCGGACGAGGGCCTGGCCAAGACGCTGGCCGTCCGACCCGAGGTCCGCGTCATCGACTACACCGGCTCGACCGCCTTCGGCGACTGGCTGGAGACGCACGCCCGGCAGGCGCAGGTCTTCACGGAGAAGGCCGGCGTCAACACCGTCGTCATCGACTCCACCGATGACTACAAGGGCATGCTCGGCAACCTCGCCTTCTCGCTGTCGCTCTACAGCGGCCAGATGTGCACCACCCCGCAGAATCTGCTGATCCCCCGCGACGGCATCACCACCGACGCCGGCCCGAAGTCGTACGACGAGGTGGTCAGCGATCTCGCGGGCGCGGTGAACGGCCTGCTGGGCGACGACGCGCGGGCCAGCGCCCTGCTGGGCGCCATCGTCAACCCGCAGGTCAAGGAGCGGATCGACGCGGCTTCGGGGCTCGGCGAGGTGGCCCTGGCCTCCCGTGAGGTCGCCCATGCGGAGTTCCCCGGCGCCACGGTCCGGACGCCGGTGATCGTCAAGCTGGACGGCGCCGAGCCGGGCACCGAGGCGACCTGCCTGGAGGAGCGCTTCGGCCCGGTGTCCTTCGCGGTGGCCGTCGGCTCCACGGCCGACGCGGTGGATCTGCTGCGGCGCACGGTCCGCGAGAAGGGCGCCATGACGGTCGGCGCGTACACCACCTCCGCCGAGATCGAGCAGCTGGTGGAGGAGGCCTGCCTGGAGGAGTGCGCCCAGCTGTCGCTGAATCTGACCGGCGGGGTCTATGTGAACCAGACCGCGGCGTTCTCGGACTTCCACGGCTCGGGCGGCAACCCGGCGGCCAATGCGGCGCTGTGCGACGGCGCCTTCGTCGCCGGCCGCTTCCGGACGGTGGAGGTGCGACGGCCCGCGTGACGGGCCGGGGCACCGGGGCCCGGGAGGCTCTCCGGGCCCCGCGCCGGGCGGCCGATGGGGCGGAAGCTCCCTCAGCGGCCGTCCGGCCCGTCGATCCGCGCATGGCGGCCGATCCAGGCGTGCATCGCGATGGCGGCCGCGGCCCCCGCGTTGATCGAGCGGGTGGAGCCGAACTGCGCGATCGAGCAGACCAGTGAGGCGTGCCGGCGCGCCTCCTCGGTCAGCCCCGGCCCCTCCTGGCCGAACAGCAGCACACAGCGCCGCGGCAGCGCGGTGGTCTCCAGCGGCACGGAACCGGGGAGATTGTCGATCCCGATGATCGGCAGCTCCTCTGCCGCCGCCCAGGCGGTGAGGTCCGCGGTGTCCGGGTGGTGGCGGACATGCTGGTAGCGGTCGGTCACCATCGCGCCGCGGCGGTTCCAGCGGCGCTGCCCGACGATATGGATCTCCTTGGCCAGGAACGCGTTCGCGGTCCGCACCACCGAGCCGATGTTGAAGTCGTGGCCCCAGTTCTCGACCGCCACATGGAAGTCATGGCGACGGGTGTCGAGGTCGGCGACGATCGCCTCGCGCGTCCAGTAGCGGTACTGGTCGACGACGTTGCGGCGGTCGCCGTGCGCGAGCAGCTCGGGATCCAGGCGGTCGTCCTCGGGCCAGGGCTCCGGATGGGGTCCCACGCCGATCTGGGTCCCGAACCCCTCGTCGTACTGAAGGGGCTCGGCGGGGGCGGTTTTCTCGCTGCTCACCCCACGAGCGTATGGCCCTCGCCGTCGTGCCCCGTACGGGCCGCCGGCCCGCCGCCCCCGGCACCGTCGCCCCGCCGGGTCGCACCGCCCCGCGGAAACAGCCGTTCGCGCAGGTCGGAGAGGCGCCCGGAGAGCCAGGTCAGGAAGTTCGTCGGCAGGAAGACCGCGTCGGCGGCGACCATCGCGAGCGAGAAGAACGGCAGTCCCAGCAGGAACGCGATCGAGAGGTGCTCGCAGATCATCGCGACCAGCAGCACATTCTTCAGCCGGCGGTTGAAGAGCGTGAACGGGAAGGCGACCTGCACGATCACCGTCCCGTAGGTGATCAGCATGACCATCACGCCGTTGCTGCCCAGCAGCTCGGACAGCGCCGGCCAGGGGGAGAAGTAGTCGAGGTGCATCGGGTAGTAGACCGCGGTGCCGTCCTGCCAGCGCGAGCCCTGGATCTTGTACCAGCCGGCGGTGGCGTAGATCAGGCAGACCTCGACCACGATCACCAGCAGCGCGCCGTTGTGGGCGAGCTTGGCGAGGGTGTCCAGGACGGTGCGCGGCTCACCGGGCGCGTAGCGCTGCACCGCCCACCACAGGCCGTGCGCCAGCCACAGGCCCCACAGCACCACGCTCCAGCCGAGGTGCGGGAACGGTCCTCCCTCGGACCAGTCGAGACCGTAGCTGCCGCTCAGCTGGGCGACGGCCAGGATGAGGCCGAGCGCGGCCCACAGGACGACGCCGGGCAGGTCGCGGGAGGGGGCGTTCGCGCCCTCACCGGAGGCGGCCGCCGCGCGCTTCGCCCGGCGCGCGTCCAGCGACCAGACCTGCCCGCACCGGGTCAGCACCAGATACATCGACATCAGGTGGATGACGTTGTCGCCGCCGTCGCCTATGAAGATGCTGCGGTTCTGCAGCGAGAGCACGCCGACCATGAAGAGCACCGACATGGTGCGGGTGCGCCAGCCGAGCATCAGCAGCGCACTGGCCACGACGGCCATCAGGTAGACGCACTCGAACCAGCCGCGGCCGTCCGACCAGGGGAGCACGGAGAAGGCGTGGTTGCCGTCCAGGAGGCGGCGCGCCATGTCCAGGTTCCAGGGGCTGTCGGGCCCGTAGAGCACCGCGCGGTGCGGCCATTCGCGCAGCAGGAAGAGCAGCCACGTCGCCGAGAAGCCGATCCGGATCACGGCCGTCTGGTACGGGGCCAGCGCACTGCTGGTGACCCGTCCGAAGCCGCGTCCGATGGCGCGCTCGATGCGGGTCTCCTGGTAGGGGACGGGCTCCGGGGACGTCTGTGGTGCCTGCGCCTGCTGCGGCACGTCGGCCGGTTCCGCGCTGTGGCCGCCGGCCGGGTCCGTGGTGTGCGGGGCCTGCTGAGCGCCCGGCGTCGGCTGGGGCTGGTGGGGAGTCGGTGACGTCACTGGTTCTTCGCCCCCTCGGGCAGGTCGTCTGCGGTGACCTGCCACCAGGGCAGCACGCGGTACACGGGCTTCTCGCTGATCTTCTCGGAGCTCCACGGCGGCGGGCGGACCGGCGTCGTCTGCGAGCGGACCTGGACCTGCTCGACCCTGCTGCCGCCCGTCGTCCACTCGCCGTCCATCCGGAGCAGCACGATCCGGCGGATGTAGCGCTCGGACAGCTCACCGCGCAGGCCGACGGGGCGGTTCTGCGCGTTGTGGGTGCTGAGGAAGAGCTCCCAGCCGCGGCGCAGCTGGTTCTGCTGGGTGTGGCTGGGCAGCGGGTTGTGGAGGATGCCCTGGCCGTCGCGGGCGGTCAGATCGGTCCAGCCGGTGGTCCGCGAGGTGCCGTCCCCGGTGCGCAGCTGGGCGCGGACCTGGACCGCGATGTTCTGCTGGAGCGGGTTGGGTGCGAACAGCTTCCAGTTCTGCTCGTACTCCGGGTAGACGTAGTCGCTGATCAGGGCGCCCTGCTGTTTGCTGAGCGTGTTCGACGGCGCGACGTGCAGGAACATCATGGCGATGTGGATCGCGACGATGACCGCGACGGCACAGGCCGCCACCCCTATGACGATCCGCGAGGGCAGCGAGAGCGCGGACAATGGCCGCGTTTCGTCCCCGTATGACTGCATTCCCGCCCCGTTCCCAGAATCCATGCGGCCGACTCCGCTCCGGAACCGTACCTACGCGGCCGCAGCGGGCACACCCTCTCCGGGTTATCCACAGGCTTGACACCCGAGGTCCGCCCACTCACCATTGAACCGAACGATCGGTCGGTCGGGAGCGAGGGGGCACCATATGACGACGATCGCGCCGGAAGAGACGGCGGCCCGCGAGGCCGTCTTCGACGCCACCGTGGCCGCGGACGAGCGCATCGAACCGCGGGACTGGATGCCGGACGCCTACCGCTCGACACTCGTGCGGCAGATCGCACAGCACGCCCACTCCGAGATCATCGGCATGCAGCCGGAGGGCAACTGGATCACCCGGGCGCCGTCCCTGCGCCGCAAGGCGATCCTGATGGCGAAGGTGCAGGACGAAGCCGGCCACGGCCTGTACCTCTACAGCGCCGCCGAGACCCTGGGCACCGGCCGCGACGAACTGCTCGACAAGCTGCACTCCGGCCGCCAGAAGTACTCCTCGATCTTCAACTACCCGACCCTGACCTGGGCCGACGTCGGAGCAGTCGGCTGGCTGGTGGACGGCGCCGCGATCACCAACCAGGTCCCCCTGTGCCGCTGCTCGTACGGCCCCTACGCCCGCGCGATGGTCCGCATCTGCAAGGAGGAGTCCTTCCACCAGCGGCAGGGCTACGAACTCCTGCTGACCCTCAGCCGCGGCACCGAGGCACAGCACGCCATGGCGCAGGACGCGGTGAACCGCTGGTGGTGGCCGTCGCTGATGATGTTCGGGCCGCCGGACGACGAGTCCGCGCACTCCGCCCAGTCCATGGCCTGGAAGATCAAGCGGCACTCCAACGACGAGCTGCGCCAGCGCTTCGTCGACATCTGCGTCCCCCAGGCCGAGGCCCTCGGGCTCACCCTTCCCGACCCGGACCTGACGTGGAACGACGAGCGCGGCCACTGGGACTTCGGCCCGATCGACTGGGCCGAGTTCCGCGAGGTCCTCAAGGGCAACGGTCCCTGCAACGAACAGCGGATCAACCGCCGCCGGCAGGCGCACGAGGAAGGCGCCTGGGTGCGCGAGGCAGCCGCCGCACACGCGGCCAAGCACGGGGAGGCCACCCGATGACGACTCCACGCCCCGCCGAGGCCCCCGCGCCCACCGCGGACGCGCCCGCCCGGCCCGCGGACTGGCCCCTGTGGGAGGTCTTCGTCCGCAGCCGCCGCGGCCTCTCCCACACCCACGCCGGCAGCCTGCACGCGCCGGACGCCGCGATGGCGCTGCGCAACGCCCGCGACCTCTACACCCGCCGCTCGGAGGGCGTCTCGATCTGGGTGGTGCCCTCCGCCGAGGTCACCGCCTCCTCACCGGACGAGAAGGACTCCTTCTTCGAGCCGTCCGGTGACAAGCCCTACCGCCACCCGACCTTCTACGAGATTCCGGACGGGGTGCATCACCTTTGATGAACGTCACCGCCACCCCGGCCCTGCCCCTCGGGGACGACGCCCTGATCCTCTCCCACCGTCTGGGCGAATGGGCCGGCCACGCGCCCGTCCTGGAGGAGGAGGTCGCGCTGGCCAACATCGCGCTGGACCTGCTCGGCCAGGCCCGTGTGCTGCTCTCCCTCGTGGGCGATGAGGACGAACTGGCCTATCTGCGCGAGGAGCGGCAGTTCCGCAACCTCCAGCTCGTCGAGCAGCCCAACGGCGACTTCGCCCACACCATCGCCCGCCAGCTCTACTTCTCCACCTACCAGGAGCTGCTGTTCGGTCATCTCGCCACCACCGACAGCGAGTTGGCCCCGCTCGCCGCGAAGGCCGTCAAGGAGGTCGCCTACCACCGCGACCACGCCCACCAGTGGACACTGCGCCTGGGCGACGGCACCGACGAGAGCCACACCCGGATGCAACACGCCCTGGACGCCCTCTGGCGCTTCACCGGCGAACTCTTCGAACCGGTGGAGGGCCTGGAAACGGTGCCCTGGCCGGCCCTCCACGACAGCTGGACCGCGCGCATCACCGCCACCCTGGAGCAGGCCGCCCTCACCGTCCCCGAAGGCCCCCGGCACGGCGCCTGGACGGCCGGCGCGGGCCGCCAGGGCCTGCACACCGAGTCGTTCGGACGGCTGCTCGCCGAGATGCAGCACCTCCACCGCAGCCACCCGGGGGCGGCATGGTGACCACCGCCGCCCTCGAAGAGGAACTGCGCGCGCTGGCCGGCTCCGTTCCCGACCCCGAGCTGCCGGTACTCACCCTCGCCGAACTCGGTGTGCTGCGCGATGTCCACCTGACCGCGCCCGGCCGGGTCGAGGTGCACCTCACCCCGACCTACACCGGCTGCCCCGCCATCGAAGCGATGTCGGCCGACATCGAGCGCGTGCTGCACGACCACGGGATGCCCGAGGTCGAGGTCCGTACGGTCCTCAGCCCGCCGTGGACCACGGACGCGATCACCGCCGAGGGCCGCCGCAAGCTCGCCGAATTCGGCATCGCGCCCCCGCGCCCCACGGGACCGGCCGACGGCCCGGTCACCGTCGACCTCACCATCCGCTGCCCGCACTGCGGATCGACCGACACCACCCTGCTGAGCCGGTTCTCCTCCACGGCGTGCAAGGCACTGCGCCGCTGTGAGTCCTGCCGCGAACCCTTCGACCACTTCAAGGAGTTGTGATGTTCCACCCGCTCCAGGTCCGGGAGATCGAGCGGCTCACGGACGACGCGGTGGCCGTCACCTTCGAGGTCCCGCCCGAGCTGCACACCACCTTCCGGCACACTCCCGGACAGCACATCGCGCTGCGCAGATCCGTCGACGGCCAGGAGATCCGCCGTACGTACTCCATCTGCGCCCCCGCCACCGACCGGCCCGTGCTGCGGGTGGGCATCCGCCTCGTCGAGGACGGCGCCTTCTCGACCTACGCGCTCAAGGAACTGGCCGTCGGCGACACGGTGGACGTGATGGCCCCGGCCGGCCGCTTCACCCTCGAACCCCGCCCCGGCCACTTCGTCGGCATCGTCGGCGGCAGCGGCATCACGCCCGTGCTGTCCATCGCCGCCACCCTGCTCGACCGGCAGCCGGACGCCCATTTCTGCCTCATCCGCAGCGACCGCACGGCGGCATCGACGATGTTCCTGGAGGAGGTGGCCGACCTCAAGGACCGCTATCCCCAGCGCTTCCAGCTCATCCACACCCTCTCCCGCGAGGAACAACAAGCCGGCCTGCCCTCCGGCCGCCTGGACGAGACCCGGCTCCGCTCCCTCCTGCCCGCGCTCCTGAAGATCGACTCCGTCGACGGCTGGTACCTGTGCGGCCCCTACGGCCTGGTCCAAGGCGCCGAACGCGCCCTCCGCGCCCTCGACGTGCCCCGCACCCGCATCCACGAAGAGATCTTCCACGTCGACAACGGCACCCCGACCGCCCCCGCCACCACCACTCCAGCACACAGCACCGTCTCCGCCACCCTCGACGGCCGCTCCGGCACCTGGCCGGTCCACGACAGCGAGTCGCTGCTCGAAGCCGTCCTGCGCAACCGCGCGGACGCCCCGTACGCCTGCAAGGGCGGCGTCTGCGGCACCTGCCGCGCCTTCCTGGTGTCGGGCGAGATACGCATGGACCGCAACTTCGCCCTGGAATCCGACGAGGTCGACGCGGGGTATGTCCTGGCCTGCCAGTCCCACCCGGTCACGGAGAAGGTCGAGCTGGACTTCGACCGGTAGGTCCGCTCCGGGGCGGGCCCGAGGCGGAGGCAGGGGCAGGCGGTACGGCGCCGGGCGCCGATCTGCTCCCTCCCCAGGAGCGGGTCCGGGATGGGACCGGCAACCGTGAACAACTGCCTGCCGGTCCATGGGCCGCCCGAGCAGGCAGAGAAGGCTGCGCCGGTCCCACAGCGGCATCCGCCATCAACCGGGCCTGCATCAACTGCGTACGCCACGTCTCGCGCCTACACAGCTGCATAGCCACACAGCTCCGCCCGGCACCAAGTCCTCCACCTCTCCGCCAACAACCACGCCCACCACCGGGCAGCCCCAGCGGCCGCCCCACGCCCCCAACTCCTCCCGCCCTTCCCCGCTTCCGCCATTCCCAATTCCTGCAACCTGTTCTACCTTGACGCATCGTCAGTTCGAGGCGCCGCGTGGGAGGACAGAGCAATGGACTTCACCTTCACCGAGGAGCAGCAGGCTGCCGTCGAAGCGGCCAAGGCCGTCTTCTCGGGGGTCGCTCCGGACAGCGTGCCCAGTCCGGCACTCACCCCCGGTGCGGTCGCCGACGACTTCGACCGCGTGCTGTGGCGCAAGCTCGCCGACGCCGACCTGCTGAGCCTGCCGATCGCGCCCGAGCACGGCGGCGCGGGCCTGGACCCGATCGCGCTCTGCCTCG